>CAYJEO010000051.1:0-2423 GCA_964369355.1 uncultured Muribaculaceae bacterium | reverse complement strand
GTTGGTTTAGGTGAAGGTGTTAATGATATAGCTAAATTTGATATTGAAAAATATATTTATGGTTTATTTAAGGATTTGGGGGATTTTAATGAGTAGATTAATAGAAACAAAAGAAAAACAACCTTTTATTGTTTTATTACCTTATTACTTTTTATTTTTTTTAATAGTAGTAGGAATTATATCGATATTTTATGAAAGTGTTAGTTTCTTATTTCAAACTTTATTAGGTATTGAAGTAATAATATTAGGTCAAAATTATAAAGTAATAAAAAAAGATAAAAAAATGTTTTTAATTTATACCATAGTAGGAACTATAATTGTATTTATTGGAATATTCCAAATGATACAATATGTTATATAGGTGATTTATGGATATAAATATAGTTACGTTATTTGATTATTATGGTGAATTATTAACTGATAAGCAACAATTATATTTTAGTGATTATTATTTTGATAATTTAACATTAGCAGAAATAAGTGAAAATTATGATATTAGCAGAAATGCTATTCATAAACAAATAAAAGAAGCAGTTTTAAAATTAGAGTATTATGAAGCCACTCTTAATTTAATAAAAAAATCAGCTGAAATAAAAGAATTAATAAAAGAATTAGATAAAGAATTAAAAGAAAAAATAGAAGAATTAATATAAGGGGTATTAATATGTTTGGAAAAATTATATATATGAGTGCAAGTGGTGCAACTATTCAAATTAATGGTACAATTACTACTAATTTAATGAATATGCACGTTGTTTTTGAAGATAAAAATGCAATAATTATTTCAGAAGTAGAAGATGTTTCTGATACTGAAATTAAAGTTCATTTTTTAGGTGAGATTATTGAAGGTAGATTTTTTGGTGGAGTTATTAAAAAGCCATCATTAACTTCAACTATTAGAATGATTAATAAAGAAGAGTTTGTTGCTATTGTTGGTGGACAAAGTGAAAAAAACATGATTTTAGGAATGAGTCCTTTATATAATGACTATCCTGTGTTTGTTGATTTAAACGATTTATTTAGTAACCATATGTCTATATTAGGTAATACAGGTTCTGGTAAGTCTTGTGGTGTTGCTAGATTATTACAAAATGTATTTAATAATCCTTATATGCAACCTTATAAATCTTCATTTTTTATATTTGATGCATATGGTGAATATCACAATTCATTTAAAAATGTAAATGATATTAATCCTAACTTTCATTTTAAATACTATACAACTAATTTATCTGATAAGAAAAATTTAATAAAAATTCCATTATGGTTATTATCTGTAGATGATTTTGCTTTATTGTTATCAGCTGAAACTCATTCTCAATTAATGATTATTGATCGAATGTTAAAATTAGTTCGTATATTTGCAAGTGATGAAAATGTTGAATATAAAAACCATTTAATAGCAAAAGCTATTATGACTATTTTATATACAAATCAAACTTCATCAGCTAAAAGAAACGATATATTTGCAATTTTAGCAACATGTTCTACTAAAGAATTTAATTTAGAGGCTCCAGTACAAGGATTAGGTTATACTAGATCTTTTAGAGACTGTTTTGTAATAGATACTGCAGGTAATTTCCCAGAAAGTAATTTAATGACATCTTATATTTCTTCTTTTATTAAAGAGGAAATGGAAACTTTAGAAATAAATGATGATGCTTATTTTACTTTACAAGATTTACAAAAAGCACTAGATTTTACCTTGATAGCAGAAGGTATGCTTAGAAATGAAAAAATGTATGGAGAAGCTATTACTTTAAAAGTAAGATTACATTCTATTACAATTTCTGAAAATGCAGCATATTTTCACTATGATGAATATATAACTTTGGAAAATTATATTGCTTCTTTAGTTACTACTGTAGATAATAAAAGAGCACAAATTATTAACTTTAATTTAGAAGATATAGATGATGGTTTAGCTAAAACTTTAGTTAAAATTTATTCTAAAATGTTGTTTGATTTTACTAAACAACTTCCAACAAGAGCAACAGTGCCTTTCCATTTGTTCTTAGAAGAAGCACATAGATATGTTCAAGAAGATAGTGATAAATTCTTACTTGGATATAATATTTTTGAACGTATTGCCAAAGAAGGAAGAAAATATGGTTTAATATTTAATTTAATTTCTCAAAGGCCAGTAGAAATATCTGATACAGTAATTTCTCAGTGTACTAATTTTATTATATTTAAAATGAACCATCCAAGAGATTTAGAATATATAAAAAAAATGTTACCAAATATTAGTGAACAAATAGTTGAAAAACAAAAAACATTACAACCAGGTACTTGTGTAGTATTCGGTAAAGCTTTTAAAGTTCCAATGATTGTTAAAATGAAAATGCCATCACCAGAACCTTCAAGCGGTAACTGTGATGTTTACAGTGTATGGAAATAAAGATATTAATTTATCTTTTTTT
>CAYJEO010000050.1:0-3085 GCA_964369355.1 uncultured Muribaculaceae bacterium | reverse complement strand
CCTATACACATAGTAATAGATAATATTAATATTAATAAATATTTTTTCATATTTCACCTCTTAAAATTTAAAATCATCTTTTTTAAGTCTTGAGTAATACATAACTTCTAATAATATTAAAATTATTGTTGCTACTACTATGATATAAGTACTATATTCTGCTATAAAAGCAAAAATATCAAAACCACCATTATCATCAGTAGTTTCATCATCTATATCATCTTTTATTAATGATTCTTTATATGAAGATAATTCTTTTAAAAATTGTTCTTCAGTAATATTTGCTTTAGCCCATCTTTGACAGTAAGAATGTTCTTCATAACCGACACACTCACTATGAGTGTAGTATTGATTATAATAAGGTAGACTTATATAAAAAGTATATAAAGCTCTATCTTCACATCCACCTAAAGCTGTATAAACAGTAAAACTATAACTAACACCTTCACTTAAATTAGATAAAGTAAAGTTAGTTATATCACTGTTTGGATAATAAATTTCTTCTGTTGTATTATTTACAACAAATAAATCTTGATGAACATTTAATATGTTACCAGTAAAAGTAATACTATTATTTTGTTCAACATAAGAATACGTAGTAGTTATGTTAGTCGCTAACTTTTGATACCTAATCATTGAATCAGTTGGACAATAACTATAAGCCTCTACTTTAAAAGGTACCAAAAATAAACAAAACAATAATAATTTAAACACATGCTTTTTTATCATATAGGCCCTCCATTATATAATTATAACATTTTTTCAACATTTTTAATCAATTATTTTTTATTTTACTGTATAATTGACAACTTCATTGCGAATATTAAAACTTAATTTAACAACTGATGCATTTAATACTTCACTAGGTATTTCTATAAAAATAGAAGAAGTTGAAACTCTTAAAGGTTTAACTAGTTCTTTTATTTTAAAAGAATAAGTAGTATCTTCTATCGTATAAATTATATATCCATAATCTAATATAAAATCAGAAAAACTAGAAAACATATTATTTTTATCAAAAACTAAATTTCCATCTAATCTAATTAAAGATTCATCATAATTAGTATTAAAAACAGGTTTAACATACTCTAGTGAATCATAACACTCATCTGCTATACAAAAATTATATTTTAATTCAAAACTATTTTGTAATAAAATAGAATCAACAGTAACACTTAAATTATCATATATAGTATCTTTAAAATCATAAGTAGAACCTAATTCTAAATTTGTTTCTAAATCTATTGAATCTAAATCAATTGAATTTATATCAGTTTTAAAAGTAGTAGTTTCAACACTAAAAGAAGCAGTATCATAATAAATAAACTGCATATCTCTATTTACTAAATGAGCAGGAACTTCATAAACTAATAAATAAGATGTACCTTCAAAGCTAATATCTTGACTTTCATAAACAATACCCAAATCTGTTAAATCATCACGATATATATCAGTATGATATAACTTAGTACCATCAACTACTAAAGCTATCTTACCTAAATTTAAAGGAGCCACTTCGATAAAATTATTTTTAATATCTATATTTAAAACAATTAAAGTGCTATCACCTATTTTATTAGAATCAAAATCTTTATTAGTTTTAAAAACTTCTTTAACAGACATAGTAAAATTATAAGTTCTAAAATAATCACCAACTTGATAATTTTTATTAAAAATACTAGAATTTAAATACATATTATATCCAAAGAATAAAGCAATTATTAAAACAGAAATATTAATAATATTTTTATACTCTAAATAAATATATTTAGCCTGTCTTTTATAATAATTAAATTTTCTTTTAGCTAAATTAGCATCTAGATCTAAATTAACTTCAAACTCTTCATTATCTTTAGTCTCTACTTCTAATTCTTTTAAATCTTTATCAAAGTTAAACTTATTTAAATCAAAACCAGTTGCTCTTATAAATACAAAAGCAAACGAAAGACATTGTAGTGTAATAGCCATAAAGAAAAAATCTCTAACAGCTCTAACTGTTCTTATATCAACAATTTCTAACTCCATCGTACCAATAGTAGAATGAGCAAAAGTATATAAACTAATCAAAGCAACATAAAGAATAATATTCCACACATATTGTGCAAAAGGTTTTTCTTTAACTATCATTATACTAAGTAAAATAATTGATGCTACAATTATTATAAATGGAAATGCAAATGTAAAATCATTAAATAAAGGTTCAGTTAATTCTGTTCCAATAATAATAGTTACATTATTTACATAGCCGTTTAAAAATTCTAATATTAAAGAACTTTGATAAATTAAATATCCTATAAAACCAAGCATTATAAGATGAAATAATTTAAAATTCTTAATTAGAAATGCATAAGGCTTTCTAAGTATCACAATATCACCCCTATTGTCCTTATCATTATACCCTAAAATAAAAAAAAATTAAAGATAAAATACCTTTAATTTAAAAATTAGTTACTATAATCAAATTTAATTACAGCATTATCAATTTTTTCATATGAACTATCAGTAATATAATATAGTCCATCTGTATCTTTTTTTACTTCAACTAAAATAGTTTCAGTTTCAAAATAACCAATTTCATTAATATTATTTTCTAATAATTTAATAATGTTATCATTCCAATTAGCAACATATGCAGTAATTTCAGTATCAGATAAACCTTCTAACTCTAAAGCTAAAGCATCATCCATATGTTTAATAATATTAACTGGTTTAATAGTCATTTTTAATTCATAGCTTTCATCACCATTATTTTCAACATCACTAATTTCCCAATTAATCATTTCAAATACTTGTTTATATAAAACTAATAAATCATTATATTGTGCATCAGTTATTTCATCAAACTCAAACCAAGATATAAAATTACTAATTTCATAATCTAAAGTTTCTTGATGATACTCTTCAGCTTCTAAAGATGTTGCTCCAGTAGTTTCCATAAATAATGCTGTTTTTTCAGTATAATTTACTTCCATAATTCCCGTTACATACTCTTCAATAAAGTTTCCTTTAGTATCTCTACCCATCCACATAAAAAATGCAACAGCAACAACTACTCCAATAATTCCATATAATTTTTCTTTTTCAA
>CAYJEO010000049.1:0-4493 GCA_964369355.1 uncultured Muribaculaceae bacterium | reverse complement strand
ACTACTAATGAATATATATTTTGAGCTGTTCCCATATGATCACCTATTTCCACTATAATAATTATACTATAAATATAAAAAAAATAAAATAGTAAATAAAAAAGAACTATTTGTTCTTACATTCAGGACAATATAGTTCATCTTTTTTATTTTTAAGCATTAATGAGTTACAATCAGGACATTTATTTGCTGTTGGCATATCCCAATATGCTGTTTTACATTTTGGATAATTATTACATCCATAAAAAACTTTACCTTTTCTGCTTGTTTTTTCGATTATTTTACCATCACAATTAGGACAGTCAGTAATTTCTTTTACTTCACGTTCTTCTTGTTTTATATATTTACATTCTGGATAATTAGAACAAGCGACAAATTCACCGTATCTTCCTTTTCTCACTACTAAAGGATTTCCACAGTTAGGACAATCTTCACCAGTTTTTTCCGGTTCTTTTTTCTCCATTTCATCAAATGCTTTTTGAACTGCAGGTTCGAATTCATTATAAAAGTTTTTTAAAACTTCATACCAAACTTTTTCTCCTACTGCAATTTTATCTAAATCTGTTTCCATATTAGCTGTATATAAAACATTTATTAAATGATCAAAATAAACTTGTAATTTATCTGTTATTTCAACACCTATTTCAGTTGGACTAAATTTTTTCTCTAAGAAATCTACATAACCACGTTTTTTAATTACATCTACTATAGAAGCATATGTACTAGGTCTACCTATTCCTAATTCTTCTAATTCTTTTATTAATTTAGCTTCTGTATATCTTGCTGGTGGTTGTGTAAAGTGTTGTTGTTTTTCAATTTCATCTGTAACTATAATATTACTTTTATATGTATCAAATGGTGGTAAACTAAATTCTTTAGTATCTTCATATTCTTTGTATGCTTTTAAATAACCATCAAATACTATCACTTGACCAGTTGCTTTAAATTGATAATTATTATTATCTAATATAACTGTTGTGTTATTTGTTTTTGCATCACTCATTAAAGATGCTAATGTTCTAAAGTAAATTAGTTTATATAATTTGTATTCATCATCTGATAAGAATTTTTTAATTGATAATGGATCTCTTTTTATACTTGTTGGTCTTATTGCTTCATGGGCATCTTGTATATTCTCTTTTTTCTTACTTGTTTTAATAAATCCAACATATTCTTTTCCAAAAGAAGCTTCTATATGTTTTTTAGTATCAATTACAAATGAGTCTGATAAACGAATAGAGTCTGTACGCATATATGAAATTAATCCTACTGTTTCATCAGATAATTCAATACCTTCATATAATTTTTGTGCAACTTGCATTGTTTTTCTTGCATTGAATCCTAATTTAGAACTTGCTTCTTGTTGTAAAGTTGAGGTCGTAAATGGTAATTTAGATTTTTTATTTCTAACTTTTGATTCAGTTGATTCTATTTTAAATGCATTTGATAATTTTTCTAATATTTCATTTGCTTGTACTTCATCTTTAATTTCTATATCTTTATGATTAAAATTAAATAAATCAGCTTCAAAAGAATCAAATACTGCTTTTATTGACCAATATTCTTCTTGATTAAAGGCATTAATTTCTCTTTCTTTATCTACAATTAATTTTAATGCTACTGACTGTACTCTTCCCGCTGAAGATCCACTAGTTTTAGCTTGCATTAATTTTGATAATCTAAATCCAATTATTCTATCTAATATTCTTCTAGTTTCTTGTGAATTGACTAAATCTTGATCTATTTTTCTTGTATGATCAAATGCGTTTAAAACTGCATCTTTAGTTATTTCATTAAATACTACTCTCTCATAATTATTTTCATTTAAACCTAGAGCATCATATAAATGCCAAGATATAGCTTCACCTTCTCTATCGGGATCGGTTGCTAAATAAACAAAGTCACTTGATTTTACATCTTTTTTGAGTGCATCTAAATCTTTTTTCTTACCCTTTATAGTTGTATATTTAGGTTTGAAGTTGTCTTCAGTATCTACACCTAACCCAAATTTTCCTGATGTTGATAAATCTCTTATGTGTCCCTTTGATGACACTACTTTAAAATCTTTTCCTAAATATTTTTCAATCGTTTTTGATTTACTAGGAGATTCGACTATTACTAAATTTTTTGCCATATAAAATTCCCTCTTTTCATCAAGTATAAGTTATACACCAATTATCTTAGTTTGTCAACTTATAATTTTTAATCTCTATTTATATTATATTAAATTTCAGATACTTTTTCCTTTATTTTAGACATAAAATTTTAATTTTTTATTAAAATATGATATAATATTTTAATCTTGAGGTGAAATTATGAATGTATCAAATATTACAGAACAACAGTTTAATGAATTTGTTTTAACTTATAATGATAAATCTATTTATCAAACTAGTAATTATGCTTTAGTTATGGAAAAACAAGGTTTTAAATACTTTTATATAGGCTTTTTTAACAATAGTAATTTAATAGGAGCTAGTTTAATTATATATAAAAAAATAAATGGTTCTACAAAAGCTTATGCTCCACGTGGTTTTTTATTAGATTATACAAATCCTTTTTTAAAAACTTATCTTGACTTAGCTAAAAAACATTTATCTAAACAAAATATTAATACATTAAGAATATCGCCTTTACTTAATAAAAATACAGATTCATATGCTTATTCGTTTAATGTACTTAATAATTCTTTTTATAAACATATAGGATATAATGATTTCTTTGAATCTTTAAAACCAAGATTTATTGCTAATATAGATATTAGTGAACATTATACTTTATTATTTAATAATATTAAAAAGGAATATAGAACTAAAATTAGAAAAGCAGTTCGTAATGGTATTAAAGTTTATAAAGGTAACATTAATGATATTGATAAACTTTATTATCATACTAAACAAAAATACCCAAGAGATAAATCATATTTTGAAGATATATTACATCATTTTGATGCTGAAATTTATTATACTTCTTTAAATACTTTAGAGCATTTAAATAAATCTAAAAAACTGTTTGATAAACAATCAGAATTATGTGATTCTTTAAATCATAAAATATTAAATTTAGATACTAAGAAAAATAAAGACTTAATTAAGAAAAAAATATTAAATGATAATTTATTAAATACTTATAATAAACAATTAAGAAATGCTATTGAATTAGATAAATTAGATATTGATAATATAATTACTTCTTCTTGTTTAATAATTAAATATCAAAAAGAAATTTATTTATTAATGGATGGATATGATAAAAATTATAAATATTTTAACTCTAAACACTTGCTTATATGGAAATTAATTGAAAAATTTTCTAAGTTAGGTTATACTCACTTTAATTTAGGTGGTATTGCTAATCCTAATAGTGATAGTAAATATAAAGGTTTAAATGATTTTAAATTAAATTTTGGAGCAGATATTATAGAATATGCTGGTGATTTTCAATTACTTACTAATAACTTACAATTTGTTTTAAAAAATCCAAATGAAATATTAAATGTATTAAAAAAATAGAATGAAAATCATTCTATTTTTATTTACAAAAAAAGAATAGTTTAACTATTCTTTTAAATTGGTTTAATTATTGAATAATTTCAGAAATGTTTCCTGAACCAACTGTTCTTCCACCTTCACGAATTGAGAACTTAGTTCCGTTTTCGATTGCGATTGGAGAGATTAATTCAACTGTCATTTCAACATTATCCCCTGGCATAACCATTTCAACACCTTCTGGTAATTTAACCTCACCAGTAACGTCTGTAGTTCTGAAATAGAATTGTGGACGGTAGTTAGTGAAGAATGGAGTATGTCTTCCACCTTCTTCTTTAGATAAAACGTAAACTTGCGCTTTAAATTTAGTGTGTGGAGTAACTGAACCTGGTTTAGCTAATACTTGACCACGTTCTACGTCTTCACGAGATACACCTCTTAATAAGATACCTGCGTTATCTCCTGATTCAGCGTAATCTAATTGTTTACGGAACATTTCGATTCCTGTAACAACAGCTTTTCTTGTGTCTTTTAATCCAACGATTTCGATTTCGTCATTTAATTTTAATTGACCTCTTTCAACACGTCCTGTAACAACTGTTCCACGACCTGTGATTGTGAATACATCTTCAACTGGCATTAAGAAAGGTTTGTCAACATCTCTTTCTGGAGTTTCAATCCATGTATCTACTGCAGTCATTAATTCCATGATTTTATCTTCATATTCAGGTACTCCTTCAAGTCCTTTTAATGCAGAACCGTGGATAACTGGAGTGTTATCTCCGTCAAAACCGTATTCGCTTAATAATTCACGAATTTCCATTTCAACTAATTCTAATAATTCAGCATCGTCAACCATGTCACATTTGTTCATGAATACAACCATGCGAGGTACACCAACTTGACGAGCAAGTAAGATATGTTCTCTTGTTTGAGCCATTGGTCCATCTGTTGCAGCAATAACTAAGATTGCTCCATCCATTTGTGCAGCACCTGTGATCATGT
>CAYJEO010000048.1:0-4956 GCA_964369355.1 uncultured Muribaculaceae bacterium | reverse complement strand
AAAAAGAAAGATTGATAAAGTTAAATAGTGCTGCTATATTTCAAATGGAATCATTGAAAAACACTAAAAATATCAAAGATTTAGAAATTTTGCAAAAGCAAGTAAATGAAAGCAAATTGTCAAATAAAATTGATAATGATAAATTATATATAACAAATGAAATTGATTAAGAATATAAATTTGATAAATATTTTTAAAATAAACCATAATAATAACAAGGTATAAAACCTTGTTTTTTAATACTTAAAATGGTATAATCTATGCAGTTTAAGGAGGTAGTTTATGTTTAAGTTAAATTCAAAATATGCACCATCAGGAGATCAGCCAAAAGCTATTAAAACTTTAGTAGATGGAATCAATTCAGGTGTTAAACATCAAGTATTATTAGGAGCAACTGGTACAGGTAAAACATTTACTATGGCAAATGTAATTGCTAGTGTTAATAAACCAACTTTAATTTTAGCCCATAATAAAACACTAGCAGGACAATTATATTCAGAATTTAAAGAACTATTTCCAGAAAATAGAGTTGAGTACTTTGTATCATATTATGATTATTATCAACCAGAAGCATATGTTGCGAAAACAGATACATTTATTGAAAAAGATGCATCTATTAATGATGAAATAGATGAACTACGTCACTCAGCTACTTCTGCTTTAATTAACTCTAAAGATGTAATTGTAATAGCGTCTGTTTCTTGTATTTATGGTATCGGAGAAAAAGAAGAATATAAGAAAAAAATGCTTACAGTTAATGTAGGAGATAATATTGATAGAGATAAAATTTTAGAAAAATTAATTGAAATGTTATATGAAAGAAATAATTTAGATTTAAAAAGAGGTTCTTTTAGAGTACGTGGTGATGTATTAGAAATAGTTCCGATAAACCAACATGGAAAAGGAATTCGTATTGAGTTTTTTGGAGATGAAGTAGATAGAATAAGTGAATTTGATACTTTAACAGGTGTTTTATTAGTAGATAAAAAATCTATTTCTATATTTCCAGCAAGCCACTTTGTTACAAGTGAAGATAAATTAAAAATAGCTTTGAAGCGAATTGAAGATGAACTTCGTGAGCAATTAATTAAATTTAAATCAGAAAATAAATTATTAGAACATCAACGAATTATGGAACGAACTAATTATGATTTAGAAATGTTAGAAGAAACTGGTTTTTGTCGTGGTATTGAAAACTATTCAAGACATATTGCATTAAAAGAAGAAAATGAAACACCTTCTACATTAATAGATTTCTTTGGTGATGATTTTTTACTTATGGTAGATGAATCACATGTTACCTTACCTCAAGTAGGTGGTATGTATAATGGTGATAGAGCTAGAAAAGAAGTATTGGTTAATTACGGATTTAGATTACCTTCTGCTATGGATAATAGACCTTTAAAATTTTTAGAATTTGAAGAAAAAATTAAACAAGCTATTTATGTTTCAGCAACACCAGGAGATTATGAATTAAATAAAGTAAATAGTGTAGCAGAACAAATTATTAGACCAACAGGTTTATTAGATCCAACTATTGAAGTTAAAAAAACTAAGGGTCAAATTGATGATTTAGTAAGTGAAATAAATATAAGAAAAGATAAAAATGAAAGAGTTTTAGTAACTACTTTAACTATCCGTATGGCAGAAGAGTTAACTGATTATTTAAAAAAATTAGATATTAAAGTTGCCTATTTACATAGTGAAGTTAAAACTTTAGAACGTATGAGAATTATTCGCGATTTAAGATTAGGTAAGTATGATGTATTAGTTGGTATTAATCTTTTAAGAGAAGGTATTGATATTCCTGAGGTTAGTTTAATAGCAATTATGGATGCTGATAAACAAGGTTTTTTAAGAAGTACTAGAAGTTTAATCCAAATTATAGGACGTGCTGCAAGAAATGAATCTGGTCATGTTATTATGTATGCTGATAATTATTCAGATGCTATGAATAATGCAATTTCAGAAACTTATAGAAGAAGAAGTATTCAAGAGAAATATAATTTAGAACATAATATTGTTCCTAAAACTGTTATTAAAGAAATTCGTGATTTAATTTCTAACAATACTGAAATAGAAGAAAAAGAAGTTAAATTAAATAAAAAAGATAAAAAAGAAATGCTGATTAAATTAGAAAATGAAATGAAAGAAGCAGCTAAGAATTTAGATTTTGAAAGAGCAATGGAATTAAGAGATATCTTATTTGAATTGAAAAGTGAATAAATGTTTAAAAAAATATATATTGAAATAACTAATATTTGTAATAAAAATTGCTCTTTTTGTCCTCCTTCTAAAAAGGTAAAAAAAGAAATGTCTTTAGGTGAATTTGAAACTACTTTAAAGCATATTGATTCTTATACTAATTATGTTTATTTACATATTAAAGGAGAACCTTTAATGCATTCTAATTTTGAAGATATTATTAAGTTATGTGAAAAATATAATAAGTTTGTTAATATTACTACTAATGGGACACTTTTATTGAAACATAAAGATATTTTATTAAATAAAACAGTTAAAAGAATTAATATTTCTTTACATAGTTTTGAAAAAGCTAATGATAATTATATTGATGATATTACATATATGATTAATTATTTAAAGCAAAATGAAGGTTTAAATATACAATTACGTTTCTGGGCTTTAAACGATAATACAATAGGCGAAAGTAATACTCTTATGTTAAATAGATTGTGTGATAACTTAAAAATAGATAATGTATTAGATAAAATAAATAATGAAAAAAATATAAAACTACAAGACAGATTATATTTAAACAAAGGTGATTTATTTAAATGGCCAGAAATTACCGATCCATATATTAACGATACTGGTACATGTTATGGAGTAATTGATCATGTTGGTATATTATCAGATGGTACTGTTATTCCTTGTTGTTTAGATCAAGAAGGAGTTATTAATTTAGGTAATATATTTGCTACTTCAATGGATAAAATAGTTAAAACAGATAGATTTTTAAATATGAAAAATAATTTTCATAATAGAAAAGTTGTTGAAGATTTATGTCAAAGATGTTTATATAGATGTAATTTAAAACAAAATAACAAAAAATGAGAAATTAATTTTCTCTTTTTTTATATTTGATTATTTAAATAATATGGTATAATAATTAAAGATAAGGGGAGAGATTATGGAATCAGTATTATTAGATTTAGGATATTTTCAAATTCATTGGTATTCAGTAATGATTTTCTTAGGGTTAATTGTTGGTGGTGCTGTTATTTTAAAAGAAACTAAAAAATGGTATATACCAGAAGAATTTATGATTAATTTATTTTTCTTTTTAGTACCTATTGCTTTTATAGGAGCAAGACTTTATTATGTTGCTTTTAATTGGAATTATTATAGCACTAATTTAGGTGATATTTTAAAAATTTGGGAAGGTGGACTTGCTATTCATGGTGGTATATTATTTGGTTTATTATGGATAATATATTATACTAAAAAATATAAAGTTAACACTAACCGTATGCTAGATATGATGGCAGTTGGATTAATTATAGGACAAGCTATTGGAAGATGGGGTAATTTCTTTAATCAAGAAGCTCATGGACCAGAGGTAAGTTTAGAATTTTTACAAAATTTACAATTACCAACATTTATAATTGATGGAATGTATATTGGTGGAACTTATTACCATCCAACATTCTTATATGAATCACTATGGTGTTTATTAGGATTTATAGTATTAATTATTATAAGAAGATTTAAATATATTAAAATAGGTCAAATATTTAGTATTTATATGATTTGGTATGGAATTGGAAGATTTTTTATCGAAGGACTTAGAACAGATAGTTTAATGTTAGGGTCTTTAAAAGTAGCTCAAGGTGTTTCGTTATTTATGATAATAACAGGAATTATTTTATATATATTTTATAATAGAGGTTCTAAATTAGAACGTCAATATAATGATTCATATAATACAGATGTTGTAAATTTTTAACAGAAGATTATTCTTCTGTTTAATTTTTAAGGAGGGATATTATGTCATTTACAAGTACAGTTAAAAATGAGGTTAGTAAAATAGAGTTAAAACATATTGAAATAATTACATTTTTATCATCTGTAATTAGAAATAATAAATACTCTTTAAAAGAAATAAAAATAGTAGGTGAAAATGCATCAGTTGCAAGAATGGTATTTAACTGTTTTAAAAAGCAATATGATATAACACCTAAAATAACAATTCGTAAAGGATATAATTTTAATAAAAGTTTAATTTATATAATAGAAATTACTTCTAAAGTAGATATTATTTTAAAAGATGTTGGTTTATATAAAGATAATATTTTAGAAGTACCACAATCTTTTATAACAGATGATGATTTATCGATTCGTACATACTTAATGGGATTATTTTTATGTTGTGGTAGTATTAATGATCCTAAAACTAGTAGATATCATTTAGAATTTTTAGTAGATTCTAATTTATATGCTTTATTTATAAACGAACTATTAAATCAATATTATTTAAAAAGTAAAATATTAAAAAGAGATAGCAAATATATGATATATATAAAAGAATCTGAAAAAATAGGAGATTTTTTAAGACTTATTAGAGCTATTAATGCATTATTATATTATGAAGATATAAGAATTTATAGAGATCATAAAAATATGACTAATAGATTAAATAATTGTGAACAAGCAAATATTGATAAAATTATTAAAACATCGGATCAACAAATTGAAGATATTAAAATAGTAGAAGACTTTGGAGGTCTTGATTTACTTGATGATAAAATAAAAGAAGTTATAACATATAGAAAAAAATATATAGATGCTTCTTTAGCTGAATTAGCAGAAATTATTACTTTAGAAACTGGTAATTCAATTACTAAGTCAGGGCTTAATCACAGATTTAAAAAAATAAAAGAATTAGCTTTAAAAATAAAAGAGAAACTATAAGATAAAAACTTATAGTTTTTA
>CAYJEO010000047.1:0-5019 GCA_964369355.1 uncultured Muribaculaceae bacterium | reverse complement strand
TTTATATAAATTAATATATTCAGTTATTATTTTTTTATAATTATATTTATCTATTAATTTATTTACTGTCTCATCACTTACTCTGTGTTTAATAGTTCTAGTTAGTTTTAAAATATCTTTTGCATTATTTTTTGATATATAACCGCACTCTTCATTTAAAACCAATTCTTTAACTGCGCTAGTATCTAAAACAACTACTGGAGTTTTACATCCTAATGATTCTAGTGTAACTAATGAAAAAGTTTCTTCAACAGAAGGATTTACAAATACTGTTGACATAGAATATAGGCAAGCTAATTCTTTTGCATCAGATGTTCTTCTAATACCAATAATACCTTTAGGTAATTTTTTTATTTGTTTATCAGTAAGGCCTACTAAAACAATTTGCTCATCTTTTTTTAATTGTTCAGACATTTCATAAAAGATTTTTAACCCTTTACGATCTTCCCACACATTCGCAACACCTAAATATATTTTTTTTGTTTTATCGATATTATACTTTTGATACAAATTATCGTCAGTTTGATATTTAAAAACATTAAAGTCTATAAAATTATTAATTACGGCTGTTTTATTATTTTTTAAGAAAGATAAATTAACTAATTGCTTTAACCAATTTGAAGGAACAGTAAATAATATATCTTTATTAATTCCATATATTTCTTTTTTTAATTTATGTTCTTTTTTAGATCTATCTAAGAAAATTGATTTAGGATATTGACTTTTTTGAGGGCAAGTATGACACTTAGTTTGCCATTTATTACATTCAACATAAGTAAAGTGCGAACAAGTTCCTGTAAACGCTAAACAATCATGTAATGTCCATACTATTTTTCCTTTATATTCATTATTTAAATACTTAAATAATAATTTATAATTTAAATAATAACCATGTATATTATGTAAATGAATTACATCAGGATTAATATTTTGGATTTGTTTGACTAATTTTCTTGTACTAAAATATGATAAGTGTCCTTGTAAGTCAAAAATTGTTGCCATACTAGCATGTATGAAAAAAGATAAATTTGATGTTGTTTTAATTCCATCAATACTTTTTTTTCCTCTACCGTAAAATACATGTGCCTCAATATTTTTGTTTTTTAATTCTTTATCTATATAAGTCATTATTCTACCTGTACTACCAGTTTTTACTACATTTATTTGTACTACTTTCATATATACACCTCTATTAAAAGATTAACATAAAATTAAATATTAAACAATAAAAAAACAATAATTAAATATTGTTTTTACTAAAGTACTTATCTTTATTTAAAATATCTTTATGCTTATTTTCTAAGTATTCTTGTTCTTTTTTGAAACGTTCTTGTTTTTCTTTTGTAACTTCATATCCTCTTGATTTAGATTCATGATGATACATAGTAACATGTGATAAGCATACATTAAAGTATCCTTCTTTTAATAAATTAAGATTGAAATCAACATCATTTAAAGCTACTTTTAGATTTTCATCAAATCCTTTTACTTGTAAATATTTATCTTTTTTTACCATTAAACAAGCTGCTGTTACTACACTATAGTTATATGGCATTACTAGTCTTCCCATTAAACCAGTATCTTTACCATCTTCTGTAACAAATATATGCCCTGCAAGTCCACCATAGCCTAATACAACACCAGCATGTTGTACTTTGTTATCTGGGTATAGTAATTTAATTCCTACTGCTCCTGAGTGTTCTAATTGAGCATAACCTAGCATTTTATCTATAAAATCTTCATCTATTACTTCTGTATCATTATTTAAAAGTAATAAATATTCACCCTTAGCTTTTTCTACACCTTTATTGTTTAATCTAGAGTAATTGAATTCTTCGTCTACTCTAACTACTTTAAAGTTTTTATTTTTTTTATATTCTTTTAATAAATTAATAGTATATTCTTCATCACTACCATTATCTACTATGATTATTTCAAAGTTTTTATATGTACTTTTTTCATATATAGAATCAACACATACTTTTAATACTTTACCATAATTTCTTGTAGGTATTATTATAGAAACTAACGGATTATTATTTTCATAATCAATTAAATAAGTACTAACATAAGGATTATGATATACTTTTCCTTTTAATTTTCTTCTTTTTAATGCATCTTCTAATACTTTAATAGAAGCATCATTTGTATAGTCTTTATTACCTAAATATCCAGCTGTTGAAGTTGCTGACATTCTCCAGTGATATAGTATTTTTTCTATATGATAGATATTATTAGTTTTTTCTAATACTCTTAAAAATAAATCCCAGTCTTGAGAACCATCAAATTCTTTTCTAAATCCTCCTACACTATCAACTAATGATTTTCTAATCATAGTTAAATGACATATATAATTTACTGCCATTATAGTATCAGGTGAATAATCTGGTTTAAAGTGTGGTTCACATCTTTTACCGTTAAAATCTAATTTATCTTCATCTGAATATATAAAATCTAATTTTTTGTTTTCATTTAATGCTTCAACAAAATAATACAGTGCATTTTTATTAATAGTATCATCATTATCGATTAACATTACAAATTCACCAGTTGCTAGTTTTAATGCTGTATTAGAAGCAACAGAAATCATTCCATTTTCTTTTCTATATTCTACTTTTATATTTTTATGCTTTTTAGCATATTTTTTTAAAGTTTTTTTTGTTTCTTCTGAAGGTGAATTATCGTCGGCTATACATATTTCAAAATTTTTATAACTTTGACTTAATATAGAATCTAAACATTCACTTAATAATGTCTCAGATACATTATAAGTAGGAATTATTATAGAAATTAATGGATTATATTTAAATTTTTTAATTTCTATATCTACTTCGTTTTCTTCAATCCATTTATGATATGCTCCCATATTTACTACTAAATTAGCCATAGAGTTATTTCTTTTTAAAACTCTAATGAATGACTTCATATATTGCTTCATAGCCTTAGGTGGTATTAAAAACTTGTGTCTATGCCAAGCAAAATATATAGCTTTTTTAGTTAAATATATTATTTTTTCAAATCGTGCTTTTATCTTTTTCATTGTTCACCAAATAATCTTTCATATTTATCTATTATATATTCCCAAGTATATTCTTCTTTTATTCTTTGTTTAGCAAGAGGACCTAATAGTTTTTTATATTTCTTTAAATTTTTATCTTCTAAAACTTTTTTTAAGTTATTATTTTTTTCATTGAAGTACAAACATGTATCAAGTCCTACCTGTTTATTAAAATTAACATTGTATAAGATATTTAAATCAGTTAAACTTAAAGCTTCTAATAAAGAAGGATTTGTTCCACCTACTGAATGTCCATGTAAATATAAATAGGCATTTTTTCTTATTGTACTTAAATGTTCTTCATTGTATATACCAGGTAATATTCTAACTCTTGAATCACTATCACAATTAGTTTTTTCTTTTATAACATCATAATAAGGAGATCCTGTAATATTTGATATAATTACTAGTTCTTTTTTTATATTTGATTTCATAAATTCATTTATTATTAATTCAAAATTATTTTCAGGTACACATCTTCCTACTACTAAACAATAATTATCTTTTTTTAGATTATATTTACTTAAAATATCTTCTTCATTAATATTATTAAAATCAAATGTTTTGGTACCATATGCAATAAAATGTTTATTTACTTTGTTTTTAGGATATTGTTTTTCAAAGTATGTTTTAATCCCTTTTGAATCACAAATTATTCCATCGCAGTATTTAGTCATTACTTTCTCACAATATAAGAAGTATTTTTTTATTGGTTTACTCCATTTACTTCTTTTCCATTCTAAACCATCTGGATTTATGAATACTTTAATATTGTTTTTCTTAAATTTTTTATTTAATAATTTTAAAAATATACCTTGTCTTAATCCTAAAATATAAATAATAGAGTTTTTTAATTTATTTTTTTTAATATATTTAAACACATCATATAATGATTTAATAGAATAAATCATCATCGTTGCACTTCCTATTTTTTTAGTTTTAACAGGAAGACAAAATATATCATCTAATTTATATATTTCTTTTTTAACATGTGTTACTTCTGTAACATATATATTTGCTTTTTCTTTGTTGTAGTATGTACAAAAATTTTTAACGAATGTTTCCCATCCCCCATAATTTTTTTTATATCCATGACTACCTATTATAAAAATGTTTTTCATATCATTCACCTTATTAATTATAACAAAAAAAACAATTGAAAACAATTGTTTTACTTATTTAACCATGCTATCTGATATAATTTTATCAAATATTTCATTGTGAACTTTTACCATACTTTCAATAGTGTAGTTCCTTGCCACTTCTAAATTTTTTTTACCAATACTTTGAAGTTTATCATTGTCCATTTTATTGAATTTTTTAATTATAGAAGCTAGTTTGTTTGAATCTTCAACTTCGTATATAAATTTACTATCAATCATCGTTAATGATGCTAAAGTGTTATTTGAAGAAATAACAGGAAGCCCATGTGCCATTGCTTCATTTACTACAAGTCCCCATATATCTTCACGACTAGGTATTAAAAATACATCTGCCATTTTATAATACTCATATAATTCCTTTTTACTTAAAAAATCTATAATTGTTATATTATTTAAATTATTTTCTTTTATACTTTTTAAGTAGTCATCTTTTTTTTCTCCACCACCGATAAAGATAAAATTACTATCATTTATTTTATTATCAATAATAGCTTTTAAGACAATGTCAAATCCTTTACGCTCAATAAAAGATCCTACTGATAAAAATACTCTTTTATCTGATATATTACATTTCTTTTTAAGTTCTTTTTTGTCTTCAGATGAAACAATTTTTTCTAAAATGTCACTATCTTTTAGAGATGAAAAAGGATATCTTAAGACATTTTTTTTATTAGCTCCGTAATGAATTAAATAATCATCTGTTCCTTCACTACTACTTAACCAATAACTAGCTTTTGATATAAAATATTTTTTTAAACAATGAGAAATTAGATTATCATTTCCAATAAATCCACCATC
>CAYJEO010000046.1:0-5033 GCA_964369355.1 uncultured Muribaculaceae bacterium | reverse complement strand
AAAAAGAACTAATTATTTATTAGTTCTCCTTGTCCTTTATATATCATATAAATTGGTGCTAATATAACATATAAAAACATAAGTACAAATACAGCCCAACCTAATATTGGAATAATTAAACTTACTATCCAAATATAAGTTGATAAATATAGTTCACTACCTTTGACATTTAATTTAGCAGCTACTTTAGTAGAAACATTAATAAAAGCAATTATTGCGGCTATTAATATAATAGAACTATATAGTGATGCTATAAATAATGTTAAAGTAACAAATATATTTGTACTTTCATAAATTAACTCAGTTATTTGTGTTGAATAAAATGTTAATAATAAAATAATTGTTAAAGTTATTAATATTGCAAGTAATTTAAATAAATCATTTTTATTTTTAGCCCATTTTAAAAACCAAGGTGTTTCTTCATATACATCTAAAGTAGATGCAAGTGCAAAATTAGACATACCATAACTTAAAAATAATAATATTAACCATACAAACCAATTTTCTTTTTTTAATAAATTCATATTTCCTCCTATTTTAATTCTTTTAATTCATTTAATATATTTAGAGCTTCTAAAGGTGTTATTTCTAGTGGATTTATTTCTTTTAATCTTTTTTCTAAATTGGATTCAACTAATAAATCTAAAGGTAATTGCTCTTGAATTATTTTGTCTTTTTTAATTTCTTTATTTTCATATACTTTTAATATACTATCAGCTCTTTTAATAATACTATCAGGCATTTTAGCTAATTTTGCAACATGAATACCATAACTTTTATCAATAGAACCTTCTTTAATTTTATGTAAAAATGTTAATTGACCATTTTCTTCAACAGCAGATACATGAATATTTTTAATACCTTTATTAGTATTTTCTAAATCCGTTAATTCATGGTAGTGAGTTGAGAAAAAAGTTTTTGCTAATATATTAGTATTAATATATTCAATAATTGATTGCGCTAAAGCCATACCATCAAAAGTTGCAGTACCTCTACCTAATTCATCAAATAAAATCAAACTATTTTCAGTAGCATTAGTAATAGCATTATTAGCTTCAGTCATTTCAACCATAAAAGTAGATTCTCCTGATACTAAATCATCTGATGCACCAATTCTTGTATATATAGCATCAAATACAGGCAATGTTGCTTTAGAAGCAGGAATAAAACATCCAATTTGAGCCATAATTACTGTTATTGCTACTTGTCTCATATAAGTTGATTTACCAGCCATATTAGGTCCTGTAATTAATAGTATATTCGTATCTTCATTCATTATGATATCATTTGGAACATATAACGTATTTATAACTTTTTCAACTACTGGATGTCGATTATCTTTAATATTTATTTCTTTTTTTAAAGATAAGGTCGGTCTTATATAATTATTTTCTTCTGCTATAGTTGCAAAAGATTGTAATACATCAATATTAGATATAGTTTTGGCTATCATTTGTAAATCTTTAATATATTTTTTAATACTATCTCTTATTTCAATAAACAAATTATATTCTAGTTCAATAATTTTTTCTTCAGCATTTAAAATTAATGCTTCTTTTTCTTTTAAAATAGGACTTATATATCTTTCACAATTCGCTAAAGTTTGTCTTCTCTCATATCCAAATTCTTCTTTTACTTGTGAAATATTTCCTTTTGATACTTCAATATAATAACCAAATATACGGTTATAACCTACTTTTAAATTTTTAATACCAGTTTTTTCTTTTTCTTCTAATTCGAATCTAGCAACAAAATCTTTGCCACCTTTTCTTAAATCTTTTAATTCATCTAATTCACTATTATAACCTTCTTTTATAATATATCCTTCTTTTATAGATATTGGAGGATTTTCATAAATACTTTCATCTAGTAATTTATATAATTCATCTAGTGGTTTTAAAGTTTCATTAAATTTTATTTGTTTTAATATTTCATTTATTGAAGGTAGTACTTTAATAGAATTTTTTAGTTGTAATAAATCTTTAGCATTAGCATTTCCAAAAGCAATACGTCCTGATAATCTTTCTAAGTCATAAACTTCATATAATAAATCTTGAAGTTCTGATTTTAATATAAATTCTTTTATTAAAGTTTCTACCATATCATATCTATGATTTATTTTTTCTATATCAATTAATGGTGATTCAATCATGTTTTTAAGCATTCTAGAACCCATTGCTGTTTTTGTTTTATCTAATAACCATATTAGTGAGTAGTTTCTTGTGTTTTGTCTAAGTGTTTGTGTTAGTTCTAAATTTCTTTTAGTATGAATATCCATTTTTAAAAAATTATTATTTTTTATTACTTCAGCTTTTTGCAAATGTGACAGTTCTCTTTTTTGTGTTTTGACGATATAACTTATTAAATAAATTATACTTTCTTTTAAGTAAAAATCTTCTATTTCATCATATACATAACTATATTTATTTTCTTTTTCTAAATCATCTACTATTGTTGATGTTATATTAAATTGATTTTTAAGAATTTGATATACATTATTATCTACTTTTGAAGACATTATTACTTCTTTTATCCCCATACTTACAATATAAGTAATTAAACTACTTATATTATGTTTTTCTTTAGTTGTATAAATAACTCCTGTTGTTAAGTCTGAATAGCTTATACTATAAGCTGTTTTACAATCTACTATACTAGCAATATAATTATTTTCTTTTTCATTTAATGTATCAGTATTAAAATTAGTTCCTTTTGATACTATTTGAACTACATCTCTTTTAACTATACCTTTAACATTTTTAGCATCTTCTAATTGTTCTGCTATACCTACTTTATAACCTAAGTTAATTAATTTATCAATATAAGTAGACGCGGCATGATGAGGTATACCACACATTGGTATTTTTTCATCTAACCCAGCATTTTTACCTGTTAGTGTAAGTTCTAATAGATGAGCAACTTTTGTTGCATCTTCAAAAAACATTTCATAGAAATCTCCTAGTCTAAAAAAGATAATAATATCTTCGTTTCTTTGTTTGATTTCTAAATATTGACGCATCATTGGCGTTACTTTATTTATATCTACTTCACTTCTTATCATGTCACTTCACCTTTTTTAATTTTATCAAAAAAAAAGACATAAGTCTATTTTTTAATCAAGATTGTTTAAATATAATAAAGCATCTTCAATAGTTTTAACACTTACTATATCAATTTTAAAGTTTTTATCTTTTTTTACTGCTACTGCTTCTTCATAATTTTCTTCAGGAACTAAAAATATATCAGCGTCTTTACTAACTGCACCTATAATTTTATATTCAACTCCAGAAATCTCGCCAACACTGCCATCTGCTTCAATTGTCCCTGTTCCGGCTATTGTATATCCATTAGTTAAATCAGGCTCAATTAATGAGTCATATATGTATAAAGTAGTCATTAATCCACCTGAAGGGCCAGATTCTTCTGTTTCAAAATTAAAAGTAGTTGTTGGTTCTGTTCTTAGTTCTAAATCTTCTGTTATCATTAAACCAAATAATTCTTCATCTTCAATATTCACTTTAGTTGCATGTTTAGTCATTTCTTCATTATTTCTTTTTACTTTTAATATAATTTGTTCATTTAACTCAGATGATTCTAAAATAGTAAATAAATCTTCTTTTGATGTGATTTTTATACCATTTACCTCTAAGATTTGATCCCCTATTTCCAAGTTAGTAAATGCTGCTTCATCTATATATGTAATATAAACTTTATTAGATAATATTTCTATTTCTTTATCAGCTAATTCATATGCTATTTTTATTGCATTGTCAGTTCCTTCTTCCAGTAATAATCTATTTCTAATATATTGCTGTTCATAAGTTTCATTTGATAAAACAACTTCATCTTTTTGATATATATCCCAATCGGGGTGAAAATATGCATATATAAGTGTTGGAATATTTGCTTTTAGTTCCACTACATAAGTTATATTAAAAGAACCTGTTGATTCATATTCATTTTCTACTTCGATTCTATCACTTACTAAAGTAAGTCCACCTGGAGTATTTATATAATAAGGTAATTCTATTACTACTAATAATATTCCTATTAAAAAAACAATTATTATATCTGTTATTTCTTTTAAAAAGTTACTTAAAAATTTAACTATTTTTTTTATTATTTCATATATTTTATTGATAGTATCACTCGTTTCTATAAGGAGATTTTATGAAAAACAATATTTATTTAGTTTTATTAAGTACTGTCTTATTTATTATGTTATTCAATTCAAATATTATTATGAATTCTGTTATATTTGGTATGAACATTACTTTTAAAAATGTAATTCCTTTTTTATTTCCTTTTTTTATTATAGCAGATTTACTTAAAAATTATGGATTAATTGATATTTTAGGTAAATTATTTTATAAACCAATGAATTTTTTATTTAATATTTCTTATAATGGCTGCTATGTATTTTTTTTATCTTTAATATCTGGTTGTCCTTCTAATGCTAAATTTATTAAAGAATTATTAGATGATAATTTAATTAGTATTAACGAAGCTAATAAATTATTAATGTTTACTCATTTTTCTAATCCTTTATTTATAATAGGTACAATAACTTTATTATTAAATAAAAACTTAGCTATTTTAATTTTAATAAGTCATTATATTCCTAATATTATAATAGGTTTATTTATTAAAAATAAAATAAAAGTAAATAATGAATTAAAAAGTATTAATTTAAATAAATTATCCTTTAATAAATGTTTACTTAATTCAATAAGTAAAAACACTAATGTTATATTACTTATATTAGGTGTTATTGTAACCTTTAGTGTTATATCAGATATTATTTTACTACTTGATATAAATACTCACTTAAAATATTTTATTACAGGTCTTTTAGAAATAACAAAAGGAATTAAGTATGTATGTCTACTTGAAATTCCTTTGTTAGTTAAATCACTTTTTATTACTTTTTTTCTTTCATTTGGTGGTATTAGTATCCATATGCAAGTATTAAGTATATTAAGTGATTATAATATTAATTATAAATCTTATTTATTATCAAGATTATTACATGG
>CAYJEO010000045.1:0-5340 GCA_964369355.1 uncultured Muribaculaceae bacterium | reverse complement strand
AATATTCCATTTCAAAGTATGAATGAATTCGTGCAATCTAATGAAATAGAAACAAATGGAAAAACAATGTAAGACAGTATTAAACTGTCTTTTTTAGGAGAATGATATGAAAAAAGTTATAGAAGTAATAGAACCAATTTTACAATATTTAATATTAAACTTTATTTTAATTATATTAATTACTTTATTTTTTAATTTTGATAATAATTATACAACTGAATTTATTAGTACATCAGAATATCAAATTTTATTGAGTGAATTTTTATTTAATTCTAAAGTATTTTTAGGTCTTATTTTATTATATTTTGTAAATATAAAATATATTAATAAATACTTTAAAGATAATAAAGAAAAAAGTATAGATAAAAAAATTAATTATTTATTATTAGGAAGTAGTATATCAATAATTTATAACATAGTTTTTTATCTATTAAATCATTTTGAATTAATTAATATTATAGTTAATACATATAGTAACTTATTTATTCCAATAGTTGCTATAGGAATTATTGGTCCTGTTTGTGAAGAATTTATATTTAGAGGTATTGCCTATAATAAACTTAAAAAATATTTTAAAGTAGAGGAAGCAATTATAATTATTTCTTTAATATTTATGTTAGTACATTTCAATGTATATCAAATAATTAATACATTAGTAATTAGTTTAGTAATTACATATTTTTATGAAATTAAAAAAAGTATATTAGCAGCTATACTAATACATGTAGGTTTTAATATAACATCAATTTTATTAAGATATATATTTGCGCTTAGTTTTTCTTATATACATGTAATTTTATTTACTTTGTCTATTGTATATTTAATTTATTTTATAAAATATAGTAAAATACCTTTTAAAATCAATAAGAAATAAGTATAAAAGTAGTAATAAAAAAAAATATATGTTATAATTTATAAGGTGAGTTTATGATAAAAAAGATAAAAAACTTAAATATAAATTATGAAGAAATAAATAGTGAAGGTAAAAATACAATAGTACTTTTGCATGGATGGGGTCAAAATATTCAAATGATGATGCCTATCGCTAATAAGATAAAAAAAGAGAATAGGTTAATAATCGTTGATCTGCCAGGACACGGTTTTTCAGAAGAACCTAGTTTTGCATATACAGTAGAAGATTATATGGAAACAATTAAAGAATTACTTGATGTATTAAAAATTAAAAATCCTACTTTTATCGGTCATTCATTTGGTGGTAAAATTAGTTTATTATACGCATCTAGATATAAAACTAATAAATTAATTTTGTTTGGTAGCCCATTTAAAAAAGAAGTAGAAAAAGTATCTTTTAAATTAAAAGTATTAAAGACTTTAAAAAAAGTACCTGTTGTTAATAAATTAGAAGGATTTGCTAAAAAACATATAGGATCATCTGATTATAAAAATGCATCTGATATGATGAGACAAATATTAGTAAATACAGTTAATTTAGATATCAGAGAAGATGTTAAAAAAATAACTTGTCCAAGTTTACTTATTTGGGGAACAATGGATGAAGCTGTTAGTTTAGAATCAGCTTATGAATTAGAAAGTTTATTAAAAGATGCAGCAGTTATTGAGTTTGAAGGTTGTACTCATTATGCTTATTTAGAAAGATTAGAACAATCTATAAATATAATAAAAAATTTTATTAATTAGGAGGATATTATGAACAATTTATTTATTATTTCGTTATTACCATTATTTTTATTTGGTATATTAAAAACAAAAAAATCATTACAAATGATTCAACAAAATTTTTATAACACAGGTGGAAGATATGCAAAGTGGGTTAAAAACAATTTTAAAAAAGAGTTTTTAACTCAAGAAATGTTATTTGTAATATTCATATCAATATTATTTGTTGATATAAATATAGCGCCTTATTTAGTAGCAGTATTTTATATATTATTATATATGTTACAAAAAATTAAATTAAAAAAAGAACAAACAAAAATCAAATTAAATGTAACTAAAAGAATTCAAAGAATGGTGGTTACAACTTTATTAGTATATTTACTACCAGTAGTGATGATTTATTTAACTTTTGATGAAAGTTTAGTTGCATATTATTACTTATTATTAGGATTCTTGGTTTATATAAATAACTATATGATTATTTTAGTTAATATTATAAATATTCCTGTGGAAAAACAAGTTTTTTATCATTTTAGAAGACAAGCTGTAAGAAAATTAAAACAAAATCCTAATATGGATGTTGTTGGTATAACAGGAAGTTATGGAAAAACAAGTAGTAAAAATATAGTAGATGATATTTTAAATGTAAAATTTCAATCATTTAAAACACCTAAAAACTTTAATACTACTTATGGATTAATTAATACTTTAAACAATTATTTAGATTCATTCAATGATTACTTTATTGCTGAAATGGGTGCGTTTAAAAAAGGTGAAATAAAAGAGATTTGTGATTTAGTTAAGCCTAAATATGGTATTTTAACTAAAGTGGGAACAGCTCACTTAACTTCATTTGGAAGTCAAGAAAATATTCAAAAAGGTAAATTTGAACTTATAGAATCATTACCAAGTGATGGAGTAGGTATTTTAAATAGAGATGATGAATTACAAGTAAGTTATAAACTTAAAAATGATTGTAAAATCTTATGGATAGGTATAGATAATGAAGCAGATGTAATGGCTACTAATATTAAATTATCAAACGAGGGTACTACTTTTGATGTCATATTTAAAGAAGAAGGTAAAAAACATAAATTTACAACTAAATTATTAGGTAGAGCAAATGTTTATAATATATTAGCAGCGATAGCTTTAGGTAAACACTTAGGGATGTCTGTTGAAGAATTAAAAACAGGTGTTTTAAAAGTTAATCAAATTAAACATAGATTAGAACTTAAAAAGGTAAATGATATAACTTATATAGATGATGCTTATAATTCAAATCCAGTAGGGTCTAAAATGGCTTTAGATGTATTAAAATTAATGCCAGGTAAAAAAATAGTAGTAACACCAGGTATGATTGAATTAGCTGATTTACAATATAAATTAAATTTTGAATTCGGACAACAAATAGCTGAAGTTGCCGATGAAGTTATTTTAGTAGGAGAAGAACAATCTAAACCTATATTAGATGGGTTAAAAGATAAATCTTATAACGAAAAAAATATTCATATAATAAATGATGTAAAAGAAGCATTTGTTATAGTAGGTAAAATTAAAGAAAAAGATACTTATGTACTTTTAGAAAATGATTTACCAGATTTATTTAACGAAGGGTAGTGTATTATGAAAATAAAATTAGGTGTAATTTTTGGTGGTGCTTCAGTTGAAAATGAAGTAAGTATCGTATCAGCGGTACAAGCAATGGAACATATTAATTCAGAAAAGTATGATATAATTCCAATTTATATAGATAGAGAAAAAACTTGGCATACAGGTAAAATGTTAATGAATATAGACGTGTATAAAGACTTTAGTTCATTAAAAAGATATGCTAAAAAATGTGTATTACTAAATAAAAATGGAAGTTTTGTATTACAAACAACTTCATTTATTAGTAAAGTAATAACAGAATTGGATATAGTATTACCAATTGTACATGGTAATAATGTAGAAGATGGTTCATTAGCAGGTTACTTAAACACAGTAGGTGTTCCTTATGTAGGTAGTAACGTAATGGGATCTGCAATTGGTCAAGATAAAGTAATGATGAAACAAATCTTATCGGATGTAGGTTTACCAGTAGTTGATTATGTTTGGTTTTTTGACACTGAATTTAGTACAACTCAAGATAAAATTTTAAAAGATATTAAAAAAATGGGTTATCCTGTTATTGTAAAACCAGCAAATTTAGGTAGTAGTATCGGAATAAACGTTGCTAAAAACGAAGAAGATGTTATTAAATCAATTCAAGAAGCGATTACATTTGATAATAAAATAGTAGTAGAAAAAGTAGTTTCAAACTTAGTTGAAATCAATTGTAGTGTATTAGGTAATTACGAATCACAACAATTAAGTGAATTAGAAGAAGTATTAACAGAAGAAGAATTTTTAACTTATAAAGATAAATATTTATCTTCATCTAAATCAAAAGGTGGAGTTAAGGGAATGGCTTCAGCTGATAGAATAATACCAGCTAGATTATCAAATGAATTAAGAGAAGAAATTTATGAAATAGCTAAAAAGACATTTAAAACATTTAACTTTTCAGGTGTTTGTAGAATTGATTTTCTAGTTGATAAGAAAACTAATAAGGTTTATGTGAATGAGCCAAATACAATTCCAGGGTCATTATCATTTTATCTTTGGGAACCAACTGGTAAAAAATATAGTGATTTATTAGAAGAATTAATTTCAATTGGAATTAAAGACTATAAAAATAAGTCTAGAAAAGTAACTGTAATCGACACTAATATCTTAGGAAATTATAGTGGAGTTAAAGGTTTAAAAGGAATGAAAGGGAAATTAAAGTACTAATTTCTCTTTTTTTGTACTTTTTTTGTAATAATGCTTGAAAAAAGTTATAAAATATTATAAAATGTTTATGTCGTCAATTTTAATGACACGCTTAATTAGCTCAGTTGGTTAGAGCACCTGACTGTTAATCAGGGGGTCGCAGGTTCAAGTCCTGCATTGAGCGCCACTTATTTTTGCTTAATTAGCTCAGTTGGTTAGAGCACCTGACTGTTAATCAGGGGGTCGCAGGTTCAAGTCCTGCATTGAGCGCCACTTATTTTTTGAAAAAAATGTAAAAAAAGTCTTGCCAAATGAAAAAAAATACGGTATACTTAAGTAGTCAATTTTTAGGGGCCTGTAGCTCAGTTGGTTAGAGCACACGCTTGATAAGCGTGGGGTCACAGGTTCAAGTCCTGTCAGGCCCACCATTGATATGGTCCGTTGGTGAAGTGGCTTAACACACATGCCTTTCACGCATGCATTCACGGGTTCGAATCCCGTACGGACTACCATTGAAATTAAAATCACTTAGGTGATTTTTTTTATTATATAAAGCTAAATTATGTTATAATATATATATTGAGGTGAAGAAATGATAACAAAAGAAAATTTAAAAAAATATGCAAGCAAATTAATGTTTGATATGAATGATAACGAATATGAAGTATTAATGCAAGAATTTGATGTAATACTAGATCAAATGGAATTAATAGGAAAAATAGAAAACATTTCTGATGTAGAACCTATGACTTTTCCATATATCATTAAAAGAGATGTTTTAAGAGAAGATGAGGCAACTAATTTAATGACTACTGAAGAATTATTATCAAACGTTAAAGAAGTTGAGAGAAATCAAATCAAAGTACCAAAGGTGGTGGAAGAATGATAAAAAAATTAGCAAGCGAA
>CAYJEO010000044.1:2330-5422 GCA_964369355.1 uncultured Muribaculaceae bacterium | reverse complement strand
TCCTGTACATTCAAATACTTGATCTATTTGTAATTCACCCCATGGTAAATTTGCTGGATCTTTTTCTGAATATACTTTAACTTTTCTATTACCTATTACAATACTATCATCTTCTGATGTAATTTCATCTATTCTATAGTTTCTATGATTTGTATCATATTTTAGTAAATGTGCTAATTGGTTAGCATCTGTTAAATCATTAATTGCTACTATTTCAAAATTAGGATTTTCTTCCATAATTCTAAATACTAGTCTTCCTATTCTTCCAAAACCATTAATTGCTACTTTTATCATTTTATTCCTTCTTTCTATTATTTAAAGGCAGAACCGCCTATAAATTCTCTTAATATTGAATCTGCTGGTACATCATCTGAAGGTATTGGTAAAAAATTTCTTAAGAAATTAATTAACCTTAATGCTTCAGGATAATGCTCACTATTTTCATCTATTGAAAATAATAAAGGTTCGGCATATGTTTTTAATATACCTAATTCATACATTAATGATGAATTAATCATACTATCTGCTTCATCTTGATATGGGAATATATATTTTTCTTCACCTAGTCTTATTTTTTTCCACATAGATAAAGTTTCTTCAACTGGTGCTCCTCTATATTTGCTATCACGAATTATTCTTCTTAATTTTCTTGTATCTGTTGTATGTACTCTATTATGATTATCTAAATTTAATTGTGTTAATGGACTTATATATATTTTAAATTTATTTTTTCTTTCAATTGATGAAGTTAATTTTTCATTTAATGCATGCAGTCCTTCTATTATTACTATATCATTATTTCCTAATTGTAAGTATTTATTTTTATAAACTCTCTCACCTAGTACAAAGTCATATTCTGGTAACAATACTTTTTCACCTGCTAATAGTTTAACCATATGTTTATTAAATAAACTAGTATCTATTGCATCTATTGTTTCATAATCCATTTCACCCATTTCATCTCTTGGTGTATCTATTCTATTTTTATAATAATCATCTAGTGATATTTGATGTGTTTTAATCCCTTGACTTTTTAAATATATTTGCAGTTTTTTTGAGCTTGTTGTTTTTCCACTTGATGAAGGTCCTGCTAATAATATTAATTTTACATTACTTTTTCTTTCATATATTTGATCAGCAATTCTAGATAATTGTTGGTTATAGTATGTTTCAGATAAATGAATTAATTCATCATATTTACCTTTTGATACTATTTCATTTAGATCACTAGCATTTTTAATTCCTAGTGTTTCTCCCCATATTGTATAGTCTAAAAATTTATTAAATAACATTCTATGATGCTTATAATCTAGCGCTATATCTGGATTGTATATATCTGGATAATTTACTGCAAATCCATTGTCTTTTATATAGGCTAGTTTATAATCTGTTATTTGTGATGTAGAATGCGCTAATTGTCCATAGAAGTAATCATATAAACTATCTATTCTATATAAGTTAATATATGAATTACTAATATATTTTAATGTTGCTGCTTTGTCTAATTGTTTTTGTTTTTTAAAAAATTTAATTGCATCTATTCTATCTACACTCATTTTCATAAAGTTTAAATCTTGAGCAATTATAGATTTCATTTCGTTATCTATTTTTTTTAATATTGGTTTATCTAATTCTTCATTTATTATTTCACAGTAAAATCCTTTATCTATTGAATGTTGGATTATTACATCTGCATTATTTCCTAATACTCTTTTTACTGCTAATACTAAAATAAATTGTAAACTTTTACCGTATATATTATTACCTATTCCACTTGTTCTATCATAAAAATCAATTTCACATTTTTTATCTATAGTTTCTGATAATTCACATAAATGATTATCTACTTTAGCAAGTAATATTGGAAAATTATAATACATTTTAAAATGTTCACTTATTTCTTTTAAAGTAGTTCCTGCTAAAAATTCTTTTGTTAAATTACCTTTATAAGTTACTTTAACTAATTTATTCATTTTATATCCCTCTTATTCTATACTAATTTTATCAAAAAAATAAAATTTTGTCACACGATTTTTGAATATTATTTAACTTATTTAACTATTATAAATATAGAGAGGATGATTTTATGAACTTAGTTCCTACAGTTATTGAAAAACAAAACGGTACAGAAAGAGTATATGATATATATTCTAGATTATTAAAAGATAGAATTATTATCATTAATGGAGAAATTACTGATGCTACTTCTTCTTCTGTTGTTGCTCAATTACTTTATTTAGATTCTATTAATAATGATGATATAAGTATTTATATTAATTCACCTGGTGGTAGTGTTACTGCTGGTATGGCTATTTATGATACTTTTAATTTTGTTAAAAGTGATGTATCTACTATATGTGTTGGAATGGCTGCTAGTATGGCTGCTTTACTTTTATCTAGTGGTAAGTTAGGTAAAAGATATATTTTACCTAATGCTGAAGTAATGATTCATCAACCTTTAGGTGGTGCTCAAGGTCAGGCTACTGAAATAAAAATAGCTGCTGAACGTATTTTAAAATTAAGAGATAAGTTAGATAGTATTTTATCTAAAAATTGTAAACAAGATTTAGAGAAGGTAAAAAAAGATACTGAAAGAGATCATTTTTTAAGTAGTGAAGATGCACTAAACTATAACATTGTTGATAAAATATTATAAAAAAATCTCTAATTAAAGAGATTTTTATTTTATTTTAAGTTAGCTTTACCTAAATCAACTAATTTTTTAGTTATAGCTCCACCAACAGTTCCGTTTAATCTAGAACTTGTATCTGGACCTAAGGTAATACCTAATTCACGTGCTATTTCATATTTCATTGTTTCTAATACTTGTTTTGCTCCTGGCACTACTAATTTATTTTGCATACATCTCACCTCATTAATATTATTTCCCTTATTTTAAAAATTACTATGTTAGTTTTTACCATTACTTATATTTACTTATATAACAAATATAGTTAATTTATAATTTTAAATAAAGGTTATAATATTATTAAGAAGTTATTTTACCTTCTAAACTTCTAAAAAAAGACAGTATATATCGCTGTCTTTTAATTATTACATACCTAAGATATAAGGATCTGTTTTCTCACCAG
>CAYJEO010000044.1:0-2230 GCA_964369355.1 uncultured Muribaculaceae bacterium | reverse complement strand
CTTGCTGGCATTACTTCATCTCTAACAATTTTTATTTTATTATCAACTATACCAATTATTCTCCAATTTTCATTGTTAAATATTACATAGTTTTTTGCATCACTACCTGTATATCTATAATCAATTGTTCCTAAATTGTTGTTATTTTCACTTATATTTGGATCTGTTTTTATAATTTCAGTAATAGTTGGTGCTGTGCACGTTTCAAATTCTTTTTCTACTACTATATCTTTACTATTTGCTAATTTGCTATAACATATACCATCATATATAGCATAAACAGAAATTTTTCCATCTTTATCTATATAAACATTTAATTCTTCATAATTTCTTTCTGATATTTTTATTTCATCACTTAAATTTATTTTACCATTAAATGATGATGTTAATGTATCATTAGTAACGCTTGTTGCATATAAAAGTTCTGCTGCATCAACAATACCTTCTACTGTTGATTTGTTAGCACTTATTCTTGATTCATCTATTATTCCCAATATAATAGGTGTTGCTATAGCCATTATTATTACTAAAATAACTAATACTGCTAGTAATTCAATTAATGTAAATCCTTTTTTCTTCATATATATACCCTACTTCCTACTCTATATAAATAATATATTTTTATAGTTATTTTGTCAATACATTTTTAGGGTATTATAAAACCTCAATATTAATAATTGAGGTTTTTATTATTATCTATTTTGAGTTCCACCTAATTGTTGTTCACCCATTTTAACTAATCTTTTAGTGATTTCTCCACCAACAGATCCGTTAGCTCTAGCAGTTGCATCTGGTCCCATATTAACACCTAATTCAGTTGCTATTTCATATTTCATTTTTTCAATTGCTTGTTTTGCCCCTGGCACTACAAAACTATTTGTTGCTTTATTCATATCATTTCACCTCCGTTTACATTTTTATAATGTGTAAACGTGGTTATTTTAATACTTATTTTTTTATGGTAATTTTTGGATTATAATAAATCTTCAAATTCGTTATTATTTAAATTAGTTATTACTTCTATATTTTCAATACATTTATTTATTAATGTTTGATAATCAAAGTTTTTTTCTGCTTCTATACATACATTTAAATTAGGATTTATTACCGGATGTTTTGGTAAGAATATAGTGCAGCAGTCTTCAAATGGTAATATTGAAGTTTCATATGTATTTATTTTTTTAGCTATATCAATTATTTCTAATTTATCTAAACAAGCTACTGGTCTAATTATAGGCATATTAGTAACTGCATTTATTACTGACATACTTGATAATGTTTGACTTGCTACTTGTCCAATACTTTCTCCATTAATAATTATTTTAAATTTATTTTTTAAAGCATATTGTTCTGCTATTCTATACATCATTCTTCTCATTATGGTTATCATATAATCATAAGGACAGTTTTTATATATAGCTTCTTGAATTTCTGTAAATGGTACTACATGTACTTTAACATTTCCTGAATATTCATTTATAATAGATGCTAATTTAACTACTTTATTTTTTGCATCTAAACTTGTATGTGGTGGTGATTCAAAATATAGACACTCTACATTTACACCTCTTTTTAAAGTTAAGTACCCTGCTACTGGTGAGTCAATTCCTCCTGATAGCATAAGTAATCCTTTACCTTGCACTCCAACAGGATATCCTCCTAATCCTTTTATTTCATTAGTATAGACAAATGTTCCATTGTTTCTTATTTCTATATAAACGTAAAGGTCTGGATTATGTACGTCAACTTTACATTCAAAGTTTTTTAATACTAAACCACCTATAATTCTATTAAAATCCATTGATCTTATTTCAAATTGTTTATCTGCTCTATTAGTATCTACTTTAAATGTTTTAAATTGTTTTTCTTTTAAAATTTCTAATACTTTATTAGATATTTCTTCTGTATTATTATTTACTTTATGACATATTACTATACCATGTATCCCAAATACTTTAGTTAGTTTTTCTACTACTAAATCAAAGTTATTATCCAATACTTCAATATACATTCTTACTCTATCTTGTTTAATTGCTATTTCATGATTACTTAATAATTTTTTAATATTTTGATTTAATAAATTAATAAACATTTTTCTATTTTGTTTTTTAGTTGTTAATTCACCATATTTAATTAATATTAGTTTATCCATACTTCCACTTCCTTTTTTCTTATGAAATTATATCATTTTATATATCTTTATACAAGAAAAAAAGACTAATAGTCTTTT
>CAYJEO010000043.1:0-5616 GCA_964369355.1 uncultured Muribaculaceae bacterium | reverse complement strand
AAAAAGTGTTTAATACACTTTTTTTATGTTCTTTTATCTTTTATAAATTCACGTAGCATTTTAGTTAATGCTCTTTTTTCAATACGAGAGACATAACTTCTAGAAATCCCTAAAACACTAGCTATTTCTTTTTGAGTCTCTGAATCTTTATTGTTAAGTCCGTATCTTCTTTCAATAATATCTTGTTCTCTTTTATTTAAAATATTGTAGTATTTTTTTAAACTATCAATATTTTCTTTTAAGTATATATCGGCCTCAAAATCAGGTTTTGGAGTTTTAAGTATATCCATAATTGTTATTTCATTTCCTTCTTTATCAAAACCAACTCCATCATTTAAACTAATATTTTTACTATTTTTTTTATTTGATCTAAAATGCATTAGTATTTCATTTTCAATGCATCTGGCACAGTAAGTAGTTATTCTAGTTCCTTTTTTAAATGAATATGAATCAATTCCTTTAATTAAACCGATTGTTCCAATAGAAATTAAATCATCTACATCCTCTTTGTTGTGATCATATTTTTTAACTATATGAGCTACTAATCTTAAGTTATGTTCAATTAATTTGTTCCTGGCATCTTTATCTCCTAGTAAATGCTTTTGAATATTTTCTTCTTCGTCTTCTTTTGATAATGGATCTGGGAATATATTATTAGAATAGGCAGTAGTAAAAAAGAAGAAATCTTTAAATAAGAATTTTAAAATTTTAATAAACATAATACACCTCATTTAAATATATGTTTCGATTTTAATACTTTGTCAAAATATGTTATAATTAATAGAGGAGTGATTTTATGGTATGTAAAAATTGTGGAACGACAACTGATAACATGAATGAATTTTGCCCAAACTGTGGTGCTAGTTTTAATAAAGGAAACGCTGATTTAAGAAATAGAAGTTTAAAAACAGTTAAATATTTTAACGACTTAGCTTCAGCAGTACATGGATTTTTCATAGTTATGTCAGTTGTGATGGTATTAGGAGCATTAGTTGCAGATTCTGCTGAATTTAGTATTCCTATGATTATTAGTGCTGTAGTAACATATGCATTTGGATTTATTTCAGTAGCATATATTAGATGGACAGCATTAGTTTTAGAAAATTTAAGTGAAATGAATAAAAAATAGATACGAAAGTATCTTTTTTTAAAGGAAAAATAAATTTTACCTCGTATAATTTATTAGAGGTGAATTTATGAAAAAAATATTTTTAATAATAATTTTTATATTGAGTATAGAAAATGTATCTGCAAAAACTTATTATACTGAGTATTCTAACTTTAGTGATTATAGTACTAATTATATTGAAAGTAGTGATATTACTTTAGTTGAAGAAGCAAAATTTTATAAGTATTATAATGAAGAAATAGTAGGGGATTATTACATGACTACTCCTACTGGTTATATATTAAATAATAATAATTTTAAAATTATAGAAAGCGAGTATAGTAAAGAATTACCATTTTCTTTAGAAAATAGAGAAATAATTGAAAAAGAATTTTATTATTATTCTAAATTAAAAGGAGTATCATTTATACATCTAACTAATTTAGTTAATTTTGATATCAATAAAATAGAAGTTTTTTATAATGATGAAATAATTGACTATGAAATTAAAGAATTAGAAAATGAATATACAATAGATTTAAAAAATGAATATGATCCTAATAATTTAAAAATATTATTTAACTTCAATGAAAGTAATGATGTTGTATTTGAAATAATATTAAATAATAGTGAAGTACCTGATAGCATATTTTATAAAAATAAGTATATGTATCAACTAGTTTTTGGAGATGTTACTTATAGTGATTTTTATTTAGTAAATAAAGAAATAACAACATCTAGAGAAGAATATGTAAGAGAATTAAATAATGAAACATTAGAAATAAAAACAGAATATAAAACTATAGATACTTACTTTTACTGTTATAAAATAAATAAAATATATAGTGATTATTTAGAAGTTAATACTAATTATCAATATAAAAGCAATGATTATATTACTTACTATAGATATAAAACAAGAGACAAAATAGAAATTATGGATGATATAGTAATAACTGATAAAAATTATAATTTACTTGATTATATTAATTCTACTAATTTAGATATTGGTGTATTTAATTATATAGATATTAATAAAAATGGAGAATACAAAATTACTTATAAAGTAGATGAAAATTATTATGATGCATTAGTAAATGTATTAATAGATGAGAATGTAGAAGTTATAGAAAAAATAGAACCTGAGAATAGTTTTAGTGTAGTAGAGTATAGTTTATATGGTATATCAGGATTGGTGTTTATAGCAATTATGTATAAATTAAAAAATAAGTCGACTAAAAAAAATAGCTAGTTTTGTCGAATCGGTATAAAAAAATAAAAAATAATGCTAAATTATATTACGGAGGGTGTTATGTTAGATATAAAGTTGTCTGTTTATAAAGGTATTTTATTTATTAGATTAAGTGGAGATTTGACAAAAGAAACTACAGGTTATTTTAAAAGTCAAGTAAATGAATTAATAAAAGAATATGAAATAAAAAATGTAGTTTTTAATTTAAAAGAAGTTATAAAAATAGATTCATATGGGCTAAATTGCTTATTTGAAAATTATGAAAATAAGCATACTAATATTTGCTTGATTGAATCAAATGAATTTGAAGTAAAAGAAAGTATAAATAAAAATAATAACAAGTTAAACTTAGTAAGCGATGAGATGTCTGCTTTAAAAAATATAAATATTTAGGAGAATATCATGGACATAAAACAAGCTATATTAGAAAATCAAAATTTAATTTATAAAATTGCTCATAGTTTCAATTATCAAAATAAAGAAGATTTATTTCAAGCAGGATGTTTAGGATTAGTAAAAGCTAGTAAAAATTTTGACGATTCATTTAATGTTAAATTTACTACATATGCTTACCCATATATTGTTGGAGAAATGAAAAAATTAATTAGGGAAGATAATTTAATTAAAACTAATTTAAAATTAAGAAAATTAATTTTATTAATAGAAAAAGCAAGTATTGTTTTGACACAAAAATTATCAAGAGAACCTAATGTATATGAATTATCTAATTATTTAGAAATAGAAGAAACTATAATAGCAGATGCTATACTATCGAAACAAAAAGTTGAAAGTATAGATAAATGTGTATCTGATGATAATAGTTTAACATTACATGAAGTGATAGAAGATAATAAAAAAACTAATATTGATGATTTAATTTTGTTAAAACAGCAATTGTTAAGTTTAAATGAAATAGAACAAAAAATCATTCAAAAAAGATATTATGATGATTTAACTCAAAGTGAAATAGCCCGTGAATTAGGAATGTCACAAGTGCAAGTTTCAAGATCAGAACAAAAAGCATTAGTTAAATTAAAACAAAAGTTAACTGCATAGTTAATTTTTTTGTATAAAAAAATAAATTAATAAAATACTATTAGTGGTGATGATATGGAAAAAAACAAGTATGCTCAATTAGTAAAAGAAAAAACACCAAAAGAAAATACTTTATTAAATTGTTTTAAAGCTTTTTTTATAGGTGGATTAATGGGAGTATTAGCAGAATTTTTAATTGAATTTTATTCGTATATATTTGATATCCCAACTAGTATAGCAAGTACTTTAATGATAGTAACATTGATCTTTGTTGGATGTTTATTTACAGCATTAGGCTTTTTTGATAGATGGATTACTTTTGCAAGGAGTGGATTATTTATTCCTATTACCGGATTTGCTCATGCGATGCAAAGCGCATCATTAGAATATAAAAGGGAAGGATTAGTAACTGGAATTGGTACTAATATGTTTAAATTAGCTGGTTCTGTATTAGTATATGGAATAGTTAGTGCATATACTTTTGGTCTTATTAGATTACTAATTTATGGTGGATAAATGACTTTTAAATATAAAAATGTATATATAAATGAAACTTCTACTATAGTAGGTCCTATAGAAAAAAAAGGACCAATAAATAATTATTTTGATAAAAGTTATGATGATTTTTATATGGGTGAAAAAACTTTTGAACAGGCTGAATCAAAACTAATAGAAGAGTCTATTGATATTTTATTAAATAAAATAAATAAAACAAGATTTGATATTGATGTATTAGTAGCAGGCGATTTATTAAATCAAATAGTAGCTTCAAATTATGCAGCAAGTAATTTAAGTATTCCATTTTTGGGAATATATAATGCTTGTGCTACTTCGACAGAAGGAATTATTATTGGTGCTAATATGTTGGAAGGTAATTTAATTAAAAACTGTATATGTTCAGTAGCTTCACATAATTTATCAGCTGAAAAACAATTTAGATATCCTGTTGAATATGGTGCTCCAAAACCTTTAAGAACTACTTTTACAACAACTGGTTCTGCATCTTGTTTTATGACTAGTGAAAAAAAAGGTTTTAAAGTAGAATCTGCAACCATTGGTAAAGCAGTAGATTTAGGTATTAAAGATGTATTTAATATGGGAGCAGTAATGGCGCCTGCTGCTGCTGACACTATAAATACTCACTTAAAAGATATGAAAAGAAATGTTAGCTATTATGATTTAATAGTAACAGGTGACTTAGGTAAAATAGGAAGTGAAATATTAAAATCATATATGAAATTAGATTTTAATATAAATTTAAAAAATCATTTAGATACAGCTTGTACAATATTTGATTTAGATAAGCAAGATGTAAAATCAGGAGGTTCAGGTCCTGCTTGTGCACCGCTAGTAACTTATTCTTATCTTTTTGATAAAATGAAAAAAGGCGAATATAAAAAAATATTATTAGTAGCAACAGGAGCTTTGATGAATTCTACTATGGTTAATCAGAAACTTACAATACCTGCTATTGCACATGCAGTTAGTTTGGAGGTGTTATAATGAATTATATAAATGCTTTCTTATTTACGGGGGTTATTTGTTTAATATCAGAAATTTTACTTAATGAAACTAAATTAACTCCAGGACATATTACTTCGTTATTTGTAGTAATAGGTGCATCATTAGATATATTTGACATATACGATAATTTAATAATGTGGGCAGGTGGAGGAGCAATAGTTCCTATTACTTCATTTGGACATTTGTTAAGTCATGGTGCAATGTTACAAGCAAGTGAAACAGGTGTTATAGGCTTATCAACTGGTATTTTAAATTTAGCTTCATCTGGAATTATGTCAGCAATAGTGTTTTCATTTTATTTCACTTTGATATTTAAACCAAAAGATTAAATATCTTTTTTCTTTTAAAAAATATAAAAATATGTTAATATTAATAATAGGTGATAGTATATGAAATTTAATAAAAAAGGATTTACATTAATAGAAGTTTTAGCAATATTAGTAGTATTAGCTTTTATTTTAGCAATAACAACACCATTAATAATGGATGTTATTTATTCTTCTAAAGAAAGTGCTTATAATACTCAAGTAGATGTATTATTAGATAATGCTAATAAATATTCAATAGAAAATAATTTAGGAACTGATAATTTAGTATATAAAAAGTTAGAACTAAATGATTTAGTTAATTCAGGAATAATGAATAAAGTACCTGAAAACCCATTAACTAATGAAGATTTTATAGGTTGTATTTTATA
>CAYJEO010000042.1:0-5809 GCA_964369355.1 uncultured Muribaculaceae bacterium | reverse complement strand
CTTTATCGTTCTTTAATATTAAACATTCTAGATTTAATTTATTTGCAAAATAAGTAATTGAATTAACTACTTTATTCATAAAATAAAAATTTTCTAATTCTTCTATATTACAATTATCATTAATAATGAAATTAACTATAAATTTATCTTTAATTACTATATTAATGTCTTCTATGAATAATAATTGCCTATTACCAATAACACTTTCTCCAGCAGGTGCAACTCTTGTTTTTTTGATATCTAATTTATCTGCTAATACTAATACTCTAGTTATAATATCACTGCTGTCATAACCTTTTCTATGATCTTTAATAGCAGATAAAATTCTTGATTTCAACTTTATATCTTTATCTTTTAAATATTCTTTTGCTAAATTATATCCTTTTATTTCATGGGCATCTTTACCTTCGTAAGCACCTATATCATGTAATAATGCTGCTATTTTTATAGCTTCTGCTTCATCTTTAGTACAATTTAATTGTTCCAATATACTTACTGAAATATTTATAACACTTAATGCATGTGTTAAATCGTGAAAAGCCCAAGCATCAGAATCGTTTTGTTCATAATCTTTTACTTGTTCATATAAATTTAATATATAATCATCTTTTAAAATTTGTTCAAACATTTTGTCACTCCTTTCAAAAATTATAACATAATATACTTTTTTGACAAAATGTCACATATATTTCACTTATCTATGATATAATTTATAATGTACCAAAATAAAGGAGAAAAAATATGTTAGAAGTTAAAAAAATAAAAAAAATATATAAAACTGGCGACTTCGAACAAACTGCTTTAAACGAAGTAAGTTTAAAGTTTAGAAAAAACGAATTTGTCGCTATATTAGGACCATCTGGTTCTGGTAAAACTACTTTATTAAACATTATCGGAGGATTAGATAGATATGATTCTGGTAACTTAATAATAAATGATAAAGAAACAAAAAACTTTAAAGATCAAGACTGGGATAGTTACAGAAATAACTGTATCGGTTTTGTATTTCAAAGCTATAATTTAATCAGTCATATATCTGTTTTACAAAATGTTGAAATGGGTATGACTTTAAGTGGTGTATCCAATAAAAAACGTGCTAAAAAAGCTTTAGAAGTATTAGAAAAAGTTGGATTAAAAGAACATGCTCACAAAAGACCTAACCAATTATCTGGTGGTCAAATGCAACGTGTTGCTATAGCAAGAGCATTAGCAAATGATCCAGAAATTATTTTAGCGGATGAACCTACTGGAGCGCTCGATTCTAAAACTAGTGTTCAAATAATGGAATTAATTAAAGAAATAGCTAAAGATAAATTAGTTATTATGGTTACTCATAATCCTGAATTAGCTCATGAATATGCTAATAGAATAGTTGATATGAAAGATGGAGTTGTTATTAATGACTCTAATCCATTAGATAAAGATATTGAATCTAAAAAATATAATATTAAAAAAACAGCAATGTCATTTTTAACTGCTTTAGAATTATCTTTTAACAATATTAGAACTAAAAAAGGTAGAACATTAATAACTGCTTTTGCTTCTAGTATTGGAATAATTGGTATTTCATTAATATTAGCATTATCAAATGGATTTAATATTCAAATAGAAGAGTTTGAAAGATCGACATTATCTTCAATGCCTATTATGATTACTGAACAGGCTATGCAAATGGATGGACCTCCTACTTTAGAAGAAAGTAATTTAGAAAAATATACTACTGATACAGTTGTTTATCCAAAAGAGTCAATCGTAGAACAATTAGTTCATTATAATAATATTAATACAGAATATGTTGATTATATTGAATCTGTTGATCCTACTTTATTAGATGGTGTTTCTTATACATCTATTACATCACTTAATTTAGTGTCAAAAGAGTATGATGGATACAACATGGTTAATACATCTGAAGTTTCATTAGCAGCAATGCCACATAATTTAGATGGTACTCCAAGTGGTTTTGTAACTAATAACTATGATATTGTTACAGGTAGATTACCTGAATCTTATAATGAAATTGTATTAGTTGTAGATAATACTAATAGTGTTGAAAAAGAATTATTAGAAATTTTAGGATTTGATCCTACTTCTGAAAGTATTAGCTTTGATGATATTATTGGTAGTAGTTTAAAATCAGTACCAAATGATGTTTTATATAATTCAATCGGTGGATATTTTATACCTAACCAAAATTTAGAAGAAGTTTATAATAATGAAGCTAATATCACATTGGAAGTTGTTGGGATTATAAGAGGAAAAGTTGATACTGAAACTTTAACTAATAATGCAGTTATTATGTATTCTCATGAATTAGTTGACCATGTTGTAAGTGTTAATAAAGATTCTGCTATAGTTAATGCACAACTTAATTTAGATTATAATATTTTAACAAATGCTAAATTTGATGTAACAGGTCAAAATACAAAAGATGTTATTTTATCTTATTTAGGTTATAATAATACACCTGTTATGATTCAATTATTCCCAAAAGATTTTGAAACTAAAGATTTATTAGTTGCACATTTAGATGGATATAATGAAGGAAAAGAGTTAGAAAATCAAATTATGTACACAGATATGGCAGCTTTGATTTCTAATATGTCTTCTGGAATTATGGATGCAATTACAATAGTATTAATAGCATTTTCAGCTATTAGCTTAGTTGTTTCTAGTATTATGATTGGTATCATTACTTATATTTCTGTTTTAGAAAGAACAAAAGAAATCGGAGTTTTAAGAAGTTTAGGTGCTCGTAAAAAAGATATTACTCGTGTATTTAATGCTGAAACTTTAATTATTGGATTTGCTGCTGGTGCATTAGGATTGTTTATTACTTGGTTATTAACTTTCCCAATCAATGTAGTTATTCAAGATTTAACTGATTTAGCTAATGTTGCTAGAATGGATCCAATTCATGCTATATCGTTATTATTAATCAGTATGTTCTTAACTTTATTAGGTGGATTTATACCAGCTAAAATGGCTAGTAAAAAAGATCCTGTTGAAGCTTTAAGAACTGAATAAAAGTGTATTTATACACTTTTTTTTATGTATAAAAAAAGACTACTTTCGTAATCTTAGTTTAATTTATCTGTTGCTTTTGCTTTTAATGTTAAATCTGCTACTCTTCCTATTTTATGAGCATAATATGCAGCGGCACCTATCATTGATGCATTATCTGTACAGTATTTAAATGGAGGTACTATTAAGTTAATATCATTTTCATTTGATAGTTGTTCTAAGTTTTTTCTCAGACCTTTGTTAGCAGATACTCCGCCTGCTAATATTAAGTTTTTTACATTATATTCTTTTAAAGCTTTCATAGTTTTTTTTGAAAGTATTTCTATTACTCTATTTTGAAATGAACATGCTAAATTTTCTTTTATTACTTCATTTCCTTTTTGTTTTTCATTATGCACTAAATTAATTACAGCACTTTTAATACCACTAAAACTAAAGTTATATGTATCATCATCTAGTGGTAATGGTAATTTATATGTATCATCACCTTCTGCTGCTAACTTGTCTATCACAGGACCTCCTGGATATGATAAGTTTAATACTCTTGCTACTTTATCGTAAGCCTCTCCTACTGCATCGTCTAGTGTTCCACCGATTCTTTTAAATGAATAGTCTTCTTCCATATATATTAAATCTGTATGACCGCCACTTACTACTAAAGCGATTAATGGAAATTCTAGTCTTTTTACTAAGTTATTTGCATATATATGGCCTGCTATATGATGTACTGGTATTAATGGTTTGTTATATATAAATGATAAAGTTTTGGCTGCTATTAATCCTATTAATAAAGATCCTATTAATCCAGGACCATAAGTTATAGCTATAGCATCAATATTATCCATTGTTAAATTCGTTTCTTTTAAAGTTTGTTCTAAAACTAAAGTAACTGCTTCTATATGTTGTCTACTTGCTATTTCTGGAACTACTCCACCATATACTTTATGTACATCTATTTGTGATGCAATTACAGTTGCTGAATCAATGCTTCCGTCTTTAATAACACTCATACTCATTTCATCACAACTTGATTCTATTGCTAATATATTCATAAATTACCTCCTTTCTTAATTTCTTTTCATTAAATATGCATCTTCGTTTTTATAATAATTTTTTCTAATATTAATTATTTCAAAGTTATTTTTTTTATATAAATTTATTGCTGATTCATTATTTACATTTACTTCTAGTGTTATAGGTAAATTTTCTTTTAACATTACTCCTAATAGTTTAGTTGCTATTTTATTTTTTCTATATTTTTCTAATACATATATATAATTTAAATCAATTATATCCATTAAATTATTATAATCTATAAATCCTTGTATTTCGTTGTTTTCTTCATAAACATATATATTTGAAAATGGATTTATAGTAACTTTATAATTAGTAAAATTATTTATTATATCTATTTCTTGATTATTGATTTTTCTTATCATAATTTTGTTCTGCTTCCGTTTTCTTTAAATAATTTGGTACTAATTCATGTGGATTAACTGGGTTATCATTCATATGTTTATTTATTACTTTTAAAATGTCTATTTCATTTGAGTTTTCCACAAGTTTATAATCTCCAGCTTGTTTTAATTCTTCTAATAAGATATGACTATCTTCTTTAACTATTTCTAAATTATTATAAATTGCTCCAAAAACATATCCTCTTCTTGCATCTATTATTGGCATTGAATATCCTTCAATACTAGATGACAGTAATTCTAATTTAGATATAGGTATTAATGGAATATTAAGTGTTAGTCCTAATATTTTAGCAATTGTCACACCTACTCTAATTCCAGTAAATGAACCTGGTCCGTTTACTATAAATATTTTTTCTATGCTTTTAGCTGCAATATTATTTTTTTTAAACAAATCATCTACTAAAGACATTATTCTAGTGGATAAATCTGTATCATTTTCTTCTTGATGTATATCTATAATCTTATTATCTTTAATTAACGATAAAATTATTTGATCACTACAAGTATCTATTAAAAATATCATATTACACCTTCTACTACTTTTATATATTTTTCTCCGTATGGTTTTAAATAAATTACTCTTTCATTTTCATTTACGATTTTAATTTCTATATCAAGGCGTTCAATTGGCAAAATGTCTTCAATCATTTGAGACCATTCGATTAAACAAACTCCTTTTGCAGTAAAGTATGTTTCAATATCAACACCTTCATGTCCGTTTTCTAAACGATATACATCCATATGAAATAATGGCAATTCACCATTATATTCTTTTATTATTGAAAAAGTAGGAGAAGTAATTTCTTCTTCTATTCCCATAGCCTTAGCAAATGCTTTTGAAAATAAAGTTTTACCAGCACCAAGTTCTCCATCTAAACATATAACCATATTTTCAAATTTCAATGCTTCTATATTTTGAGCTAATTGAATTGTATCAGTTTGATTATTTATATTAATTTTAAATTTCATATTTATCACCTGAGAGTATTATACCATAAAATAAAAAGAATATTAATTACTTAATACTCTTTTATCTTGTTTTTTCTATAGTAATATCTGCTTTTAAAACATCGTGATCGCTAATTCATTTATAATTGTATCTATATTTACTTGGGTAGAATTTATATTATAAACATTGTTTTTATACTCTTCTTTTAGTTCTACATTTTTATTAACTAAATAATCTTTTCCAAATGGAACTCCAATATAATCAATAGAATTAGTTTCTCCACCTTGAGCTAAAGTTCCTTTAAATGTATCTTTTTCTGATGTCATTAAACTACAACCTCTTTTTTCTAATTCTTTAG
>CAYJEO010000041.1:5176-6720 GCA_964369355.1 uncultured Muribaculaceae bacterium | reverse complement strand
ACAGAAGTAAAAGAAGGTGAAGTTGTATTTAACTTTCCAGTTACAACAGCTTCAACTTACGGAAACTCAATTTTTCCTGGTAATAAAATTGATATCTACATGAAAGCAGTTGATGAAACTGGTAAAATCATGGTAGGTAAATTAGTTGAAAATGTAGAAGTTTTAGCAGTTAAAGATTCTTCAGGAAGACACGTTTTTGAGAATGCTACCGAGTCTAGAACTCCAGCATATTTAATTTTCGGAGTTTCAGAAGAAATTAATATCTTACTTAGAAAAGCTCAATACATGTCAAGTTTTTCTGTAGTATTATTTCCAGTACCTCATGGTGGATTAGTACCATCTGAAGGAGAAACTCAAGTTAGTACAGTTCAATTAAAAGAATTTATCGAAGCAAATACTGTAAATATTCCATTAGGTGATATAACGGTTACACCGACACCAGAAGTTGAAGACGAAACTGATACGGAGGAATAATTTATGGATAATATGTTTTCTCAAATAGATTTTGGGGCTTTAAAGGAATATCTTGAAAACGAAGATGTTACCGATGTTTCTTACAGTAATGGTGGCCAAATTTGGTTGAAAACATTATCTAAAGGAATATATCGAATAGAAAATAGTTTAATTAATAATGCCTTTATGGAAAAATTAGCATTCCAGTGTGCGAATGTTATGGGTAAAACATTTAATATGGCTTACCCTTTCCTAGATGCTGAAAGTGCTGAATTACGTATGAATTTCGTACATGATTCAATCGCTAAAAATGGAGTTGCTTGTGTTATACGTAAAACGCCTGCAAAAATCCGTTTAAATAAAGATAAAATTTTAGAAGATAAATATATTACATTAGAAATCCATGATTTATTAATTAAATGTATTGAAGGACATTGTAATATAATCGTATGTGGAGAAACAGGTTCAGGTAAAACTGAGTTTGTTAAATACTTAGGTTCTAAAATTCGTGAAAATGAAAAAATTATCACAATTGAAGATACATTAGAACTTCACTTAGATAAAATATATCCTACACGTGATATAGTTGCTATGAAAACTAATAATATTGCATCATATTCAGATGTACTTGTAACTTGTATGAGACAAAATCCAAAGTGGATTTTATTATCAGAGGTTCGTAGTGCGGAAGCAGTATTAGCAGTTCGTAACTCAATTTCATCAGGACACTACATTTTATCTACAATACATGCTGATAAAGCATCATCTATACCTAACCGTATGTATAGCTTACTTGAAACAAATCAAGATATAGATCAATTTTTAAAATCGATTTATAGATATGTTCAATTAGGAGTATATGTAAGAGGGTATCAAGATAAAGAAACAAAACGTTTTGTACGTGAAATTGCAGAAGTTACAGAATTCTTTGTAACTGAAGATAATGAAGCTAAATATAGTACGATTTATAAGAAAGATAACTTAGGTAATACATTCAGAAAAAATCCTAGTAAATATTTAATTTCTTATTTAGCAACACAAGGTGTAGAATTACCAGAACACTTGGTTAATAGTAAAGAAGTAACAGAAAC
>CAYJEO010000041.1:0-5076 GCA_964369355.1 uncultured Muribaculaceae bacterium | reverse complement strand
AATGCAAACTCAACCAGTGCAAAATATACAACCTCAAACTGAGTCAGTAGAGGTATTATTCTAATAAGGAGGGGACCATATGAATATCTTTATATTTATTATAATAGGTTTAATATTAATTTATATTATAAGTTATCGTAGGGGCGGGGAGCAAAACGCCTATAAATATATTATTAGTCAAACAGAATCGATTTATGAGAAGTATGCTCCTTATTCTTATAAACAAATCAGAGAAAAAGTTAAGGATTTAGGACAAGATTATTCAACAAGACAATATGCTTTACAAATAGGTATGTTTGCTGGAGCATCTTTCTTAATTTCTTATTTATATTTTTATAGTGTAGTTATATCACTTATTTACATGAGCGTATCAATTTTAGTAGTTCCTTACTTAACTTATTTAAGAAGTAAAAGAATCTATAGTGAATATATATTTGAACAAATTCAAGTATATACAACTAATACAATCATGGAATTCGCAACAACTCAATCTTTTGTTAAGTCATTAGAAGGTGTTTATGAATCTGGGGTATTAGAAGACCCTATTAAAACAGATGTAAAAACTATGATTGACCTAGCTTATGCAAATGGTACAATTGATGAATCGATTGCCTATATGAATGCAAAATATGATTTCTTCATAGTAAGAAATATGCATCAGCTGTTCTATCAAATTACTACTGAAGGTTCTAAAGATGCAAATGGAGCTTTAGAAAACATGTCACAAGATATAGATATGCTTGTTGAAAATGTTTATAGAGATAGAATCGATAGAGCATCTTTCCATAAGAAATTTGTGCAATTTGGTGTTATCTTATACTTAATGGTAATGTTAATTCAATTTTTATTAAGTGTAGATAGTTACATAATCATGTTAAATAAAATAGAGGTTCAGTTATTATTACATGGTATCGTTTTAATCAATTCATATTTCTTATTAAGTGGTGAGAAATATTATAATGAGAATGTAGGTGCTGAATAATGGAATTTTTAATAATCGGAGTAATAGTTTTATACATATTTCATGTTAATAATTCTATCAACACTAAAAAATTTATAAATGATACAGAACCTTATTTTAGATTTTTAATGGAAAGTGATTATAAATTTTTACTTGCCGTTAGATATGGTGATGACATAGATGTAGAAAAATTATATAGTTCAAGAATAATGAGTGGTTTACTTACAATCGTAGCAGTAAATTTTATGTTTTTAAGTGAATTAAACTTTATTTATATAATGGTATCTTTAATAGTTGGGTATATTGTTTTTAAACAACCATATACAAAATTAGTAGGTTATTATAGAAGAAACTTACACTATATAGATTCTATGCTACCTTATTACTTAAAAAGTTTAGAAATATTAATCCAACACTATACTGTGCCAGTAGCTTTGTCAAGATCAATTGAAACAGCGCCTACAGTATTTAAATCAGGATTATCAAAATTAATAGCAAAAATTGAGGCTGGTGATTCTTCAGTTGACCCATATATGGAATTTGCTCAAGATTATCCAGTTAGAGATTCGATGCGTATGATGCGTTTATTATATCGTCTAGGTTTAGGATCTCAAGAAAACAAACAAGAACAATTAATGATGTTTTCAAAAACAGTATCAAGTTTACAAAATAAAGCTCGTGAACAAAAGTATAAAGCCCGTTTAGAAAAAATGGAAAATAAAACTATGATCATGTTATTTGCAACTGGTGGTGGTATTATGTTTTTAATGCTCATGTCAATGATGTCAATGATGAGTATATAAAACTTGATAAAATTATAATTTCTATGTATAATAATTATAGAATACAAATGATAGGTGGTGAAAATAATGAAAGAAGCAGCAGGAGAAGCAAACTTAACAGTAGTTGCTATCATCTTAATCGGTGTTATTGCAGCAGTAGTTACGCCAATGATTTCAGGAATGTTAGATAATACAGAAGACCAAGGAAATTGCGCAAGCGCAGGTGGAATTTGGGTTGATGGTGAATGTTCTGTTAGTATCGACTAATATTAAAAAATAAGTATTTAGAGAGCAGGTAAGGTATGAGAGAAGGAATAGGTAGTGTATTTTTATACAATATTATTATTATTTTCATTATAGTTTTATTTGCTCTTTTATCTGCTACAGTAAATTACTATAAAGCTTTTAAAGTAAATAGTAATGTAGCAAAAGAGTTAGAAATATATGAAGGTTATAATATGTTATCAGATCAGCATGTTGCTAACCAGTTATTAACTTTAGGTTATAGACAAGTCGATTCTGCTAATTGTCCAGAAAAATATGGGCAAGAAGCTATTAGTTTATATGAACATACAGCAAATTTTGATATATGTTTATATAGATATGAAGAAGATGAAAGACATTATACATATGGGGTATTAACTTATATGCATTTTGATTTGCCTCTAGTCAGTGATTTTAAAGTTCAAGTATTTTCTAAAACAGAGCGTATTTTCGATTTTGAAAATGCTCCAACATCTTAAAAAGGAAGTGAAACAATGAAAGAAGCAATTGGTAATGCCTCGGTATTTAATTTAGTAATAATTTTTCTTGGTATTATGATTGCTTTAATCGTTGCGTCATTAAACTATACTAAGGCATTTAAGGTTAAAAATAGCATTGTTGATTTTATCGAAAAATATGATGCAGGTTATTCAGATGAAAACCGTGGTGTTATTGATGGTCAAATCAATGAATTTTTATCTCAAATAGGTTATAGAACCAACAATGGTGGGGTTAACAGTAATTGCCCTAATGTAGATGGTGCTCAAAACGGTGGAGACGCTGTAAATGGTACTAGTGTATACAATTATTGTATATATGAATTTAATAGTTCAAGAGGTAATTACTATAAAGTAATTGCTTATATGTATTTTGATATTCCTTTGTTATCAACAGTTACAATTCCTGTAAGTGGTGAAACAGAAGTATTTTATTTCGTGGAAGATCAATATAGACCAAATGGAGGGTAGGTGTATTTATGAATGTAATTATTTCTAATAAACAAAAAGAAATGCTTCAATCTTTAAATGTTGATATTATTAAAAGTTTAGATGGCGAATTTGAAGTAGACGAAATTATATCAACTTTTCAAAATTTCTTTTATCAACGTATGATATTAGATATTACGGCTATTAAAGATTTTAAAGATATAAAAACATTACAAAAATTATCTATTGCTTTAGATATGGATAAGTTAATTTTAATATTACCTGATGATGAGGCTAGTTCTCAGCCAGATTATTTAACTAAAATAATATCTATGGGGATATATAATTTTACTAAAAATATGGATGGTATAATGTATTTATACAATAATCCTAATAGTTATAGAGATGTTGCCCATATTCATCAAATAGATACGCCAACACCTGGTTCAACTGAATATAATACAGTATATACTCAAGTTAATTCAGTGCAAATAATTGGTTTTAAAAATATTAATGAAAAAGCAGGTGCTACATCGTTAGTATATATGATGGCTAATGCTTTATCTAAACATTATTTAGTTAAAGGGATTGAAGTTGATAAAAAAGACTTTATGTATTTTAAAAATAAAAACTTAATTTCTACTGATTCTGCTAATATAGGTAATATTATTGCATCTAATAGTAATAATGATGTATTATTAATTGATTTAAATGCTAGTCCTAGTGCTATAGGATTATGTCATGAAGTGATTTATTTACTTGATCCATCTACTATTAGATTAAATAAATATTTATTAACTAATCATAAAGGTTTAGCTAATTTAAAAGATAAAAAAGTTATTTTAAATAAAAGTTTATTATCTTCTAAAGATTTATTAGATTTTGAATATGAAGCTAAAACTAAAATATTTTATAATTTACCACCTTTAGACGATAGAGAAGTTGATTCATTTGCTCTAAATACTTTCTTAGTTAGATTAGGATTTAGTAAAATGAATAGTGGTGAAGAGCAAAATAATAAAAACAGTTTTTGGTCTTTATTAGGTTTAGGCAAGTAAATCTTGTCTTTTTTTATAAATAAGTGTCAAATTATGTATCAAATAATTGACTTTTATTATATTTTAACGTAATATTATAAATAACAAGGAGGTTTGTTTATGTTTATATTAAATACTGTTAGCTGTGGAGGAATCAATGATATTCCTGTATTAATTCCAGGTATTACATCATTACTTGTTACAATTATCCAAATTTTCGTACCAGTAGCATTAATTATCTTCGGTATGATCGATTTAGGTAAAGCAGTTATGCAACAAAAAGAAGATGATATTAAAAAAGCACAAAAAGTTTTCATTTCAAGACTTATTGCTGCTGTATTAGTATTCTTCGTAGTAGCTATCGTTCAATTAGTATTTGGTCTACTTGCATCAGCTGGTAGTGATGATACAGGCGGAATAGCTGAATGTATTGACTGTTTCATTAGTAACAACTGTTAATTTAATTTTAAAAAAGCAATATTTTATATTGTTTTTTTTTATTTTATGATATAATTAATTTATTGAAGAGGTGTTTAAAATGAAGAAAAAACATATGATATTTTTTGTATTAACTATGATGGTGTTTATTGAACCTACTTTCGCACAAGAGGCATTTAATACAGTTACTTGTGGTGGTATTTCTCAAGAATTCCCAGCAGCAATTCCAAATGTTATTTCTATATTTGTAGATTTAGTTGGTATAGCAGTTCCTATTATTTTAATTATTTTAGGAATGATAGATTATTCTAAATCAGTATTTTCAAGTGATGATAAAAAAATGAAAGAATCATCTAAAAAATTTATTAGAAGATTAATAGTAGCAGTTATTTTATTCTTAACTGTATCTATAATTACTTGGATATTTGCATTACTTGCTCCAAGAAGTGGTGGGGAAATTGATAACAATAGTATAGCTGATTGTATAAATTGTTTTATCAATGGTGCATCTTCTTGTACAGGTGTTGAATAAATTTAAAATATTTGATTAAAAAGGCAATAATAAATGTTTATTATTGCTTTTTATTATGTTATAATGAATATGTGTAAAAATTTTTTAACGGGGTGTTATTTATGAAGAAAAAATTTATTACTTATATAATGTTATT
>CAYJEO010000040.1:0-6959 GCA_964369355.1 uncultured Muribaculaceae bacterium | reverse complement strand
TTCATACTAAACCTCCTCTGCAAAACCTTTTTGTAATTTATCAAATATAAAATATCCTGCTATCATTAAAACAAAACTAAATACAAACGTTAATCCTAAACTAACGAAATTAGGAGCTGTTTGATAGAAAAATATCGCTCTATAACCATCAATTATATGAGACATAGGATTTAAATTTAAAATCCATGCAATTTCACTTGGAAAAATATCTTTAGAATATAATATAGGTGTTGCATAAAATAACATTTGAATTAAAAAATTAACAATGTTTTCTATATCTCTAAAATATAAATCAACTGAACTTAGTATAAATGTAATACCTAATAACATTATATATTGAGTTAATATTACTAAAGGTAAATAAATTAAAGATACACCTATACCAATTCCAGAACCTATTGTGAATAATAAAATTATTAAACAAGATATTAAGAAATTAACTAACGCTGATGTAACTGATGAAATTGGTAATATAATTCTTGGAAAATATACTTTTTTAATAATGTTAGCATTTACTAATACTGAAATCATCCCCATTTGGATTGATAAAGTAAAAAATGTCCATGGGATAAAACCAGTTATAAGATAAACTAAATAATTATCTATACTATCTCTCATAATATATGGGAAAATGATAGCATAAACTAAAACAGATAATAATGGATTAATAAAACTCCATAAAATACCTAAAAAAGAACCTTTATACTTACCTCTAATTTCTTTTTTAACATTAGACTTTAAAAATTCTCTATATTGAAATAAACTTTTAAATAATTCCATAACTCACCTACCCACACACTTTCATATACTCTTCAATTACCTCTTTAGGCTCTGAATCCATTTTAACACTACCTTGGTAAAGCCAAATAGCACGAGTACATAGTTTTTTAACACTACCTAAATCATGAGTAACAATAACTATAGTTTTATCACTTTTCTTTAACTGTGTTAATTTATCAAAACACTTATCTTGGAAATGTTGATCTCCCACTGCTAAGATTTCATCAATTAATAAAATTTCTGCATCAACATTAATTGCAATACTAAAGGCAAGGCGCATATACATACCAGAAGAATAAGTTCTAACAGGATTATCAATAAAAGTTCCTAACTCTGAAAACTCAATAATATCATTTAATCTAGCATCAATTTCTTTTTTAGTTAAACCAAATATAGATGCATTAAAATAAATATTTTCTCTACCAGAAAAATCCGGATGAAATCCAGCACCTAATTCAAGTAAAGAAGTTAATTTACCATTAGTTTTAATTTTACCCTTATTAGGATAAATAATTTTAGTCATTAACTTTAATAAAGTAGATTTACCACTACCATTAGTTCCTATTAAAGCAACAGTTTCACCTTTTTTTATATTAATATTTACATCTTTTAAAATAGTTAAAACATCATTTTTGTTTCTTTTCCAAAAAATCAATTTTTCTTTTAATGTACTAGCTTTATCATAAAATAATTTAAATGTTTTTGTAACATTTTGTACCTCTATACTGTATTTCATTAAATTACCTCCATATACCTTATATATCTATAAATAATTATAACATATTAATTAGATTTTACAAATATTTTTACAAAATTTTACTTTACATATACTTTATATTTTATTACTATTTATAGTTTTAAAAAAACAAAATATAAGATATAATAATTATGGTGAGAAAATATGAAAAAGAATAAAAAAAATATAGAAGAAAATTTAATAGAAACTACTTCTATTGAAGATAAAGAAAAAGCTTTAGAACAAACTAGACAATTAGAGGACTTAAAAAAAGTTTTAGAATTTGACGAAGATAAAAAGAAAAAAAGAAAAAGAAAAACAGTAGAAACTGAAATTCCTTATGTAGCAGAAATAGAAAAAACTTTAAAAATGAAAAAAATTACAGAAGAAGATTTAAAAAAAGAATTTAAATTACATAAAGTATTTAGTATTTTATTTTTAATAACAACTGCTATTGCTACTATTCTTTTAGGAATAAACTTTAAAAACTTTGTTAATATTTATTTTTTATTAGTAAATGTATTAATTTTATTAATTGTAGCAATATTCTTAAATGCTACTAACTTTACTAAAAAAAATATATTTAATGTATTTACATCAATATCTGCAATTATATTAATAGTATTTAATGCATTAACAATATCTAGTATTGTTACCCTACCTACAAATGAAACATTACCATCATTCGTAGATCAAAATATAGGAGATGTATTAGCATATACAACTGACAATGATATTGAATTAATTACTAATTACGAACACAGTGATTTAGTTAGTGAATACGGTATTATTACACAAGACATTAAAGAAGGAACTTTATTAAAAGATGTAGATACCCTAACAGTATTAGTATCATCTGGAGCAAACACAGACAAATTAGTAACTATTCCAAATATGATTGGATATGACTTAGATAAAGTTATTAAAACAATTGAAGAAAACTTTTTAACAAATGTAACAATAGATTTTGTAATTGATGAAAACATTGCAAAAAACACAGTTATATCACAAGATAAAACTGGAGATATCAGAAGAAACGAAGAATTAAAAATAGTAATATCACTAGGAACAGCTGATGAAATTACATCAGTAGAAATGATTGATTTAAAATCACTTAGTTTATTTGATGCTACATTATGGTTAAAACAACATAATATTGCATATGAACTAGTTTATGAATTTTCAGATTCAGTTAATAGAGATTATGTATTAAGTCAAAATGAACAAGTAGGAACATTAATTGATCCTAGTATAAACAAAATAACATTAATTGTTTCTAAGGGAGATGAAATAGTAATCCCTAACTTCAATCAAATGACAGTAGATGAAGCAACTAAATGGATAATTGAAAATAAATTAAAAGTAGAATTTATAGAACAATATGATAATGAATATAAACAAGGAAGTATAATTATTTCAAATTATGAATTAAATAGTGTTGTTGAAGAAGGTACTCTAATTTCTTTAACTATATCAAAAGGTCCTTTAAAACTAGAACAATTTGATACTATATTTGATTTTAGAACATGGGCAGATAGTTTTTCATTAACATATGAAGAAACAGAAGAATATAGCGACACTTTAGCTAGTGGACAAATCATTAGTATTACTCCAGAGTTTGGAAGCAATTTAAGTACAGATGAAGTTATTAAAGTTGTAGTTTCTAAAGGAAAAGCTGTAACTGTTCCTAACTTTTATAATATGAGTGTTGCTAACATTAAAACATCTTGTACAAACGAAGGATTAAAATGTAGTTTCTCATACAGATATCATAACACTGTGGCTAGTGGACTATCATACTCACAATCAATGAAAGCTACATCTGTAGTACCAGAAGGAACTTCAGTAGTTATATATATAAGTAATGGCGTTGAACCAGTTACTCCACCTGTTGTTACACCTGAACCTGAAGTACCAACTTGTAATAGTACACAAACACATACATTATATATTCAATCAAATTGGATAACTGGAGGTAGTTCAGCCTCTACTATAAACATATTAAAAACAAAATTTGCAGCATCTTATCCTAATGTAACATTTAACTTTGTTACTCAATCAAGTAATTTAAATCCTGGATTTATCCATGAAAATTCTCCAATTAGTAGTGGATCTCAAATTCAAGATTGTAATACATATACAATTATTATAGTAGAATAAAAAGAGTAAATTATTACTCTTTTCTTTTACTGTTTTTAAATAAAAAAGATACTTTATAGTATCTTATCTTACTTTAATGTGAACTTCTCTTAATTGTTTTTCTGAAACTTCAGAAGGACAACCCATCATAGCATCACTTCCACCAGCAGTTAACGGGAATGCAACAACTTCTCTAATTGATTGCTCATCAGCTAATAACATAACTAATCTATCAATTCCTATTGCCATACCAGCATGAGGTGGTGCTCCATATTTAAATGCAGTATATAAAGATTTAAAACGTTCTTCAATAACACTTTCTTCATAACCTGCTATTTCAAATGCTTTTTTCATTACATCTAAATCATGATTACGAACAGCTCCTGAAGCCATTTCTATACCATTACATACAAAATCATATTGATATGCAGTAATTTTTTCTGGTTTAGTATTTTCTAATTCTTCTAAACCACCTTTTGGCATACTAAATGGATTATGCATGAAATCATATTTTTCATCTTCTTCGTTGTATTCATACATTGGGAAATCTTCAATAATACAAATATTAAATACATTTTCATCAATTAAGTTTAATTTTCTACCTAATTCATCTCTAATTAAACCAGCTTGTTTGCTAGCATTTTTTCTATCAGCTATAAAGAATAATACAGAACCCGCTTTTAAGTTAGCATCTTCAATTAAATATTCTCTTTCATCTTCTGATAAGAATTTATCAATAGGACCTTTAAAAGATAAATCATCTTGTACTGTAATATATCCAATACCTGGCATATTAATAGTTTTAGCATAATCTACTAATTCATTAAACCAAGAATTTGGTTTATCAGCAATACCATCTACTTTAATACCTCTTACAGTTACATTTCTAAAAGGTCTAAATTCTGTATCTTCAAAAGTTTCTGTTAAATCAATTATTTCTAATGGATTTCTTAAATCTGGTTTATCTGTTCCATATTTTAATAATGATTCATTATAACCAATTCTTTTAAAAGGTAAACTAGATACTTCTTTATCAGAATATTTAGTTAATGTATCGTAAAATACTTTTGAACCAATTTCTAAAACATCTTCTTGCTCTGCAAATGATAATTCCATATCTAATTGATAAAACTCACCATAAATACGGTCAGATCTAGCATCTTCATCTCTAAAACAAGGTGCTATTTGGAAATATCTATTAAATCCAGAACACATAAATAATTGTTTAAATATTTGTGGTGCTTGTGGTAATGCATAAAATTTACCATGAAACTTACGAGATGGAACAATAAAATCTCTTGCTCCTTCTGGTGATGAAGCTGTTAAAATTGGAGTTTGCATTTCTGTAAATGCTTCTTCTTTCATTGTTTTTCTTAAAAAATCAATTACTTCTGTTCTAAGTAAAATATTTTTATGAACTTTTGGATTTCTTAAATCTAAATATCTATATTTTAATCTTACATCTTCAGATACTTCTTTTGACGTTTGAACATCAAAAGGTAATACATTTAAAGCTTTACCTAATACAGTAAACTCTTCTACTAAAAGTTCAATAGTTCCTGTTTTAATTCTTGAGTTGAAGTCATCTTCAGCTCTTTTTCTAACTACACCTTTAACTGTTACTGATGATTCTTTTGTAATGTTTTCAAAAATTGATTGATCATTTGAAACTAATTGAATTTCTCCAGCTTCATCTCTAACATCAACAAATATAATTCCACCGTGGTCTCTTATATTTTGAATCCAACCGGCAATTCTTACTTCTTTATTTACATCATTTTCAGTTAATTTACCTGCAAAATGATTTCTATATTTATTTTCTTTCATTTTATCTTCTACTTTCTAGTTCTTCTTTTATTAAATCTTTAGTAACATTAGGGTTAGCTTGACCTTTTGTTCTTTTCATAACTCCACCTACAAAGAAATTAATTACATAATCTTTTCCTTCTTCTATGTATTGTTTTAACACGTCAGGAGATTGATCTACTACTTCTTTTATAATTGTTTTTAATTCATCTTCATCATCAATTTGTTCTAAGCCTTCTGATTTAATAATTTCTAATGGGTCTACGTTTTCTTTTATTGCTCTATAAACTATTTTTTTAGCAGCATTTTGGCTTAATTTATTATTATCTACTAAAACAATAACTTCACCTAACATTGTAGGAGTTATAAAGAAATCTTCTAATGTAATTTCTAATTTATTTAATGTTCCAAGCACTACTGTATTTACCCAAGTTGCCGATTCTAATACACTTGCTCCTACTTTAATAACCTCTTCAAAGTAATCTGCTATTAATTTATCTTTTGCTAATACTGTTGCATCATATTTTGATAATTTATATTCAGTTATATATTTATTAATACGGTCAAATTCTAATTCAGGAATTTCACTTCTTACTTCTTCTTTATATTCATCAGTTAATTTAACAGGAGGAATATTAGGTTCGATAAAGTATTTATAATCTACTGCATCTACTTTTTCTCTCATTGTATATGTTTTTAAGTCATCTGGATTAATTCTTCTAGTTTCTTGAATTACTTCATTACCACTTTCTAAAATTTCAGTTTGTCTTATTATTTCATATTCAATTGCTGCTCTTACATTACTAAATGAGTTAATGTTTTTCATCTCTACTTTAGTACCTAATTCTTTAGCATCTTCTTTCATTAATGATACGTTTACATCACATCTCATTTGTCCTTTATCAGATTTTGCTTCAGAAACACCTAAGTATAAAAACACGTTTCTTAAAGTTTCTAAGAAAGCAACTGCTTCATCTGCTGAGTGTATACAAGGTTCTGTTACTATTTCCATTAGAGGTATACCAGAACGATTATAATCGATTAATGAATAAGCACTAGCATGTTCTAAAGATGCTGTATCTTCTTCTAAGTGTAATTGATGAATTTCTACTTTTTTAATCTCATCATTTACAAATACATTTAAGTATCCGCCTTTACCCATAGGTTTTGTCATTTGTGTTATTTGATATCCTTTTGGTAAATCAGGATAAAAATAGTTTTTTCTATCAAATATAACAACATCTGGAGTTTTACAATTTAAAGCCATTGCTGTTTTTAAAGCTTTTTTTACAGCTTCTTTATTAGGAACAGGAAGTATTCCTGGTAATCCTAAATCAACTGTTCCAACATTAATATTTGGAGTTGAAGTATATGTATTTTTAGCTTGTGAGAAGTTTTTTGCTAACGTATCTAATTCACAGTGAACTTCTAGTCCGATTACTACTTTATACATTAAAACTCCTCCTTGCTTTTAAAATCTATTGTTTTTTCTATTATA
>CAYJEO010000039.1:0-7486 GCA_964369355.1 uncultured Muribaculaceae bacterium | reverse complement strand
AAATGGATTTTATTTATTTTAGAGAAATACCTAAGGATGAAGATATTTATTTAGCTGCTAATATAGCTTTATTAAATAAAAGCAAATCAAAAAAGAAAAAATTAAAAGAAAATATATATTCTGCTATAATGCTTAGTTTAGTTAGAAAAAAATATATTGAATTAAAAAAAATAGATGAAAATAAAGGTTGGGAATCTAAAAATGTTAGACTTAAATTTTTATATAAAACAGAACAAAACAGTTTATTAAATTATATAGATCAAAATGATATAAGACATTTAGAAATAGTAAATAAACTAGGAGAAAATCAAATTTTAGAACCCTTAACTAAAACAGAAGAATTATATTTTAATTATCTAACTAACTGTGTAAAAGTTTCTTCTGTATCAATGGATTTATTAGAACGTATAATAGCAAGTGATTATGACTTTTCTAAGAATTTAGTTAAAAGTATGGAAAAATCTATTGTAGATGTTGGAATAAATAATGGATATTTCCAAAAAGTTAAATATGATGAAATAAGACAAAATATATTAAACATATCTTCATTTCATAAAATATTGGGTTTAATCTTATTAATAGGATGCAATTTATATTTTTATAATTCTTATATAGGCTTAAGTAATGGTGCTTTCTTTATTTTAGGTTTTGCTTTTTTATTCAGTTCTTGGTACTTAGAAAAAAATTCAAGAGACTTTATTCATTTTACACAATATGGAGCAAGTGAAACAGCAAAATGGCAAGGATTATACCGTTTCTTAAGAAGTAAAACGCTTATGAAGGAGCGAGAGTTAATAGAACTTGTTATATGGGAACGTTACTTAGTTTATGCAACCGCTTTTGGTATATCAAATAAAGTCTTAAAAGTACTTAAAATTAATTTCCCTGAAGCTAGTAATGTAGTAAGTCCACTTATTGCTAATAGATACATACATTCCACTAGTTTTAGACGTTCAACTAGAAGTTTCTCTAAATCAGTTAGAAGAACATCAAGTTCGTCATCTAGTTTTTCAAGAAGCTACGGTGGATATGGTCGTGGTGGAGGAGGCGGTGGCGGAGGTCACTAGTCATTAAAAAAAGTTTGTTATCAAACTTTTTATTTTACAAAGAAATCTTTGAAAGTTACATTAGATAAATCAATGTCTAATGTTTTTTCTATTAATGACTTGTCAAATGTTTTATATATTGTTTTTGATATGTATTTTTCAGCAGTTTTGATTATTTCTTTGTAGTCCAATATGTCATCTGGAAAATATATTCCTTTTTTATCTTCGCTTTTTATCATCCATTTTATTGCAGCTAATGCAGATATAGAAACTGGTGTAATAGTAGGTGTTTGCCAGTGAGAATTTTTTTTCTTATAAAGATAACTTAATTCAATTCTGTTTCCGACCCAAACAGGATTAAAGTTTTTTCCCATTAATAGTACTCCGACATATTCACATCCTTTTTCTATATCTTCTTTATAAATGATTTTTGATATATTAGGATATTTATACCCTCTAATTATTATTTCATTTTCATCTTCTTTATCTAATGGTTTATTTAAATCTATATTAGGATATTCATTTACTTTATTGTTTTCTAAATATTTAATGGCATTGCTTAAAGGTGAATATAAAAAGGCAACAGTAGGTCGATAGATTACTTTATTATCCTTTATGACTTCTAAATTTTTTGATATGGTTATAGTTTCTTCATGTGGTACTAAATATGATTCAAAATAACCATTTGGATATATTGTTTTTAGTTTAGTGTTAATTGCTAAACTTTTAAATTCAATAAAATCTTTAAATATATTTTTGTATTCTTCTTTATAACTAATTACTTCATGAGTTCCAATACTAATAGTTGCTTCACTTAGCATTTCAAAGAAAAATGAATCTATACACCAAGGATTAATTAAAATATTATTATCATCTTTTACTTGTTGTAAATCATTATCATTAACATGAATGTTTGTTACTTGTAATTTATAAGCAATTTCATTAAATTTTTTATCTTTTAATAATTTGTTTAAAGTTTTGTCTTTTTTAAATTGAGTTTTAATTATATGTTCTAAAGCTGCTTTAACAAAATGAGATACTAGTCCTGGATTATTTCCATGTTGTAAAACGATAGGATAGTTATTATTACTATTATTTTTAATGTCGTTTTTAATTTTATTTTCTTCATATATACTATACCAATGCTCAGGCCAATCTGCTTCACCTGTATTTAAATACATTATATCTTTTTTGATTGCATATTTTAATATATCTTTTGTTCCAACTGTATCTGCAAAATCAATTAATAAATCACCTTTTTTTAAATACTTGTTAAATTCTTCTTCAAAATTAGTTGAAGTAATTTCTATAGTAATAAAATTAGTTGCAATACCACCTAAGTTCATAAATGCTTCAAATTCACATTCATCTTTTGTTATTACATAATATTTATATTCTTCAAAATTAATTTCATTTCTTACTTTTTCATAAAAACTTTTTCCAACAGCTCCAAATCCAAATTGAACTATTGTTTTATTAAATTTTATCATGGGTAACTCCTTTGATGTTTATTTGTTTTATTTCTTCGTATTCATTTACTAATAATATTTTAATATTTTCTTTTTGAAATGTATATAATATTTTTTTTAAATCCATTTGTAATTTATTAGTTCTTACAATAATTGTATCAATATTATTTTTTATAAAGTATTTAGGAGAAGGTAAGTCTTGAGAATAAATATCATAAGTATTATCAAATATATTATTTCCTTTTACATAATTGTTATTTCTATTTGAATCTAGTAAAAATACAGGGTTAGCATCCTTAGTTAAATTTATTGTTCTTAATATTTTTGTTGCTTCTAAAAGTCCTGCTGAAATTATTTTATTATCTACTTTAGAATTTGTATTATGGGCTATAGTTCCATTATATAAAGGTATTGGTCTATATCCAATTGATGCTATGCTTATTCCTTCACAAATACTATCGATATTTGGTAAATCAATTATAATAGCTACATTTTTTTGATATGTTATATAGTTTATTATTTTTTGAGTTATTGTTAAGTAATAATTATGATTATTATCAATAAAAATAAAAGGAATTGGTTTTATCCACTCAGTCCATGATGCATTTGAATCAAGCCATATTTTGTATATTTCTTTATTCATAGTTTAATTCCTTTCTATTAATACTGGTATATCTAAAGCATTAGAATCTATTCTAGGTGTATTACTTATTCTGGCATAATATCCTGCATGTTTATTATTTACAGTATAAGAACCTAGGCATAAATGAAATTCTTGATTATCTATTTTTAGAGGATGACTAATAAATTTTTTTTGCATTAAATATTTTTTAGGATGTTTTTTTACATCTTTTAAAATAGATTCGTATTCTTCTTTTGAAATAGCTTCTTTAATAGCTATTTTTTCACCAACTCTTCCATATACTGGTTTATATATATAATCATTTTCTAAAGTATTATTTTTAATTTCTAGTGTCTCAGGCAAAAGTTTTTTCCAAGTAGTCATTAATATATTGTTTTTTTCTAATTCATCGAATATTAAAGGAAATCTTTTCGTTTGTGCGAATATAGAAATAGGGTGATTGCATGATGGAGTAGTGGTATTAAAATATCCTGACCAATGTTTTTGTTTTATATCTTTCAACCATTCAAGTGGTGTGAAGCGAATTATACAATTAATATCTACTTCATTGTTATTTAAAATACTATATGCTTTATTATTTTTAAATCTTATATGTGAAGCATCACAGTAAATTGAACTGTAACCATCTTTATTTAATTTATCACCTAAAAATTGCATTACTTGTCTATCATCACTATAAGAAGTACAGTGAACAAGTGCGATGTTACTATTTTTTTTAATTTTGTTTTTAATACTTTTAAGTAAATATTCACTAAAATCTATATAATCATATTTGTTTTTTAATAAGTTATTAGCAAATTTAGGCATTAATGAACCTTCTGCAAATCCACCTGGAACATCACTATTAACTTCACTAACAGCATAAAAATCTTTAGTAGGGTGAAAGTCATAACGCATTAACCTAATATGTTTAGTAGAATCATAATTTGACATTGATTTTAATTCCTTATTGAATTTTTTACTTAGTTTTAATGGTTTAACTAAATTTAAATTATTATTTAAAAAGTTTTCTGCTTTAATTGTTTCATCATCTAATTGTTCTGTTAATTGTTTTATTAATTTATGTTCTGCCTTTGTTAAAATTAGAGCATATTTAGATACTGTATTACTGTCTAAAAATTGTGGGTCCCACTTATAAGCATCAAATATTAAATCTGTTTTGTATTGTTCATAATTTGGTATTGTTACTAATTTCATATATTACTCCTTATGTTTATATCTATTGTAAGTATATAATAATTAAGCCTATAATTCAATAAAGATTGTATTAATTATTTGTACTTAATTTTCATAAGTGATATAATATGTATAGATTAAAGGAGAATGTTATGACAATAGATGAATTACAATTAGAAAATTTAAAGTATAGTGATATTTTAGAAAATCAAAATTATGCAGAAATAGAAGTAAAAATGCTAGATTTTTATGCTGTTAGTGTATATTTAGCAGATAATTATACTGCTAAAAGTCGCAAAAGAAAATTAAATTTATGGTCTAATATTCAAAAGAAATATCATGAAGATTCTAAAAAAGTTAAAAGTTTAAAAGGATTAACTAGTTATATTTTATCTAGAAAAGATTTTTTGCTTTTATTTGAAGATTTAAAAGAAGGAAGATATAGATTTAAAGTAAGTAAAAGTATTGATTTAACACATAAAAGTCAGCAACTTGAATTTGAAGTAAGTGATATGACTAAGCAAAGTATATATAAAAAATATTTAATTTCAGAAAATGAATTATTAGCTAAGAAAAATTTGATTCAATTTTTTATGAATGAAAATATAGATGATTTATCAAAAATCCAATTAAACATAATAAATGAAATATTATCAAAAAATATATTTGTACCTTTAAATAATATTAAATATACAGAATTAGTTGGTAAAGATATTTTGTTTTTATTAGAAAAACATAATCAATTACCTTCATTAGTGGGCACTGAATTAGAGAAAGCGCATAAGTGTTATTCTGAGGATTATACTGATAATTCGATAGATATAGAAAAAAGATTTATTAAAAAAATATAAAAAAACAGTTATTACTGTTTTATTTTTTTATTATTATTTAAATTTAATTTAATTTGTTCTTTAATATGATTTATTTCTTTATCTTCAATAAATGAAAAAGTAGGTTCAATTAATTTCTTTTGTTTAGTTTCTTTAAAATGTTTTATATTTTCAACTATATTTTCCTTAAATATAAATAAGGCTTCTTTAATGCTTATTGGATATTCATAAATTCTATCAGCTTTATATTTTTTATAACGTGTTTCATCTCTAAGTGATCTAATAACAATACTTTCCTCTGATATTTTAGGAGATTCAAATTCATGTAAATAAATTATATATTTAGCTCTTAGTATTCCAGACATTAATATTACTTCATTTATATCTTTTTCTAGTAATTGATTTATTGTTAAATGTTCCATAATATAACTCCTTTTTTGTTTTATTAGTATACAATATAAATAAAGTAAATGCAAATATATATTTAATTATGATATAATACTTAATAGGAGATGAAGTTTAATGATTACAAATAAAACAAATAGAATTAATCAAATAAATTTAGAAAAATTAATTAATATGGATCTAAATGAAATTATTTTATTGAAAAGAATGAGAGCGAGTAGTATTATTGTTTCACACAAAAGTAGTAGAGAAGCCGAATGGATCATGAGAAAATCTATGAGCATGCAACGCAAGTTTGCTGTTGGAAAATTAAACGATAAAAATATTTATTATAATGATTTAAAGTATGTCCCTATAACCGTAGAAGAATTATTAAAAGTGTTTATGTATAAAAATAATTTTTCAACTATTTTGAATCATATTGAATCGAGTAGTAGATTAAATGAAAAAGAGTTTGTAGAAATATATAAAAATTTAGGAGAGATTTCTAAATTGGACGAAATGGATTTAGAAGTACTAGAATTGTTGAAAGAAGAAAGTGCTATAGTAAAGAAAAAAATATTAAAATAATTCATTTGAATTATTTTTTATTAACTTAAAATTTATTAAATATTGTTTAATTGGCCAATATATACATTTTTATTTATAAGTGTTATACTATGTATAATAAGTGTTTTAGGAGGGGATAAATATGAATAAAAAAATATTAAATTTTAATTTATTATTCACAACTGTTATTTTTATGTCAGTTTTATTTATATCTATCGGTTATTCTGCATTAAATAGTGAATTAGCTATAAGTGGTGAAGCTAAGGTTGAAATATTAACAGATATAAAAGTTACAAATGTCACAATGCATTCTGCTGAAAACGGTGCTTTTTTAACCTATAATCCGGATTTTACTAATACTACATCTGAGATGAGTGTTACACTTCCAAATGCAAATTCTAAAATAACTTTAATTATTGAAGTAACTAATCGTACTGCTGATTATTATCATTTAGATCAAATAAATGAATTCATAAATAGTAATAGTGATATTAATTATGAAATTTTGAATAAAGAAGTAATTTACTTTAGTCCTAATAGTGTTACAGAGATAGAAGTTACTTTTTCTTATAATACTTATAGTGAAACTAATCAAGATAAAATATTAAATTTAGGTTATGTCTTTGAAAAAATAACATATAAAAATTTAGATTATATAATTTATTCGGGATATGAATATATAGATACAGGATTATCAAATACAGGAGATTATATTTTTGAAACAGAGTTTAATCAAACTGGAAGAGTATCTAATGATGGTGGTTGGATAATTTCGGGTAGAACAACGTCAACTTATACTTTAGGAGTATTTATTGGGATAAATGGAGTATTTAATGGATATGGTGGAACAACATATGCAAGATCGCCACATATACCAATGAATAGTTGGCATACTTTATATTTTTCAAGAACTAAACATACTATTGATACTTATAATTATTCAGTAAGTGGTGGTAAATTAATTCCTTCTGCTTATGAAACTACTATTAGAATTGGTGGTGCAACAGCAGCCTATTCTTCTACTGCTCAAGATACTAGACATTTTATTGGGTATCTGAAGAATGTTAAAATAACAGATGCAGTAACTGGTGAAATTATCAAATATTACGTTCCTGCAGAAATAATTGAAGGACCTAATGTAGGTGAAGTAGGTTATTGGGATGTAATTAATGATGAATTTTGTGCTAATGATGGAACAGGTGCTTTTCTAGCTCCTTAATTAAAGTATTTAAAAACTACAATTTATTTTGTAGTTTTTTATGTATAATTTGTTTTGTCAAATATATTTAAAATATCATATACGAATGTAGTATACCTTCCGCTGACAGTGTGAGTTTTCTTAGTTTTGGGTATAAAAAAACTAGGCAT
>CAYJEO010000038.1:0-7604 GCA_964369355.1 uncultured Muribaculaceae bacterium | reverse complement strand
TATTGCCTTGTCAATACTACATAAGTAGCAAGTTAACTAACTTTTATCGGTATTTCATAAAGATTTATTGCCATAGATATGCCTAAATGCATAATTTCTTCTTTATATTTATCAAATATGAGATGAGATGCAAGAACATTATATACATATTCTATATTATTTATTTCGTCTTTATCGATATTGTAAATGTAATATATTTCATAGGCTAAAAGTTCAGCCATAGTTTTAATAGTTATAAATTTTTCGTAATTTTCCATTTTTATTGTCCTTTCAAATATTCTTTCAATTCTTTAAAACTAAATTCTTTATTTATACTAGGTAAATAGTAATTTCTAGAACTACCAGTGTTATTACCATAATATAATATTTCCTCTTTACCTATGAAGTAGGTAGTAGGGTGTACAAATTTGATATTAGTTTTATTAACAACTTCTTCAAACCCATTAGATTTTTTTACATATATACTAAAATAGTATTCTTTAATATAGTTTATAAAATTTTCATCATCACTTAAAAGTTGCATAGTTTTATTTAAAGTCATTAAAAAACCTCCTTTCTTTCAAAGGAAGTTAGGACAATTTATTATATAAAATAAAAATTGCTAACCACTGGGGTTAGCAACTTAATTTCAAATGGAGCAGATGATGAGAATCGAACTCACGCAGTCAGCTTGGAAGGCTGAGGTTCTACCATTAAACTACATCTGCATTTTTGGAGGGGCTGATCGGATTTGAACCAACGATCAGGGAGTTGCAGTCCCATGCCTTACCACTTGGCTACAGCCCCATCTGTAAATAAATTATAGCAAACTTTTAATATAATATCAACATTTTTTTGAAAATATTTTACATTTATATTATATGTAATACTATAAATAAAATGTCAAGTATAGTTAAGTAAATATATGTTCGTTGAATAATAAATTTTATTAGTATATAATAATAAGGTAATATTCGGAGGTAGTACATGAAAAAAATAATAGCAAGAGTAACTAAAAATAAAACATTATTTATATTAGTAACTTTATTATATATAACAACATTAGTAACAAGTGGGACATTAATATCTTTTGTTCTAAAACTAGACGGAGTGGCCAACTCATTAAGATATATAGGGATTATATTATTGATTTTATTTTTAATATTCCTATTTGTATATTCATTTAGAAAACTAATTAGGCAAAACAAGTTAAAATTAATACTATTAATTTTGTTTTATATTTTATTTAATTTAGCAATAGGATATGTAACATATAATGCATATAAAGCATATGACAAATTAGCAAGTATTACAACAACTGAAAAAACATATTCAACTAGTATAGTAACATTAGTAGATAAAGAAAGTATTAACTACGAAACAACCAAAATAGGAATGTTATCAGATGAAAATAATGTTGAAGGATATCAAATAGCAACAACTATGATAGATGAATATAAGATAGATAAAAATACAATTAGATATTATGATAGTTATATAACGTTATTAGAAGCTTTATATACGGGTGAAGTAGAATCTGCTTTTTTACCAACTAACTATTCAATTTTATTTGCAACTGTAGAAGGATATGAAAATTTAAACACTGAAACAAAAATACATGTAACTAAAACTGAAACAGTTGTTACAAAACCAACTGAGGTAGCTTCATTAACAGAACCATTTACGATTTTATTAATGGGAGTAGATTCAGAAACAGAAAATATAGCAGAAAGTAGTTTTAATGGAGATTCATTAATATTACTAACAGTAAACCCAAATACTTTAACTACTACAATGATGAGTATTCCAAGAGATACATATGTACCAATTACATGTTTTTCAGGGGAAAGAAAAAACAAAATAACACATGCTGCTTGGTATGGTGAAGATTGTATGGTTGAAACAATTGAAAATTTTACTGATATAGATATAGATTATTATGTAAAAATAAACTTTAAAGGACTAGTAAAATTAGTAGATACACTAGGTGGGATAACAGTTGATGTACCTTATAGTTTTTGTGAGCAAGATAGCAATAGAACATGGGGAGCAAATACTGTTTATGTCGAAGAAGGAATTCAAACATTAACAGGAGAGCAAGCTTTAGCCTTAGCAAGAAACAGACATCCAAACCCTGATCAATGCAGTAGTGAATGGACTGACTATGTAAGTAATGACTTTATTAGAGGTGAAAACCAACAATTAATAATATCAGCTTTATTAGAACAAGCCAAAACAATTACAAGTTTAGAAAAACTACAAGAAGTATTAGATGTTATTAGTATAAGTATGGAAACAAATTTACAGACATCAGAAATATTTTCTTTATATGATGTAGGTATGGAAGTAATAAGTATGAGTAGTGATGCTCCAATTGATCAATTAGTAACTATTCAAAGATTAGCGTTATCAGGATTTGATTCTAGAATATATGATTATAGTTCATATAATGGTCAAGGGACACAATTAGAATTATATAATTTCGTTCCATATCAAGGTAGTATTACAGATGTATCAACAGCAATGAAAATAAATTTAGGTTTAATTGAACAAGAAGTTATTAAAACATTTACGTTTAATGCAGAACAACCTTATGTAGAAACTACGATAGGCCAAGGAACTTATAGTGAGACAACTCTAGTATTATTACCAGATTTTGTAGGACAAGCAGAATCAGTAGCAGTAAACTTTGCTAATAAATATGGTATTAACTTAACAATAGAATACATTGAAGAAAATCAATCAACTCAAGATGTAGGAGAAGTTCATTCACAATCTTTAAGATATAAAATGGATTTAGATGCAATTGATAAAAATAAAGGTATGGTAATTACTGTAGTAGAAAAATCAAAAGTAGTAGAACCGCTAAACTGTATGTTAGAAGAAAATGAAGATGAAGTATCTTGTGCTATACCAACATTCACAGGTGAAACTGTAGAATTCGTTAAAAACTGGTTTAGTAAATATAATTCATATAGTATAGAAATTATTTATGATGGTGATGATACTTTAGAAGACAGTGAAACAATAATTACAGAGCAAAGTATTAAAAGTGGTGGACTTTATTCATTAATTGATAATACTATTACATTTACTTATGAAGCAAAATAGTCTTTTGCTTCTTTAATTTAAGGAGATAAGCATGGATATAGACAAATTAGTAGAAGAACAGTTATCTGAAATAAATAAAAATACATATGTTAAATTAAATAATGATTTATACATACAAAGTAAAAACTTAGAAATTTTAAAAATGTTTAATATAGATTATGAAACAAAAACGAAAGATGAAATAAAATTTTTAATAAATGATTTATTAAATAGTGAATTAGATGACTATGAATATGAAATATTAGATAAAATTTCACAAGAAATAGATGAAATTAATTATTATAACTTCACAAATAAATAAAATATGTTAAAATGATGGTAGGTGAATAGTATGAATGAAATAATAGCATTAATAATTACATTAGTAAGTGGACTAACTTTAGGCTTTAGTTGTATAGTTTTATTTAAATTTGAAAAAAATAAACATTTATTAAACTTTGTTTTAACTTTAGAATTTACAATAATTATATTTTTACTTTTTAATGAATTAATACCAGAAGCATTAAAATATATTGGTAAATATAAAATAGAACCATTCCACTATATAGTTATATTAGCGTTTGCTTTAGCTGGTTTTTATTTTATTAAAATATTAGATAAAATAATACCACATCATTATATTCATAATCATGAAGATTTCTTTCATATAGGAGTTATGTCAGCAATAGCTTTAATATCACACAATATAATAGAAGGTCTTCATATATATGATAAAACTTTGGATAATATTTATGAAGGTATTACTTTCGGACTGCAAGTATCTTTAGTAAATATTGCAATCGGAGTAGTGATTGCTCTAGCATTAAATGAAAAATATAAAGATCATAAAAAAACTACAATTATAACTACTATAGTTGGGTGTTCTACTATAATAGGATCATTGATACTATTTATATCTAAATCAATATTAACAACTTATAATTCTGGATTATTAATAAGTGTAACTATAGGAATGTTAGTTTATATACTATTATTTGAACTTACTCCTAGATTGAGAGAAGAAAAGGATATAAAAACTAAAATATATGGAATATTAACAGGTGTAATAATTACTATATTTACCATATTTTTATAAGAGTTTAATACTCTTTTTTTTATTTATTATGGTATAATTAATTAGGTGATAATATGGATAGAATAATAATGCATATTGATGTTAACAATGCTTTTTTATCTTGGACAGCAGTTGATTTATTAAAACAAGGTTTTAAATATGATATTAGAAATTCATATGCTATCATTTGTGGGGACCCTAAAAAAAGAAGCGGAATAGTATTAGCAAAGTCCACTCCTGCTAAAAAACAAGGTGTAGTAACAGGTGAACCTATATTTCAAGCATTAAAAAAATGTAGAGCGTTAAAAGGATATCCATGTGATTATAAACTATATTCTAAAATGTCTGATGATTTTATAAAATTATTAGAAAAATATACACCTGATATTGAACAAGTAAGTATTGATGAATGTTTTATTGATTATGGTAAAGTAAAAAATCTATATGGATGCGAATTAGAGTTCGCTAAAAAAATACAAAAAGAAATATTTGATAATTTAGGATTTACTGTAAATGTAGGAATTGCTAATAATAAATTATGTGCTAAAATGGCATCTGATTTCACTAAACCAAATAAAATACATACATTATATGACTATGAAATAATAGAAAAAATGTATCCTTTAAAAATAGGAGAGTTGTATGGTATTGGAAAAAAAACAGTTCCTAAATTAGAACAAATAGGTATTAATACAATTAAAGACTTAGCAACCATAGATCCGATAAAATTATCAAAAGTTTTTAAAAATCATGCTATGGATATGATAAATAGGGCTAAAGGAATAGATAACTCAATAGTAGATTCATCTAAACAAGATCCTAAAGGAATAGGTCATGAAATCACATTAGAAACAGATATTTATAAAAAAGAAGATTTAATAAAATATATATTACAATTATCAGACGCAGTAACACTACGTTTAAGAAAGTTAAACAAATATGCATCAGTTGTAGTAGTGGTTTTAAAAGATAATAAATTTAGAAGGAAATCACATCAAATTAAATTAAAGAATGCTACTAATAAAACAGATGAAGTATTTGAAGTAGCAAAAAAAATCTTAAATGAAATGACACTAGATGAACCGATTAGGCTAATAGGTGTTAGATTAGATAACTTACACGAGAACTATAATCATCAAGTATCGTTATTTGATGATTTCAAAGAAGAAAAGAATACAACCATTTTAGACAAAACAATGGATGAATTAAAACAAAAATATGGTAATAAAATAATAAATAAAGCAAGTTTAAAAAACACAAAATTACCAAACAAATTAAAATAGGAGAGCAATATGAATAAACAAATAATTACAGAAATATCAAAACAACTAAACATAAAAGAAACACAAACTAATGCTGTTTTAAAATTATTAGAAGAAGGAAATACTATACCTTTTATAGCGCGTTATAGAAAAGAAGCTACATCTTCTTTAGATGAAGAAGTTATTAGACAAATAAGTGAAGTATATACATATCAAGTAAATCTTTTAAAAAGAAAAGAAGATGTTATTAGATTAATAGATGAAAAAGAGTTATTAACAGAAGACTTAAAAAATAAAATAATGAATGCAACTAAATTAGTTGAAGTAGAAGATTTATATAGACCTTATAAAGAAAAAAAGAAAACAAAAGCAACAGAAGCAATAGCAAAAGGATTAGAACCTTTAGCTAAAATGATTTTATCTCTACCTAAAGAAGGTGACATTAATACCTTATGTGCTAAATTTTTAAATGATAAAGTGGAATCTATAGAAGAAGCTTTAACAGGTGCTAAATATATAATTGCAGAACTTATTAGTGATAATGCAGCATATCGTAAATATATAAGAACAAACACAATCATTAATGGTACTATTACCTCTAAGTTAAAAAAAGAGGCTAAAGATGAATCTAAAACTTTTGAAATGTATTATGATTACAAAGAAGCAGTTAAATATATTAAACCACATAGAGTATTAGCATTAAATAGAGCAGAATCATTAAAAGTATTAAATATTTCTATTGATATTGATGAAAAAATAATATTATCTTATTTAACAGATAAATTAATAAAATCAGAATCTTTTGTAAATGAATATATAATAGATGCTATTAAAGATTCTTATAAAAGATTAATAAAACCTTCTATTGAAAGAGAAATAAGAAGTGAATTAAAAGAGAAAGCAGAAATATCTGCTATTGAAAACTTTGGTAAAAATTTAGAAAGTTTATTATTAACACCACCTATGAAAGATAAAACAGTAATAGGTTTTGACCCTGCTTTTAGAACTGGGTGTAAATTAGCAGTAATAGATTCAACAGGTAAAAAATTAGAAGTATGTGTTATATATCCAACAGAACCAAAATTAGACTATGAAGGATCTAAAAATAAATTAATTGAATTAATTAATAAATATAATGTAGATATTATTGCAATAGGTAATGGAACAGCTTCAAGAGAAAGTGAAATATTTGTAGCAAAAGTATTAAAAGAGTTAGATAAAAAAGTTGAGTATATAATTGTATCAGAAGCAGGAGCAAGTGTTTATAGTGCTTCTAAAATAGCAATAGAAGAGTTTCCTGATTTAACGGTCGAAAAAAGAAGTGCTATTTCTATTGGTAGAAGATTGCAAGATCCTTTATCAGAATTAGTTAAAATAAATCCTGAAAGTATTGGAGTCGGTTTATATCAACATGATGTTTCTAATAAACAATTAACTGAGTCACTTGATTTTGTTGTTTCTAAAACTGTTAATAGTGTAGGGGTAAATATAAATACAGCTTCACCTTCGTTACTTAAATATGTTTCTGGTATTACTAAGAAAAATATCGAAAAAATTATTGCTTATAGAGATACAAAAGGTAAGATTTTATCAAGAGAAGAATTAAAGAAAAAGAAATTATTAAGTGATAAAGTTTATGAACAAGCTATTGGTTTTTTAAGAATAGTTGATGGTAATAATATTTTAGATCAAACTGATATTCATCCTGAAAGTTATGATGTTACTCTAAGTTTACTAAATAGTTTAGATTTAACTATTAATGATTTAGGTACTACTAAATTAATTGAAAAATTAGATAATATAAATATTGATGAATATGTATTAAAGTTAAACATAGATAAATACACATTAGAAGATATTATTAAATCATTACAAAAACCTAATAGAGATCCAAGGGATGAAATGCCTAAACCGATTCTTAAATCAGATGTTTTAGATATTAAAGATTTAAAAGTAGGGGATGAGTTACAAGGTACTGTACGTAATGTTGTTGATTTTGGCGCTTTTATTGATATTGGCCTACACAATGATGGTTTAGCACACATATCAAAGTTATGCAATCATTACATTAAACATCCAAGTGAAGTTTTAAGTGTGGGAGATATTGTTACTTGTTATGTAGTTGAATTATTTATTGAAAAAGATAAGGTTAGTTTATCTTTAATTAAAGATTAATTTATTAATCTTTTTTTATTTGA
>CAYJEO010000037.1:0-8081 GCA_964369355.1 uncultured Muribaculaceae bacterium | reverse complement strand
ATCACATTATGCTACTTTGTCAAGTTCTTTATATTTAGATTCAAATAAATTAATTTCTGAATCATCTAACTTAACTTCTTTAACAATTGGTAATTCATCTATAGTTGAAAGACCAAAGTAATCTAAAAAGTTATCTGTTGTTGAATATAATATAGGTCTACCTGGTAAATCAGAACGCCCTAATTCTTTAATTAAATTTAATCTGACTAACTTTCTTACCATATGAGAACTATCAACACCTCTTATATCATCTACCTGAGATCTAGTAATTGGAGCATTATAAGCAATAATAGCTAGAGTCTCTAAAGAAGATTGACTTAAAGTATTATTAGTAGCTTCAATTAATTTTTCATAATAAGGTTTATGAATTACTTTAGTAGTTAATTTATATTTATTACCTAGTATATCTAATTTTAAACCACGATTTTCAGATAGTAAATTAGCTTCTAAAGAAGATAATAAAGAAACAACTTCCTCTTCTTTTATATCTAATACTTCTATTAATTCATTTAAAGTGACACCATCTTCACCTTTAATAAATAAAATACCTTCTAATATTGCTTCTTTATTCATCGTCCACCTCTTTTAATTTTAATACAATTTCATTAAAGTTATTATCTTGTACAATAACCAATTCACTTTTACGAGCCATACTTAATATAGATAAAAAAGTAACAACTACATAATCTTTAGTAACTATTTCAAAAAGTTCTGTAAAATTAACTTTTTTCTTAGTTTTTAATATATTTTTAATTTCACTTGATCTAGCTGATACTGAATATTCTTTAGAAGTTATTTTAGTAGATAAAGGTTGCTCTTTTGCTTTATCTTCTAAAAACTTTTTAAAAGCATTCATTAAATCATCTAAATTTAAATCTCCTTCTAAAGTAGATTCTTTAGCATAATCTTTTAAATTAGACATTTCCTTAGTAAAATATTCTTGTCTTGCTTCTTCTAAATTTTTAAAATCATTAGTAACTTCTTTATATTTTTTGTATTCTAGTAATCTATTAATCAAAGCTTCTCTTGGATCTTCTTCATATTCTTCTTCTAAAGAGTCTGTCTTTTTACTAGGTAATAACATAGAAGATTTCATTTCTATTAATTGTGCTGCCATAACTAAATATTCACTAGCAATATCTAAATTTAATTTTTCCATTTCACTAATAAAATCTAAATACTGTTTTGCAATTTCTTCTATTTTAATATTATAAATATCAATTGAAGATTCTTTAATTAAATGTAATAATAAATCTAGAGGACCTTCAAAGTCTGTTATTTTTACACTATAGTTCATAATATCACTTCCAAATATAACTATTATATCACAACAATTAAATATATGGTATAATTTACTTAGGTGATTATTTTGAAAAAATTTACTATGAGAGATGAAAACTTTGTATGTGAGAATTGTAATAAAGAAGTAACTAAATTAAATTATACAGCAAGAGATCATTGTCCATATTGCTTATATTCTAAACATTTAGATATATTTCCAGGAGACAGATTAAATGAATGTCATGGATTATTAAGACCAATCGGTATTGAAAAATTTAAAAATACATATAAAATTATATATAAATGCGATAAATGTAATCAGTTACATAAAAACATTATGGCTGATGACGATAATATGGATATGATTATTGAACTATCAACTAAAGCATAAAAAAACATCTTTATTAAAAGATGTCTTTTTTTTATTAAAATGAATAAAACATTGGAATTAAGATAATAGCTGCTAATATTAAAATTAGTACAAAATATATTAAAAATCTATTTTCTTTTTCCACAGGTTTATTTTCAATTTGTACTTCTTGAGTAGCAACTTCTTCTAAAACCGGTTCAACAACAGAGTTTTCCACAGGAGTTGTAGGGTTTTCTACTGCTACAGGCATTACTTCTGGTTGTACTGGCATTGTTGGTTCTGCTGTAGGTATTACTTCTGGTTGCACAGGCATTGTTGGTTCTACTGTAGGCATTACTTCTGGCTGTACTGGCATTGTTGGTTCTACCGTAGGCATTACTTCTGGTTGTACTGGCATAATTGGTTCTACTGTAGGCATTACTTCTGGTTGTACTGGCATTACTGGTTCTACCATAGGCATCACTTGAGGTTGCACAGGCATAATTGGTTCTACTGTTGGCATTACATCCGTCATTGGATTTAATACTGGTTCTACTGTAGGTGTTTCTAATATTTCAGGTGCTTGACCTGGTTGAAATTCTTTATCATTCATAAAAAATCCTCCTTTTATTCTACTTAATTATATCACAATAAAATAATTTTTAACTACTTTTTTCTATTTTTAATATTTCACCCTCATTTAAATGTATGCCATAAAGATCAGTTTTTGTAACTATATACTCAAAAAGTACATTAGATTCACTTGGTTTTATAATTATTTCTGGTACCTCTTCTTTTTTAGTTACTTCGTGCAAATCAACCCATGATAAATTATATGCGATCCAGAAATTATTATCTATCTTATACCATGTATAACTATTAGTTTCTTTTTTTTCTAATATATTATAATAGCCTTCATTTATATAGCCTAATACATTGCCATCAGGATTATCTCTACAATTTAAATTATAAACTTTAACAAATAACTGATCTACACTTTCATCTTTTAAAACCGGATTACCTAATAACTTTTTCCAATCATAATTACCGTCATTTACTATATTAATATCATCTGTTAAGAAAAATGTATTAGCAGGATGATATGCATTATTCATAAGCCACATACCTTCACTATTTTTATACCATCCACTTCCTGTAAATTTACCTTTACTAACCTCTATATGAGTGTGCACTCCTGTTGAATATCCAGCAGACCCTTGATCTGAATAATATTCTCCTTGTTTAATAACTTTCCCTACATATAAATTACTTATATCTTCATCATGTGCAGTTATTACTACAGCATAATCAATAGTCCCATCAGCATATAAAACTGGTTCTACACTTTCTAACCAAATAAAGTTTAAATCTCCATATGTTTTTCTTACTATTCCTGTAAAAGGTGCATATAATTTTTCTGCAACTCCACTATTTCCATAATCTATAGCTAAAGTATTTGTATGTGAAAAACTACCATTAACTCCTTGTGTTTGTTTCATATATTTTAAAGGAAACAAAATTTTTTCCATATTATCACCACTATAATATATGAAAAAAAATTGCTTTTAGCAATTTAATCTGCATCAATTATTTTAACTTTTTTCTCAATTACATCTGCTTTAATAACTTTTTCTTGAATTACTTTACCAGCATATAAATCATTTATCCCATATATAGCAATATACACTCCTATAATTTGGACTATTAATACTGCCCCATCAAATGGATTAAATATTAAAATTAGTCCTAAAATAGTTCCTAATATTGCAAATAATAAAGATATTACCCAATTTTTATTATATTTTTTCATTTCAAAAGCTAATGATATTTTATTTAAACTACTCATAGTTATAATAAATCCAGCTATGAAAGGTAATATACTTGCAAAAAAATCATATTCTAATATAAATATTAATCCAAATATAATAAGCATTATATTAAATGTTACTTTATATTCATTTTTTCTATTTCTAATTAAACTTTCTAATGCTTTTATTATAATTAATCCACCAATTATAAATGAAATAATAGATATCATTGCATCAGGAAATATAATTAAAGTAACTCCTATTACAATCATAATCATTGCTGATAATATATTTATTTTATAAATACGTTCTAATATCTTACTCATTAGATCCTCCTTTAAATAATAATTTAAATTCTTTTGGTACTTTAGATTCGAACTTTTTAACTTCTTTTGTTATTGGATTTTTAACTTCTAATAAATTACAGTGTAATCCCATTCTTTTAATAACACTTGCTTCTTTTCCATATTTTGCATCTCCAATAATTGGATGCCCTATACTTTTTAAATGAACTCTTATTTGATTTTTACGTCCTGTTTTAATATCAACATCTAATAAAGATAAATTATCTTTTTCTTTTAATACTACAAACGAAGTTATAGCATCTTTTCCTTCTTTAGATACAAATACTTTACCTTTTTCATCTTCTTCTAAAGGTTTAGTAATAGTTTGTCTTTTATTAGTTAAAATACCTTCTACTATTGCTGTATATTTTCTAGTTATTACTAATTCATTCCATTTATTTTGATATAACGATTTTACTTTTTCTGTTTTAGCAAACATTACTACTCCAGATGTTCCTTTATCTAATCTATTTATTATAAATATTTTATTTTTATAATTTTTTTTCTTTACATATTCACTTACTTGATAAAATAGAGTTCTTGTTTTTTCTTTATCTGTTGATACAGTAAGTAGTCCTGCTTTTTTATCAACAACAATTATATCTTTATCTTCATATATTATTTTTAAATTAGTTTCCGTATCTTTAAATGATGTACGACTATTTTTAAATGTAACTACATCCCCTTTTCTTAATAAAAAGTTATATTTAGTTACTACTACACCATTTACTAGTACACTTTCGTACTTTAACATACTTTTAATTTTTTTATTTTTTAAATCTTTACTTAGTAAAAATTTAGTTATTTCTTCTTGTTCTAAAACTTTATACATAATTCACCTTTTTCTTAAAATTATTATACCACAATATTAAAAAAAAGACTAAATTAGTCTTTGATTAATATTTTATTTTCATATTGTTTTATTATTAATATTTCTTTTAACATATTTGTTATACGATAAGTATTAGTACTTCCTTCGAATTCAAAGTTTATATGTTTAACAAAATTATTAACTATTTTATATCCTTCAATTGGTGTTTTACTTTCAAAGAATAGTTTTAATACTATAAAATCAAACATTTTATTTCTTAATTTTTCATTGAAGTTTTTAATATCTATTAATTGTTTTAAATCTGATAAATCAAATTCATTAGTTATATTATCTAATACATTATATAGTTTTTCTATACTGTAGTTTTCTATATCTATTCCAAATATGTTTTCTATTTTTTTATTATATTTACAATATCCAAATGTTTCATTTAACTTTATATCTATTTCGTAATCATTTTTAACATGTAGTATACTTACTTCATTATCCATTAAACAGTTTTGATATAATTCATAGTCAATTTGTCCGTCTACTAAATTATTAATAGTACTTGCTAGCACTGCTTCTGTATCACCATGTATTTTATATTGTTTTTGAAATTCTTCTGTTATATTATCAATAAATTCTTGTAATCTTGGTAATATAGTCATAGACAATTCATAATTTTTTTCTTCATTAAACCAATCTAGAAACTTTTTATTACTTAGAAGTTCATATTCATATGTATTATTATATTTTAAATATTCTAAAATTTTATCCATTTCCTAAATTCTTTCTTTTTGTTTTTTGAATTTCTTTTTCTTCTAATTCATTTATTAATAATGCTTCTTTCATAGTTTGATTTATTTCATATAAATTAACATTAAATGCTCCTATTGAATTTGTATTTTCTGCAAAAGTTTTCGCTATTAAATATCCTTTAAATATATTATCACTTTCAAAACATAGTTTTTTTGAAACTAAAGTAAGTAATTTATTTCTTAATCTTATATTATAGTTTCTTATTTCAATATATTGTTTTAGTTCTCTTAAATCAAAGTCGCTAGTTATTTCATTAATCATTTCATATATTTCTTCTACACTTTGATAACATATATCTATTCCAAATACATTATAAAAATCTTGATTATTAATTATTCTTAATTGATCTAGTTCGAAAGTTATTTCAAATCCTTGTTTATGTTTTATTTTTAATGATTCAATATTTGTTTCTATATTTAATAAATCATTAACTATATCATTGCTCATTAAAGTATTTAATGTCATAGAAAATATTTCGTTTTTATCTGGATAAAAATCATATATGTCTTTATATACTGATGCTATAGTATCAATAAATTCTTGCATTTCTTCTTTAGTTAATATAGATTTATATGGATCATAGTTATTTATAATTTCTTTATTATTCTTTAAGTCATATTCATGTGTATTACTATTTTTAAAATGTTCTAATCCTCTCATAATGTCCTCCTAAATATATTCGTATGGTTTATCTTTATCTGATATATATATATTTATATCATCTAATTTACTATCTAATATATTTTTTAAATTATTTATTCCTAATTTTTCAGTTTCATAATGTCCACAATCTGCTAAACTAATATCATTGTCTAAATAATCATTGTGCTTTAGTTCGGACGTAATAAATAAGTCTACATTTTTACTTATTGCATCTTTTATTAAACTTCTTCCGCTTCCACCGCAAATCGCTACTTTTTTTATTAGTTTATTAGGATTACTTAATTTTATTGATTTTATATTTAATATTTCTTTTACTTCTTTTATATAATCTTTAGCTAAAGTTTTTTCTATATCACCTACTAAACCTAGTGAGTTTGTATTTCTTAAACTTAAGTTTTCATATACATAATAAACTGGTACTTCATAAGGATGGTTAGTGTTTATGAAATTTTTTAATATATTTAATTCATTATTATTTACTAATAGTTCTATTTTTACTTCTTCTACTTCGTTTAATTTATTATTTTCTCCTACATGCGGATTAGCATCATTAGGTATAAATGTAGCTTTACCTTTTGTTTTAAATGAACATGATGTGTAGTTATTAATAGTTCCAATATTTAATTCAGTTAACTTATTTATAAAGTTTGAATTAGTTGGTACAAATACAGACACTACATAGTTTTTTTCTGAACTTTGTGTCAATGGTTTTATATTTTTTAAATTTATTTTTTTAGCTAGTATATCATTAATACCATTTTTCGCTATATCTAAATTAGTATGGGCAGATATTACTGCTATATCTTCTTTTATTAGTTGATATACTAAAGTATTATTTAATATATTTTTTAAAGGATTAAATATAATTGGATGATGTGTAATTATTAAATCTATTTTTTTATTTATTGCTTCTTTAATTACTTCTTCATTTATATCTAGTACTATTAAAATATTATTTACATTTTTATTTACATCTCCAATTAAAATACCACTGTTATCCCATGATTCTTGAGTATTAAAAGGTGCAAATTCATCTATTTTTATATATATTTCTTTTACTGTCATTTATTTTCTCCTTTATTTTATTTGCTAATTAGTAATATTTTTGTAAATTATACTATTTTTTGTATTTTTTTGATTCATCTAATGCACTTAACATTATTTGATCTATATTATATGTTGATAATATCATATTAGGGTGCATATTATTTACATCCTTTACAAATTGTTTTGCCATTATATAAGCATCGTCTGTATTAGTTTTATTATATAAAATTTTTAAAGTTACTAGTTCATATATTTTTAATTTAAGATCAAAATCAAATTTTAGTTTTTCTATTAAATCAGTTAACTCAGAATAGTCAAAATTTTCAAATTTATTTTTTTCAAAAAATCTATATAAATACACTATATCTTTATATGTAGTATTTATTCCGAAAATATTTTCTATTAATTTGTTTTTTTCTAATTGTCCATCTAGCATATCAAAACTAACATCAATGTCAAAATTTTCAACATCATAGTGTATATGAACATGACTAGTTCTATAAAAACCTATTAATAGTCTAAGTAAATCATCAGGTATACCTTCATTATTTAATACATTATGTAAGGCATTATATTTGTCTCCAAAACGTTCATATAAGATCATACATGAATAAGCTAGTAAATCTATATATGTTTGGATAGTTGATAATGGCATATTGACATACTTTATATTTTCGTCATACCATTTTAAAAATGAAGAATTCTTTTTAACAATATATTCTTCTTTGTCAGATTCTATCAAGTGTTTTTTAAAATTATTATCCATAAAAACAACTCCAGTTAACTTTATAATACTATATATATTCAATTTCTACAACAAAATATAATAAAAAACATTGTAGAAACACAATAATTATGCTACAATATTTTTGTATTCATTTAGGGGATTAGTTAAATGGTATAATATCGGTCTCCAAAACCGCGGTTAAGTGTTCGATTCACTTATCCCCTGCCAT
>CAYJEO010000036.1:0-8414 GCA_964369355.1 uncultured Muribaculaceae bacterium | reverse complement strand
AAGATATGTACAACTATATTATAAATATTATATATAATGCTTTCTAATATTTTGTCATCTGGTTTTTTAATTAAAATAATTGTAGTTACTAATAGAAATACTAAAGAAATAAATAAACTTATTCTTAAAAAAGGTGTTTCATAATTAATTTCTATATTGTTTTTACCTTCTTTAATAGAAAGTCCAATAAAATTATCGTAAACTTCATTTACTTCTGCTTCTACTCCATTAATACTTACAGTCATATTATCTAAATAATTAATTGGCATAAATATTAATTTATCTTTATCACTATTTATAGTTATACTTGCTTTTGAATTATTATATTCAAATTCACTACTTTCAAGAAAATAATTACTTAAAATACTATTTTTTAATATCCCTAAAGAAAAGTCTTTATATTCTATATTTTCTTTTAATACTATTTTTACTTCTACATTATTCTCATAGTCACCTAAGTAAATTGTGTTAATATCATTTCTTTTAGGATAATTTTCTATTATTAATTCATTATTTATATATACATCCATTGAATTATAAATAGCTTGTTTTTCCTTATTATCATATGAATTAATTAGTTCAAAATAAACACTACTTAATTCATTGATGTTTACAGTTTTAATCATATAAGCTTCTTTATTATTATCTATTATAGTTAATTTATTATTTTCATTATTTATATTTATAAATTCAAAATCCTCTATAATAGTTATTACTTCTTCATCAAATGTATTAAGTGATATTAAATTTGTATTTTTTAAACTAGATTGTTCTTCTAAAGAAATAAATTCAGATATTTCTTGATAATTACTTATATTAATATTTGCCTCATATAAATAATATTCATTATATTTATCTAATAATTTATAGTAAATATTAAATACTTCATAATCTGTTAATAAATATTTATGACCTAAATAAAAATCTATAAATAAGTTACTTCCAGAAGACATTGTATTCATCCAGTAAGAATTATAACCTAACATTTGATTTGTTGTAAATGCTTCTTCATTTATTAATGATGTAAAGTTATCTAATGATGCTTTATCTGATATAAATGCATTATTTTCAACAAAATTATCTATATCTATTTTTACTTTGTAATTATCTAATTCATACTCGTTTAAAAAGTAATTAAGTTCATAAGATTCTTTTATAAAATCTTTATTGTAATTATTCCCTATAAATAAATTAGACATTACAAAACTAAATATTATTACATACATTAAAGTAATAAATGATGTATTTTCTTTTTTAATAAAAAGAAATATGTTATTAATGTAAGTATAAATATTATAATCATTATTACATATATAAATTTATCGAATGTAAATGTTAAATTATATATACACGTTTGAATATCACTATAAAAATATATAGTTAAAATAGATATTAATATAATACTTATAGTTGGTATGATAAAATTTAATTTATTCATATTTTTTATTTTTATGTTCTCTTCTTGTTTATATTTATTTAAATAATAACCTGCACCTATTATTAATAAAATAGTAGTAATATGTCCATATCTATATGGATAATATATATAACTTCCTAAATGTAATAATTTATTAGTAGGTTCAAACAATACTGGTATTAAAAGTATTATTAAACAAGGTAAATATTTTTTTAAGAAATTCATATTTTCTTTATATTTAAATAATAATAATATAATAGTAATTATAGGTAGACCTAACGTTATAAATAATGTGGTTTTGTCTATTATAGGTCCTGTTAATGTTTGAAATATTAAACTAATATCAAAAGATGCTCTTTTTGATATAAATATTTGATATACAACAGGTATTACTACAACTGATGATATACCTATACTAAGTATTGTTGTTAAAGTTAAATCTTTTATAACTTTTTTCTTATAATCTAATTCTTTAGTATAGAAAAATGATAAAAATATAATTATAAATAAAGTTATAAATGCTAAATAAAAATTAAATAATAGTGATAACGTTAAAGTTACTAAATATAATATTTTACTTTCATTATTAAGTAATTTTTTTAGTCCTAATATCAATAATGGTAATAAATAGACTAAATCTAACCATGTCGGTATTAAATAAAAACTTAGAACATAACTTGAAAATGCATACAACAGCGCTAATGCAAATTTATAGTTTATATTTAATTTACCAAATAAGTTATTTAACATATAAAACATAGTAATACTAGATAAAATTATTTTTAAATATATAATTAAAGTTATTGAATGTGGAATTAATTCTCTTGGAAATAACAACGTCAGCAAAGTAAAAGGACTTAAAATGTAATAACAAATTAATCCGTAAAAATCTGTCGCTCCTGCTGTCATATAATCTATCAATAATGAACTATTTCCATATACAGCATCATAAAATTGAAAATGAAATGCTGTTATTTGAGAATGTAAATCTCCCCATACTATATAATTACTACCAAATGGAAAAAAACCATTAAGTAGTGATACTAATAATAAAATAATAGTTGTAATTAATGCAATTTTTGCATAATTATTTTTAAGCATACGATAACCTCTTTCATTACTTGAAAATAAGTTTATATTTTATAAACTTACTTAGCCACTTTTATCAAGAATTGTCCATAGCTGTTTTTAGATAATAAATTACCTCTTGTTAAAACTTTTTGTTTTTCTAACCATCCATTTTGATATCCTATATGTTCAGGACAACAAATAACTTTTCCTTTATTATTTTGAATTGCTCTAATCATAGATGATGCTTCTAGTTGACTATCAAATGTTCCTGTATCAAACCAAGTATAACCATTACCTAAAATTTCTCCTGATAATTTACCTTCTTTTAAATACATGTCATTTAAAGTTGTTATTTCTAATTCTCCTCTATTAGATGGCACTACATTTTTTGCCATACTACTTACTCCCTTAGGATAAAAATAAAGACCTGTTATTGCAAAATTTGATTTTGGTACATCTGGTTTTTCTTCTACACTAATAATATTATTGTTACTATCTAATTCCATGATTCCAAATCTTTCAGGGTCTTTTACTTCGTAACCAAAGTTAGTTGCAATACCATTTTCTGATTTGTATTTAGCATTTGCTAATTTTTCTTCTAAATTATCTCCGAAGAAAATATTATCTCCTAATACCATGGCACAAGGATCTCCATTAATAAAAGATTCTCCTATTATAAATGCCTGTGCTAATCCATCTGGTGATGGTTGCACTTTATATTCTAAGTTAATTCCATATTTTTCTCCATCTCCTAAAAGACGAATAAATTGATCTTGATCTTGTGGAGTTGTAATAATTAATATGTCTTTTATCCCTGCTTGCATAAGCACAGATAATGGATAATAAATCATTGGTTTATCATAAATTGGCATTAATTGTTTACTAATACCTTCTGTTATTGGATAAAGTCTTGTCCCACTTCCTCCTGCTAATATTATACCTTTCATATATAACACCTTCCTTACTATTTAATAATATCATATTTTGTCATAAAAAAACTATATTTTTGTTTAAATATAGTCTATTTTTTCATTGATTTTATTAGGTTTTTAGTTATTTTGGTGATGTTTGTTCTTTTGTGTTATTTTTCATTGCATTTGCCTGTTTTTGTAATATTTCCAATTCTTTAACATTTTTATTACCATTTAAAGCTATCATTTGTCTTTTTGCTGAATTATTTAGTTTGACTAATCTCTCATGTTGTGGAATTTTTAATTCCATCAATTCTGCATTAGTGTTTTGTAAATTGTTTAAAATAACTAACTGTAAAATATTAGCATGATCTCTGATATTACTTTTTTTGTCAGCCACTTTATTTTCTTCTCTCCATTCCTTAGCTGTTATTCCAAATAATGCAACATTTAATACATCCGCCTCTGTTGCGTAAATAAATTTCTTTTGTTTTTCAGTCAGTGTAGGAACTATAAAAGTTTTGATAGCATCTGTATGAACAACATAATTTAATTTTGACAATAATCTGTTTGCTTCCCAATCCATCTTTTCATTAATTGATTCTTTTGATTTTAATCTTTCAAATTCTGTTATTAAATATAATTTAAATTCAGGACTAAGCCAGCTTGCAAATTCAAAAGCTATATCAGGGTGCGCGAATGTTCCCGTACTATACCTACCACCTTTTGAAATAATTCCTATAGCACCAGTTCTTTTAACCCATTGTGTTGGAGACATTGTAAAAGAGTTTTTTCCATATTCAGTTTTAATTTGGTTAAATTCGACCAAATTAAAATTCAAATTATTTATTTGTTCCCACAACCCTACATAATCAATAGTAGATATCTTTCTTAACCAATTTTTCACAGTAAAAGATGGTTCTGACGAATTTTGATATCTTGCTAAATCAGTAAGTGATATGTAGTTAATACTTCCTATTTTCAATATCCCAATTTTATTATTTATTACATCAATTTCTGTTTTAGTAAGTTTTGCTTCTTTTTTCATGTTTATCACCTCATATTTTATTATACAAAAACAAATTTTAAAGGTCAACAAAAAAACAAACATTAGTTCGTTTGTTTTTTTTTCATTGATTTTATTAGGTATTTAGTATCATTATCGATATTAGAAGTTTCTAATATTTTTTGTAATGCTTTATTATATGTCCAAGTGTCCAATTTATTATTGTTTAAATATTTTAAAGTCTTATCCTTGTATTTAGTAAAAAACTTAGAAATAGCCCAAGCTATTGCCATAGAAACATAATAGTCTTTTGATTTTATATTATCAAATATATCAAAAGATTTATCAATGTAATCTTCTTTTACAAAAGACGCAAGTATTGTTACTACTACATATCTTGTTTCATATTCACCCTTATCTATAAATTGTTGTATAAATTCAAAGTATAGTTGTTCTTCTTTTATTTTCAAACTAGAACAAAAACTATCACATAAACTCCAGTTTGTAATCTTAGGCAAATACCATTTTATTAATTTAAATTTTTCTTCTATATCTATTTTTAAATAACTTATGATAAATCCTTTTATCATAACTTCTTCAAAGTATAATTCTTCTTCATATAAAAAAGTATTATAGTCTTCTTTTATTATTTGTTTTGCTAATTTTTTTAAAATAGGTATTCTTACTCCTAATATATTAGAAGTATTAGGAATTAATTTTTCCATAAATTTTTTATAGTTTTCTTCTTTTAAAGATATTAAATGTTCTCTCATTTTGACTCCTTGATTATTATATAAATTAGTATTAATAATATTAAATAAAATATAGTGGCTATATAAATGTTGTTGAATGCAAATAAAGCTATATCTGCTATTACTGCCGATATAAAAGTTAAAGTAAATATTATTTTTTGTTTTAAATTTAATTTTTTAAATTGTTTCATTTAAAAATTCTTCTAATGTTTTTGAGTAATAAGATAAATCATTTACTCTATTAAATTGTGGATTAATTGCTCTTTTTCTTAAATTACCATCGTATTTAAATCCACATTTTTGCATTACTTTACCACTTGCTACATTATCTGATATATGTTTTAGTTCAACTAATCTAAATTCAGCTTCTTTAAACAAATACTTACTAACTTCATTTAATGCTTCACTTGCATAACCTTTACCCCAATATTTAGAACCATAGCAATAACCTATTTCACAAGTATTATCAAATCTATTTTTTTTAACTACATCAATACTTCCTATTATTTCTTTTGTGTCTTTTAACTCAACTACCCATCTATAAGTATCTTCATCTTCATATTCTTTTAACCAAAATTTAATTAAATCTTTTGTTTCTTCTACATTTTTATGTTGATCCCAAAATAACATTTTAGATGTTTCATAATCGCTTCCCCAGTTATTATACATATCAGTTGCATCTTCTATATTAAATTTTCTTAATATTAATCTTTTAGTTTCTAATTGTTTTGTACCTACTTTTTTCATAAATTCTCCTATTTACACTCATATGTGTAATCTATATACATATTCTTAACATTTTCATAATTTATATTTTCTACATTATTTAAAGCATCCGGTATTTTTTTATCTATATCATAATTAATAGTTTGTATTGCTTCATTGTCATTTATTTCACTTTCACATGTTGCATATTCATATGTGTTGCATGTTTCATTTAAGTCTTCTATCGAAATACTACTTATATCACCTATTAATTTAGTAACTAAACTAGATTTAGTTATTTCATCATTTGTAAATTCATAATAAACTGTTGATATTACAGTTGAATTTTGTAAAGGTGTAGTTATAGTGCATTCTAATGTTTTTACTTCGCTACTACATCCTGTTAATAATAAAATTAATAATATACTTATTTTTTTCATAACTCACCTACTTTATAAATGAATTTTCATTCATTATATTATATTCTATTTTTTCTTCAATTGATTTTTTAATTAATAAATAATGTTCATATATTGGTTTAAACAATTCTTCTGTTATTAAAGTATTATCTACTTTATCTAATTGTAATATATATTCAATATCATTTTCTAAATCAAAAAAATCATTTTGAAATAAATACATTAATTCTTTTATTGATATAAATAAATATGGATTTGATTTTTGTAGTTTTTGTTTATAGTTATAATGAAAAGTTTCATTTAAAATTGATGCATATATTGCTAAATTTATATTATCAATATTTTTATTTTTCATTTTACTTTTTACTTTATTATTAATTAATTTTTTTCTTACTAGTACTACATCGTTTATATCAGTATTTAATAGTTTCATACTTCACTTCCTTATTTAAATTATACATAAATAAAATAAGTAGGTCAATTAAAGGTAATTAAAAATACTTATATTAATAAGTACTTTTATCTATTTCATAATTATTTAATAAAGTTTGTTCTGATAAAGGATAGTTGTGTATACGCACACTATAAACTTCCCCACTAATACCTGCTTGATTAGTATTGTATCTACCATTTCTAAAGATTATATTTTCAGAACCTGTTTTTTTCTTTTGCATAACTACACTTCTATTTAACTTTCCATTTACATATTGACTAATAGTGTTATCATATGGATTATAAACTACTGTTAATGTAATTATTTTTTCATTTAACTCATTTGCTTTATAAGATAATCCATTAACTGTGTATGCTGAACCACTTAAATAACCATTATTAGTTGAATAAAATGAAAATTGTGAAGTTGAATCAGATTTATAAAATAAGATAAGTTCATCAGCATTATTAGCCGTTCTTAAACTTAATAATTGAATATCTTTATATGTAACATTTAAATCATTTTTATCTAAATTATCAGCTTTAAATGTATATTCAATGGTAAAACCTATATCGTAATTAACTGTTAAAGGAAGTTCTAAATAATATTGAGATCCCACTTTGTCTTCCATAACTATTTTGTTATCTTCAACAACATTGCCAGTTCCTAAACATAATTCATTATAACAATTATTTATAGGTTCTTCATTAAATACATAATCATTTATTGCATCACTTGTTTTATTTAAACATTGCTCTATAGTTATATCTTTTTCTACTAATACCTCTTCACTATTAACAAATTTATTATAACAAATTTCATCTATGTAGACAGCAACTGTTACACTACCTTCTTCGTTAATTTTAACACTTCCATATTCTGGTTTATTAGAGTCAAGTGCTAAACTATTATATAATTCTGTATCACCATCAAATTTAATGTTTTCAAACATTGAAGCAGCATAAAAAGTATTTGCTGATTTTACAATCATATCAACTTCTATAATGTTAGATGAATGTTTTGAATCTTCAATAATATTTAACACAATTGGAGTTGTAATAAGTGTTATAATAGTTAATATAACTAAAACTGCTAATAATTCTATTAATGTAAATGCTTTCATAGTATCACCTATCTTATTATAACAAAAAAAATTACTTTTAGTAATTCTTTTTAATCATATATAGTTACATATTTGTTTTTTCTAATTAGTCTAAATACATTTCTAGTTTTACATGATAAATAATAATATATTAATCTCAATTAAATATATACAATAACTTCTTAATTTCCTTTATTTTTTAATACACATACATTTTCAATATGATAAGTATTTGAAAAAACATCAACTGGAGTTATTGATACCACATCATAATTTAATAACTTAATATCACGAGCTAGAGTAACTGGATCACATGATACATAAACTAATTTTTCTAAATCTAAGTTATTTAATACTTCTATTGTTTCTTTATCTAATCCTGATCTTGGAGGGTCTACAACTACTTTATTAGGTTTATATTCTAACTTTGGTAGTTCACGTGCAACATCCCCTAAAATAAATTCTATATTTGAAACTTTATTTAATAAAGCATTTTCTATTGCATCATTTATAGATGAATTAGATAATTCTATACCTATTACTTTTTTTACTTTTTTTGATAAATAAATTCCTATTGTCCCTGTTCCACAATACAAAT
>CAYJEO010000035.1:3858-8733 GCA_964369355.1 uncultured Muribaculaceae bacterium | reverse complement strand
TTAAATCATCACTTACCAATAAATTTTCTAAAGCTAAAAATTTATTTTTAGGTAAATTATCTAAAGTATACCAATCCCAACCTTTGCATTTATCAGGTTCACAATTAGTTATAACTCCAGATTTATATCTTGCAGTTACAAATATAGTTATATAATGTTTTTCATCACTAAAACAATCATTAGTAATACCTAGAAATTCTAAATTATCAATTTCTATTCCTGCTTCTTCTAAAACTTCTCTTTTAGCAGTATCAAACCAGTGTTCACCCATTTCTAAATGTCCACCTGGGAAAGAATAAGTATTTTGTCCATGTTTTGATAAACGTTCTCCTAATAAAACTTTACCATCTTTAATGATACAAACTCCTACACCTACTCTAACATTATTCATGTTATCACTTCCTTGTAAACAAATTATATCATATTTTAAAAAATATTAAAACTTTTTTAAGAAGAGATGTAGACACCTGTTCCTGCGTTAGCATAAAATTTATTTTCTATTAAATCATATAAACCAATTTCACTAGTATCTAATAATCTAACTGGAATATAATTTCTTAATAAGGTGTTATTAGTAGCATCAGTTATTTTAAAGTATTTTATTTTACCTATTAAATGTCTTTGGTCTGCAGCACCATCCCAATTTGTAGTAGCTCCACCTATTAAAATAGTTCTTTCATAATCTTTAGAAACTAAAGTGCCTCCATTTACTGTGTAATTAACATCATTAATTAAAAATTTTGTTCTTGAAAAATATAAACTATTCCATGCATTTAAAGCTACATTTGGATAACTACTTGTAGTAGCAGAACCATATCCATTAAAAATTCCATCTCGCCCTACAAAAACACCGAGTGTATGATAATAATTTGTCCTTCCAGAAAAAATCCAACCTCCATCACCTAGTGTATATTCACTAATTAAAAAAGAAGCTTCAAAGATTAAATCTTTTGTATTTAAAATTAATGTATCAATATATTGAGTGCCAGTACTTTCTATATAATCTAATACTTCAAAAGTAGATTTTTCAAATACATAATCTATATCTACTACAGTAGAAGTCATAGTACCAGGCATCCACTTGCAATAAAATTTAATTTGTATATTTGTAACACTATTAGGTTCAAAATAAAATATATCGTCATTTAAAAATTCATAGCCTATTCCTATATTAGAACTAGTTATCTGAATAAAATCTGTTATTAAATAGTAATCACTAGTAGTATTTGTTATTTCTATATCAAATATTGCAGTTGCTTCTTGCTTTAGTAATGTCACATAAAATTTTGTATTAACTTTAGAAAATTCTGAAGAATAAGTTTCATAAGCTCCTTCTGTTAAAGAAAAAACTTGTACATTGGTTATTTTAATTTCCCCTTCAAATTTAACTAGTGCTTCTCCACTAATATTTAGAGTAGAATTTAATGCAGCATATCCTACACTCATAAAAAATATAGATACAATTATAAAAGTTAAGTAAAGGAAATTTTTTATAATATCACTTCCTAATCTTTAATTATTATGTACTAAAATAAAGATTATATAAAAAAGTATCTTATAAGATACTTTTATGGTGCTGTATATACACCTGTTCCAATATTTGCATAAAACTTATTTTCTACCAAATCATAGAACCCAATTTCATTTGAATTTATTAACCTAACAGGTATAAAGTCTCTTAATATAGTATCAGAAATAACATCAGTAATTTTAAAATATTTCATATGACCATTAAAGTGCCTGGTGTCGACAGTTAAATCCCAATTTACAGTGTTACCACCAATTAAGATAGTTGTAGCATATTCTTCTGGAATTAAATTTCCTCCTTCAACAGGATAAGTAACTCCACCTAAAATATTTTCTTCTCTTGAATATCTAAGTTCTAACCATTTGTTTAAAGACACTTTTGGTTCATAATAAACATTGGGTGCTCCATATGCATTTATAGCACCACCGGCATGAGATAAAAATACTCCTAAGGAATAATTTGGATCTACTCTTCCACTAAATATCCAAGTACCGCTTCCTGCTGTATATGCTTTAACTAAAAATTCACTTTCAAATAAATAATCTCCGGTATTCATAATCCCACTGTCAATATATTGAGTTCCAGTTGAAGTAATGTAATCAAGCACTTCATAGTCGACTGGTTTAAATATGTATTCTAAGTTTAAAGTTATTTTACTATCTGTTCCTTTTATTCCATCATAGTAAAATTTAATCTGAAAAGTATTAACACTTACTGGATTAAAGTGAAGTCTTTTTTCATCTATTATTTCATATTTAATAATTGGATTTGAATAAAAATTTTCAATAATTGATTCTATTTTATAATAAGAATGAGTTTCATTTGTTATTTCTATTTCTAAAGTTATAGTTGAATCTATATTAGGTAAAGATACATGTATATTAGTCGTTTCATCGGTATATTCAGAAGTATAAGTTTCATATGCATTTGATGTTTGTGATAAAACAGATACATTCGTTATTTTTATTTTTTCAAGTCCTGTGACTATTGCTTCACCACTAATTGTTAAATTGATATTAAGTGCAGCATAGCCAATGCTCATTAAAAATATACTTATAAAAATGATAATGTATAAAAATATTCTTGCTTGCATTTTATCACCTACCTTTATTATGGTTTACTTGTAATTATTTATTTTCATTTGTTTTACATATTTACTAACGTTTTTAAAATTATCATCATAGTTATTTTTATTTAATCCATATTCTAACCACATATTGGAAAAAATTTTTTCTTCTACTAATAAATTATTAACATATTCATCTTTTAATATTTCATTATTTTCTTGATCATTCAAATCAACACAATCATCATATAATTTACTTTGTAAATCACATTCTAATTTATCGCATTGACTTACAAATATTGCTTCTTTTGAAGTTTTTTCTTCATGTTCTTTATATAAACTTATCAAATCTTTTTTTAGTATTAAATTATCTAAAATACTACTAACTGCTTTAAATTCTATTTTTCTTTTTTCTTCTTTGCTTATGTCCCAACTAGTTAAATCACCTATAATTACTTCCCCTAATTCATGAATGGATATCATCATTATAACTTTATATAAGTCTATATCTTCATAGTTAAATTGAGAGTGCATTGCTATTGCAAGCATTTGAGTACCATATATATGTTCAGCTACACTTTCTAATCTTTCTTTTTTTACATTCCATTTCTTCCAACCAGATCTAATTAATGTTTTTAACTTATTGCATAAATAATAAAATTGAACAACTGATTTTATATTTTCTTGCTGATTCATATAATCACTTCCTATATATATTTTATCATAAAAAAAAGTAGTTTTCCTACTTTTATATACTTATAACCTCTTCTTCTATTGCAACTATTGTATTTTCAAATATTTCTAATGCCTCTTTTAAATAGTTATTTTTATCTTCTTCCGGCCAAAAGTGTGTAAGTACTAATTTTTTAACATTACTATTTTTCGCTAAAGTTGCAGCTTCATGAGCATGTAAATGTGTGCTTGATTTAGCATTGTGTTTTTTTATAAATGAGGATTCACAAATTAATATATTACTCTCTTTTACTATTTCACTTAATTCACATAAATTAGTATTACCAATATCAGATGTATAAACTATTTTTTTAGTATCAGTTTTTAATATAATAACATAAGAAGTAATTGCATGACTTTTATTATTATAAAATGTAATTTCTAAATCATCTATTTTATATTTACTTGATTCGTTTATTTCAAAATAATTGGCATATGACTCTGATAAATTTCTTATTTCATTTTCTTTTGGTAAATATATATTTATTTTTTTATCAATTAAACCTAAATTTTTATAAACATAAGATGCATATTGTATAGATGTTATATCTCCTAAATGGTCTTTATGTAAATGGCTTATAAAAATATGAAGGTTTTTTAAATCAGTTGGAAAATCTAATAATCTAGTTATTCCATTACCACAGTCTAATAAAATATTATGATCTTTATATTTGATTAAAAATCCTGGGCAATTACTATTTTTATTACAGTATGGTGAGACAGTTCCTAAAGGTATTATTTTCATATATTTTCTCCTTTACTCTTCATTATTTCTTTTACTAATAAAGATACACTTTTATATGATTTATAGTTTTCTTTTAATAATTTTATTGAATTTTCCATGCACGAACCATTATATTTTTTAATCATAGTTAAGTCATTATAACTATCTCCTATTGTATAAATTATATTATTATTACTTATTAAGTTAATAGCTTTTGCTTTATCTATTTTTGATGATATTATTTCAATTGTATAATCATTTATAATATAGCAATTTATTTCATTACTAAATTTATTTAAAATATTATTTTGCATATTTTTTATTACTTTTGAATCTTTATATCTAATATTTATTTTAGTTAAATTTAAATTATTAAAATCTACTCTACTATCTAATAAACTACAACAAAAATAACTATCAATTTCTTCTTTTTCTAATTCCTGTTTAAGTTGCTTTATTATATTATTATTAATAGAAAAATTAAATAAAACCTTATTGCTTTTATCTAATATAGTTGCACCATGATTAATAATTAAATAATCATATTCTATATTATATAAATCTTTTTTTTCATTAAAATCCTTAAAACTTCTTCCTGTAGCTATTGTGAATAAATTATTTTTTCTAAATTTTTTTATAATTTCAACATTATTAATAATATCTAATTCATTAATATAAAAAGTATTATCATAATCACTTACTAACATACGCTTCATAAATCACCTATTTCACTAAAGTTTTTTGTTTTTTTATATTATCACTTAAATATAAATATTGCTCTTTATCTAAATATATTTGTTTCATTTTACCTTTATTAATTGAAGT
>CAYJEO010000035.1:0-3758 GCA_964369355.1 uncultured Muribaculaceae bacterium | reverse complement strand
CTTCTATTAATTTTTTTACTGCTTGTATTTGGCTTAATAAAACTAATTCATCTAAGTCCATTGAAAGTAATTGTTCTAAAGTTGTTTCTTTTATCATATCATCACCTTATTTAAATTATAGCATAAAAAAAAGATAAAAATATCTTTTTATTACTTATGGTTTACATATTTTTTATTTTGATTAAGTGGTTTTATATCAATATAAATTTCTTCTTCCATATCATTAATATAATCAACTGCTTTTTGTTTAAATATTCGATTTGCATTAGTTGCTAGCATAGGAACATAATCATAATCATATGTTAGTTTTTTTTCATAGTTTTTAGCATCAATTAAACAGCTTTTTATTAGTTCTATTGCATCTAAATTTTGTTTAGTTTCTTTTTCTAATATTATTAAAATATTATTAAGTGCTTCCTTTTTTACAAATATTATTTTATTCTCTTGTTTTAATAAAGTTAATTTTATCATAAATTCCTCCGTATTCATGTATTATATCATAAAAAAAAAGATAGTAAATATCTTTTAGCAATTACCACCACAATCACATGATGTTTTTTGTTCTACCTTTAAGTTACCTTCGATTACTTTTAATATTTCATCATACTTACTTATAATATTAAAAATATTAAATCTATTTTTATCTGATAATACTTTAAATATTTCGTATTTTTCCATAATACCTCCTAATACATTATATAGATAGTCATCTATAATTGGTCAATAGGTAAATAAAAAAAACTAAAAAATTAGTTTTTATTTACATGTGAAACCTTGATTTTCAAACTCTTCTTTTAAATAATCATAAGTCGTTTGCTCAAAATTTAAATCTTCTAAGTCTTCTTCTGATAAATCACTAAATTTAATAGTATATTTAATAGTTGCTTTATCACCATCTTGTGTTACTTCACAATCAAATTCATCTGCCATAACTGTGCACATTTCTTCTTTATCATCTTCTGTTAAAGTTTCTGTAGTTTCAAATGTAAGTGCTGTTATAAATTCATCGGCATTATCTCCATCAAACTTAATATCTACTTTCATTTCTTGACCCAAAGTATCATCTGCTACTTCACAAGATAATGTTTTACTCCCACATCCTGTGATAAATAATAATGATGTTGCTAATAATATAATTTTTGCATATTTCATATATATACTCCTATCTATATTAATTATATATTTTTATTGTATATTTGTAAATATTTTATTACAATAAAAACTCTTATTTATAAGAGTCTTTATAATTACCTGATTTAATATTATCTATCCATTCTTGGTTAGATACATACCAATCAATTGTTTCTTTTATACCTTTTTCAAAAGTATATGTACGATTCCAGTTTAATTCTTTTTCTGCTTTAGTAGAATCGATTGCATATCTTAAATCATGACCTGGTCTATCAGTTACATAAGTAATTAAATCTTCTGATTTACCTAAATAGTTTATTATAGTTTTTACAACTTCTAAGTTAGTACGTTCAGCATGTCCTCCTAAGTTATAAACTTCACCTACTACACCCTCATGCATTATTTTATCTATTCCAATATTATGATCTATTACATGGATCCAATCTCTTACATTTTCACCCTTACCATATACAGGAACTTTTTCATCTTTTAATGCTTTAGAAATAACTACTGGTATTAATTTTTCTGGAAATTGATATGGTCCATAGTTATTTGAACATCTTGAAATTGTCGCTTTTAATTTAAATGTACGCATATATGCTAATACTAATAAATCTGCTGATGCTTTTGATGCTGAATATGGACTTGATGTATGAAGTGGTGTTGTTTCTTTGAATAGTAAATCTTTTCTATCTAAAGGTAAATCCCCATATACTTCATCTGTTGATACTTGATGGTATCTTTTTACATCATATTTTAATGATGCATCCATTAATGTTTGTGTTCCTAAAATATTTGTTTTTAAAAATATTTCTGGATTTTTAATTGAATTATCAACATGGCTTTCTGCTGCAAAGTTAATTACCCAGTCAAATTGTTCTTCTTCAAATAATTTAAATATTTCTTCTCTTGAAGTTATATCCATTTTTACAAATTTAAAATTTGGTTTATCTATAATTGGTAATAAGTTTTCATAGTTACCTGCATATGTTAGTGCATCGATACATACAAAGTTGTAATCACTGTATTCATTAACTACATAATGTAAATAATTACTTCCTATAAATCCTGCTCCACCTGTTACTAATACTTTCATTTATTCATTCTCCTTTAATTGATTACTATATCTTTTTGTTGCATTTTTCCAAGATGGTAATAAATAAAACTCTTTTTCTAATTTTGATTTATCTAATTTTGAATTTCTTGGTCTGTATGCTTGTTTTGTATTTGTTAATTTTAAATATTCTTCTGTTGAAACTTTATTAACTAATACATCTTTTTCATTTATTTCAAATATATATTGCGCAAATTCTGCCCAAGAACAATATTCTTCATTTGTTACATTATATATTCCATATTTTTCTGTATTCGTCATATCTACTAATATTTTTGCTAAATCTACAGTATATGTAGGTGATCCTATTTGATCATCTACTATATTTAATTCTTTCTTAGTTTCTGCTAATTTAAGCATTGTTTTGATAAAATTATTACCATTTATTCCAAATACCCAAGATACTCTTGTTACAAATGTTTTTGGATTTTTTAAAGCTTCTAATTCACCTTCGTATTTGGTTTTACCATAAACACTTTTAGGATTTACACTATCTTCCTCTTTTATTAATCCTTCTTTTGTTCCATCAAATACATAATCAGTACTTACATATACTAACTTTGCATCTATTTTTTTAGCAGATTCTGCTATATATTTAGTTCCTAATACATTTATTTTATTTACTAATCTTTCGTCTTCTTCAGCTTTATCTACTGCTGTATGAGCTGCACAGTGATATATTACATCTGGTTTAAATGTAGAGATAATATATTCGACTTCTTCTTTATTAGTAATATCCATATTATGAATATCTGTTTTTAATATATTTGAAGGTAATATATTCCTTTTTAATAATTCTTTATTAATATCATGTCCTAATTGTCCATTAATCCCTGTTATTAAATAACGAGTTTCTCTATTAAATATAGTTTTTGAATCTTTTAATTTTGGTTGAATTAAATCTTTTTCAGAAAGTAGTGGTGTATCTATATTATATTTTTTAAATATTTCTTCCCAATTGATATTTAAAGATTCATCATTATATAAAATGCCATCTTCATCAATTGTAGAATAATCATTATCTATTAAATATTGAAATACAGTATTATCTTCTAATGATAGAAATCCATGAGCAAATCCACGTGGTACATATAGTTGATATCCATTTTCTTTTGATAACTCAACTTGTATACTTTGTCCATATGTTTTTGAATTTTTTCTCATATCAACTACTACATCTATTACTGATCCTTCTAATACTTCTACTATTTTAGCTTGGCATTTAGGGTCTTTTTGAAAGTGTAATCCTCTTAAAACACCTTTAGCACTTTTACTTCTATTAGCTTGTACTACTTTTTCAAATCCTAATAAATTAAATTCTTCTTGCAAAAAGTAAGGAGAAAAATAACCTCTATCATCTCCAAATTTTTTAGGTTCTATAATATAACAATCTAATAATTTTGTTTCAATTAATTTCATATGTTCTCCTTATATAATTATATATAAAATAAATGGAAGTACAAATACTATTATAAGTAAAGTATGTACAACTATATTATATATAACATTTTCT
>CAYJEO010000034.1:0-9020 GCA_964369355.1 uncultured Muribaculaceae bacterium | reverse complement strand
AAGGCTAAAATAGCCTTTTTTTTGTCTAAAAAGATAGAATAAACAGAAAGTGTTTGACATACAATTAATAATGTGTTAACATTAATTACTCAAGGAAGGAAGATATTATGACAAACTTAATATTACAAACGCTGTATGATGTATCTAAAACTAGACTTTTTACTTTAAATGAAATTCAAATTTTAACGGAAACTATACTAAGTGAATATAACTTAGAAGATCAAATAAAAGAAATAAATTATGGAAGTAGTAAAGGATATGCTTTTGATGTAGCAACTTTTAACGAAGAAACAAAAACACTACATTTAAACTTTTTAGATGAAAAGAAAAAAATAAATGGAGTTATCGAAAAATATATGAGCATAACTTATAAAAACAATGACATATATGAAAAAAACAAAGAAACAATTAGAAATATTTTAAGATCGGCTCAAGTTGCAAGACAAAATGCACTAGCTTCTAAAGTTAAATATAATATGGATGATATCAATAAAATATATTATACTTCAGAAGAAAATTTTATTGAACCATATATATATGTTTTAACAGAAGAAACAAAAAAATTAATGAATGAAAAAATTAAAACATATGAAGAAGGCGGAGAAGCAAAAGCAAATAAAGTTGGTAAATCTGTATTATTATATTCAATAATGCAAAGAGTTAATTCAGTACATGACTTACCTAAAAAAATGGCTTTATTAAATGCTTTAGAAGCAGAACAAAATATTTATACTATGGATAATCTCTTTGTAGATGAAAAAATACAAGCTTATAGAAATTATGATGAAATAGTTGAAAGAAGTTATTTATATAATACTAAATTAAAAGATATTGGTGTTGAAGATTTAAGAAAAACTTTAAGTCCTTTAAATAAGTACTTTGAAAATTATAATCCAAATGCATTAAATAAATTACCTTTTTATTCTAATAATTTAGATGAATATAAAGATAATGTTGTAAGCTTATTAAAAGAAGAAGAAATTAAAAAATATGGGTTACCAGTTAAAGAAAAAGTTTTAGTAAAAACGTTAAGTAGATAAACACATTAAAAACACCTATTAGGTGTTTTTTTCATAATGTAAATTACCTTCTACTTGTTTTGTTACTAACATAGACGTAGAAATATCTCCACAAACATTAATACATGTAGCAGGTGGATCTATTAACCAACCAATAGTGGCAATAATAGGAAATGCTTCCATCGGAAAACCATAAAGATTAACAATTAACATTTCGCCTATTAAGCCACCACCAGGGATACCCGACATAACAACGCCTGATAAAACAGCAACAACTAATGCTATTAAGTAAGTGTCAATACCAACAAATGGTTTATTAAATATAGCAAATAAGAAAACTATTTTTAAAATAGAACCCATTGCAGAACCTTCCATATGCATAGTAGCTCCAATTGGTAAAGTAACTTCTCTTATATCTTTAGGAACTTTACAATTTTTAGCAGTATCTAAATTAACAGGTAAACTAGCTAGTGAAGACTGTGTTGCAATAGAAGTTAAAAAAGAAGGAAATATATTTTTATAAAATAATTTAACACCTTTTTTATTACCCGCAATATAAGCATAAACTGTATAAACTATTAAAAAATATAAGATACAAGTTACATAATAAATTAGCATACCTAAAGCATAACTTCCTAATAGTTCAGGTCCAAATTCACCTATTAAAGCAGCAAAATAAGCAAGTAATCCAATAGGAGCATAATACATAATAATACTTACAAATTTCATCATAACTTTAGACATTTTATCTAAAACTAAAGAGATACTTTTTTTATCTTTTTCAACTAAAGAAATAGATATACCAAATAAAATAGAAAACAAAATTAATGGTAGCATATTAGTTCTAGAGAATAATAAAGTAAAATCAGTAACTGTTAGCATAGAAACAATTTGTTCACCTAAATTTAAGTTATTAACTTCATCTCCTAAACTTAATACAATATTAGAACCAACCGGATTAAACACAAGTAGTACTAATAACATAATAAAAGCTGCAATAAAACTTGTTATAAAGAAAGTGATAAAAACAGATTTTAATATTTTACCTAGTCTTTTTAAATTAATCATATTTGCAACACTACTAGAAATTGTAAAGAAGACTAATGGAACGACAATTGTATACATTAAGTTTATAAAAATATCGCCTAGTGGTTTTAATATAACAGCATCACTTTTAAAAACTATACCAATTATACTTCCGATAACTACTGACAAAAGTAATATAATTGGAAAATAATAAGATTTTTTAAACTTCATAATAACCTCCTATTTAAATATATGCAAAATAAGTATTTTATTGTAAGTTTTAACTATGTAACTATAAAATATGTGAATATAATAAACTGAGGTGATATAATGATAAACTTCATAATAACGTATTGGATACAATTTTTACTTGGTATAGTAGCATCTATATTAATGATGCAATTTAAAAAAATAAGTGAATATAAAAAAAGATTAGATTATATAGATGAATCAGTACAAGTAATGCTCAAACATAAAATAAGTGAAACTTATGAAAGAGTAATTCAGCAAGAATATATATCAATGCATGACAAAGATTTTATTATTAAAATATATGGATTATATAAAGTAATAGGACACAATGGATTAGTAAAAGAACTTATGAAAGATATAAATCAATTACCTATAGAAAAATTATAGAAATATAATTTTTTTATATTGTCACGAAAAAGTCATTTAGAATATATATAATTAAATCAGGAGATGATATTATGGAAATTTTAAAAGTAGAAAATCTAGTAAAAACATATAAAAATGGGGAAAACGTAATCAATGCAGTAGACAATCTTAGTTTTACTGTGGAAAAAGGAGAATTTATAGCTATAGTAGGAGCTTCTGGTTCAGGGAAATCCACACTATTACATTTAATAGGTGGAGTAGATAAGCCAACTAGTGGAAAAGTATTTATTGATGGTGTTGATATTTATAAATTATCGAGTGATAAATTAGCAATGTTTAGAAGAAGACAAGTAGGACTAATATATCAATTTTACAATTTAATACCAATTTTAACGGCAAAAGAAAACATAACTTTACCGCTTAATTTAGATGGTCAAAATATAAATGAAAAAAAGTTTAATGAATTAGTAAATATATTAAATTTAAAAGATAGATTAAATCATTTACCAAACGAATTATCAGGTGGTCAACAACAAAGAGTATCTATAGGTAGAGCATTAGTTGCATCACCTTCTATAGTATTAGCAGATGAACCTACTGGTAATTTGGATTCAAAAGCAAGTGAAGAAATAATTAATTTATTAAAATTATCAAATCAAATGTATAAACAAACTATTATAATGATTACTCATGATTTAAATTTAGCAAGTATAGCAAATCGTATCATAACAATTGAAGATGGTAAAATAGTTGGAGATGATAAAAATGAACATATTAAATAAATTAACTTTAAAAAATTTAAAATTAAATAAATCAAGAACTATAGTAACAGCTATTGGAATAATTTTATCAGTAGCTTTAATAGTTGGAGTGGCTACATTATTATCTAGTTTTTATGAAACAACAGTTGATTATGAAGAAAAAACGGATGGAGACTTTCATGCTACATTTAACAATGTAGATATATCTGATATGAAATATATAACAAACAATTTGGAAGTTGAAAGATATTATTTAAAAGAAGATTTAGGAACTTTAGAAATATATCATACTGAAGATTATACAGAATATATTTCTGTAGTGGCATTAGATGAATATAATATGAACTTAGGTAATGTAGGAGTATTAAAGGGAAGAAAACCTGAAAATACTTCTGAATTAATTATAAGCTCGTACTATTCAGATAATTATGATGTGAAAGTAGATGATGTTATATCTATAGATTTACAAACAGGTGAAGGAATAGTTAATTACACATATACAGTAGTTGGAATAATGGGGAATTCTTATCCTGCGTATAAATCTATGTATACTGTTTTAGATGAAATAAAAAATTCAGCCAATATTCAAGTAGTTTATAAAGATGCTAAAAATTATGAAGATATAACTAAATCAATTTCTGAAGGATTAGAAAATCCACACGGATATGAACACAATGATTATTTATTAGATTTATATGGTTATGGATATAGTAATTCAGTTATTGAAACACTTGTAACAGTAGGTTCAATATTAGCTTTTATTATAATGCTAACTAGTGTATTTTGTATTAGAAATAGTTTTGCAATATCAGTTACAGAAAAAACAAAACAATATGGTATGCTATCTAGTATAGGTGCAACTAAAAAACAAATTAAGAGAAATGTCTTATTTGAAGCGTTATTAATAGGGTTAGTTTCAATACCACTAGGTATTATATCTGGTATAGTAGCTATGTATATATTAATAATAGTTATAAATGTTTTGATAGGGTCTGCACTACAATATGAATTAGTACTTCATATATCAACTTTAAGTATATTTGTAGCATTGTCAACTGGATTAATAACTATTTATCTATCAAGTATATCAGCAGCAAGAAAAGCTTCTAAAATAACACAAATAGAAGCTATAAAAGGAAATAAGGATATATTTATTAAAAAGAAAATAAAAACACCTAAAATAATTAATAAATTATTTGGAGTAGGTGGAGTTATAGCATTTAAAAATATGAAAAGAAATAAGAAAAAATTTGGAACTACTATAGTTTCGTTAGCTGTAAGTATATTTATTTTTATAACATTATCTTCGTTTATGGATATGGGATTTAATGTTATAAGTGAACAATTTGAAGATATACCTTATAACTTTGAAATATATAATTATGACTCGGTAGATAATGAAATTTTTGAAAAAGCATACAATGACTTTAAAAGTCAAAATACTGTAGAAAAATATTTTGCAACCGAAGGTGAATTAAGAATGTCTTCTTGTGATATTTTATTAGAAGAATATTTAGAAGATACACAAAGACATTGCGAAGATGGTTTTTATTTAACTATAAATATATTAGAAGATCATATATATAATGAATATATAAAAGAATTAGGATATGAATATGAAAATGTATTTGATAAAGCATTAGTATATAAATATACTAACACTTATAGTTATAAAGAAAATAAAAGTGTACAAATAGAGTGGTTAAAAGATATTAAATTACTTAATACTGTTTCAACTGAATTTTCTGCAACAGAGGAAGTAAACTATGAATTAGCCTTAGATATTGAAATGGTAGATAAATTACCTTTTGATTCATATTCTTTATATAATAGTGATTCGTATTATATATTCGTAAGTGAAGAAGTAGGAAAACAGTTATTTAATTCAAGATATTCTGGTTTAATGTTTGAAGTGAATGATGATGCTTCCTTTGAAGAATATGTAATTAATTATATAGATGAGAATAGTTTAAACTTAAGTTATGAAAATATAGAATTTTATGTAAATCAAATTAATTCAACGGTATTGCTTATTTCGATATTATTATATGGATTCATAAGTGTTATTATATTAATAGGATTAACTAATGTGTTTAATACTTTAACTACAAGTATTAAATTAAGAAGTAGTGAATTTGCTACATATCAATCTATTGGTATGACTAAAGGTGAATTTAATAAATTAATTTTATTAGAAAGTTGTTTTTATGGATTTAAATCATTATTATATGGCTTACCACTTGGAATATTAATGTCATATATAATTTATGATAATATGAATTTAACTACCAATGGTATGGAAGTAATAGATTATTATCAATTACCGATTAATGCAATAATAATTTCAATAGTATTTATATTTATAATTATATATATTATTATGAAGTTTTCATTAAATAAAATTAATAAACAAAATATAATAGAAACTATTAGAAATGAAAATATATAAAAAAAGACTTAGTAGAATAAATCATCTACTAAGTTTTTTATTTTATCTTCTTGTTCTTTTGTTTTTTCTTTTAAAACTATAATATCTATAATGTCCCCTTCAGAAGCATTAATTAAATCTTTATGAATTTCATAAAATTTATTTTTATATTCTATTATAGCTATGTCGCCTTCAAATCTTTCTATTATCATACTAACACTCCAATTCTAAATTATTGCCATCACTAATAACTATAATATCGTTGCAAATATCAGTTCTATAAACTTCTGTTCCAACTGATTCAAAGTCATCTATTACTGATGTATGAGGGTGACCATAATTATTATCACCTACACTAATAATTGCGTATTCAGCAGATATATTTTTAATAAAATCATAATCAGATGATGTATCACTTCCATGATGCCCGACTTTTACTACGTCTACATTTTCATTTATATTTTCTTCTTCTTCAGTATCACCTAGAAATAAAAATGAATTATTTAAATATGTAAGTTTTAATACTAATGAGTTATTATTCATATCACTCCCTACTTCAGGTGGATAAATAATTTCTAATGATAAATTATCTTCATTTAATATAGTAGTTCCTGCTAATCCGCTATTTATTTTATAATTTTTTTCTTGTATACTTAATAATAAATTTTCGTAAGTATTAGTCGTATATGCTACTTTTGGCATATAAATATTTGTTATATCAAAGTTAGTTACTATATGTTCCATTCCACCTATATGATCAGCATGTGGATGAGTTGCTATTAAATAAGTTATATTAGTATATCCTAAGTTATTTATATATTCTTGTACAGTTATTCCTTCTTTTTCAACACCAGCATCTATCAATATAGTTTCATTATTAGGCAATTCTATAAATATAGAATCTCCTTGACCAACATCTATATAATGTACTTGTAATTCATCTAATGCTATATCTTTAATTTCTTGATTTGAACTTAGATTTGGATTATCTATTTCATTTATTAAATTAGTATCATATATGTAATATATTCCTCCTAATAATAAAGTAAGTATTATACTTGTTATTTTTTTCATTGTTCACTTCCTTATTATATAATTATATCAAATTTTATTTTAATTCAGTAAAAAAAGTCTTTAATTAGACTTTTATTTTACATCATATTCTATATTGTTTATTTTTGTTATTTCATCTGCTATATGGATTCGTAGTACCATGATTCCATTTGCTTGAAATGTTTGATTTAGCATTGATTTAGTGTCTATTGTTTTATTTTCATTATAATCTATAGTGAAGTAAACAGTATCAGCATATAATTCACTTTTATCTGTATTAATCATTACTATTTCAATAGTACTTATACCGTTTTCATAAGTAACTTCAATATTACTAAATTCAAATTTATCTACTATAATCGGTTCTTGATAGAAAGGGTCTTTAAATTCTTCTTCTTTATTTGTACAGCCTACTAATAGTAGGCATAGAGTTATTAATAATATTTTTTTCATATTACCTCCTATAATAGTGTTTCTATTTCAACTTCTTTATTTTTTAATTCTTTTTTAATTTTATTGTTTTTTATTATTATGTATATAACTATAATTACTATTACTGTAAATATTACTATAATAATAAAGTATAAGAAGTTATTATTTGACTCTCTTGTTTCTGTTATATCTTCTGCTATTAAAGTAATTGTATATGTTTTGTTTTCACCGTTTTGCGCTGTAACAATTATTTCTATAATACTACCTATTTCTAAATTCTCATTTCCTAAAACAGAAATATTTGATGTAGGTATATCGGCAATAGCTTCTATATTTAAAGTTGTATCTTTATATAATATTTCATAGTTTAAAGTGTTTCTGTTGAAGTTAATTTCATAACCTTCGATATTAAGACTTATTAAATCATTATTATTACTTAAAGTAATATCTTCATTATATTCTGCTCTAGTAACATTTATTGTATATGTTAATGTATTATTATTAATATCTGTGACTTTTAATGTAATTAAGTTATTGCCAACTATTAATTTGTCTTCTTTTGTTATTTCAACAGTTGATTGTTCATGATTAGTTGTAAATAATACATTAATAGTTTCGACATTGTATGGAACTAAAACGTTATATTCAAATATATCTTTGTTAAAATCTATATATCCATAGTCAAGAGCTAATCTTGAAAGATATGCATCAGATTTTATTATATTTCTTTTAATATTGATAGTATAGGTTTTTAAAGTTCCGACTTCTGATGTAACATTTATTATTAATTGTTCTTTATTTAAAGTTATTTCATTAATATCGCCTGATACAGTTGATTTTATATTTTGAGTGATAGGTGTAACAGTTATATTAGTTATATCTGGTTCTAACATTAAATCATATTCAAATTTATTTGAGTCAAATTCTTCTGTTAAATAACCTTCTGAAAAAGATATATTATTTAGTAATGCGTTATCTTCTTTTAAGTTAATTTGTAAATAATGATCTTCTGCATTAAATCCATAAGGGTCTATAGAACCAGCTTGATTAGTAAATGTTATTTGAGTTTGACCAGCATTTTCTAAAACTTTAAAAGTAAATGTAATTGAACCTAAAGTTGTACCTTCTTCTCGCGTGATTGTAACAATATCTGTAGTAGTAACTGTATACTCTTCTGTTGCTGTAGCAGATACTAGTTCTAATACTTTATCGTCATAGTTTAAATTATAAGTTATTTTGTTATATGGATTAGTTAGTTCGTATGTTATATTAATTTCTTCTGAAGCTCCATAAGCTTTATCTTCATAAATAAAGTTAGCGAAAGTTGTACCTTCCTGTGCTTGTACAGGAGTTATAAATAATAAACATATTAGTAGTAATAATTTTTTCATTAGTTAGCCCTCCATGTATAAGGTGTATATGCACTGTATCTGCAAGTTGCATAATGGTTATAAATGTTATCTGCACCAGGGTTATAAATGTAGCTACCACTTACAGTTAAATAGTTAGAATTTCTTCCAGAGACTCCATGAGCCCCACCTGCATTAAATTGCCATCCATTTGAACTACAGTAAATAGCTCCGGCACCAGTGTCATTAGACCATCCGCTTCCCCAGTAGTTATTACGATAGTTATATGTAGAACCATATCTTGTATTTTGTCCGCTACTTGTATCCCAATAAC
>CAYJEO010000033.1:6671-9812 GCA_964369355.1 uncultured Muribaculaceae bacterium | reverse complement strand
TTCGCTTGCTAATTTTTTTATCATTCTTCCACCACCTTTGGTACTTTGATTTGATCATTTAATACATATTTAGTATTTGCTGTTACTTCATCTGGATATAAAAATTCTCCGACCTTATCTTCTCTTAATTGTTTATCTTCTAATATATAAGGAAATGTCATAGGTTCTACATCAGAAATATTTTCTATTTTCCCTATTAATTCCATTTGATCTACTATTACATCAAATTCTTGTATTAATACTTCATATTCGTTATCATTCATATCAAACATTAATTTACTTGCATATTTTTTTAAATTTTCTTTTGTTATCATAATATTCCTCCTTGGTATAAAAAAAACAATCCATCCACAAAAAGGGACGAATTGTAAATCCGCGGTACCACCCAAATTACTATAAAAATAGTCACTTTAAACATAACGGCGTCTACCGGCTTATTCTACTAAATTTCTTTAAGCTACTCCTAAGTGTTCTTCCTTAAATTATTGCATTCGTTTACACCTTCCACGAACTCTCTTTAGCAAATCATTTAAGTACTGCTCTTAATCAATGTATTTAATTTCTTTTATATTTTATTATAAATAATGTGTTTTGTCAATAAATTTCTTTTTATATTATGTGTATTTATCTATATTTTAATCATTATATAATATCTATTTTGTTTTCGTTTAAATAAGTTATTAATACTCTATATAATTGAGTCTTATCGATTGGTTTTGCTAAATAGTCATTAAAACCTTTTTCTAAGTAATACTCTTTCATCCCTGATAATGCATTTGCAGTTAGTGCAATTACTGGAGTATTAAAGTTTTGTATTTGTTTTAATAACTCCAAAGTGTCAACACCACTTATTTCTGGCATCATATCATCAAGTAAAATTAAATCAAATTGTTCTTTTTTAACTTTATCTATACAGTCATATCCTGTCATAGATGTAGTTACATTTAAGTTATATGCCATAAGTAGTTTTGTTGCTACTTTTAAATTAATCGTATTATCATCTACTAATAATATTTTTTTATTATATAAGTTAATAGGTGTTATATCCAATATTTCTTTTTCTTCTTCAATATTTTGATTAATACTTATTTTTTGATCTATTGCAATCATAAATTCAGAACCAATTCCATATTCACTTTTAACCGATACATGACCATTCATCATTTCTACTAATTGTTTAGTAATAACTAAACCTAATCCTGTACCTTCGATATTAGTGTTTTCTGCTTCTAATCTATTAAATTTAGTAAACAATTCTTTTAAATGTTCTTTAGTCATTCCACGTCCTGTATCTTTAACTTTTACTATTAATCTAATATTATCTCCTTTTAATACATTTACTATTTCTAAAGATATACTTCCTTGTTCTGTATATTTAGCTGCATTTGTCATTAAATTTAAAAGTATTTTTTTAACATTTAATCTATCACCAAATAAAGCTTTTGGTGTATCTTCAGAAATTGATGTAGTTAGCACTATATTTTTAGTACCAATTTTTGTTTTAGTTAAAGTTTTTACTTCTTCTACTACTTTATGTAAATTATAATCACTTTCTTTTAGTTCTAATTTTCCTGCTTCTATTTTTGATATATCTAAAATTCCGTTTACTATTTCTAATAACATAGAAGAAGACGTTACTATATCTTCTGCATCTGCTTTTGCTTCTTCTAAAGTTGTTGCATCTTTTATTGCTTCAGAAAATCCTACTATTCCATTTAATGGTGTTCTAATTTCATGTGACATACTTGATAAAAAGTCTGATTTTGCTAAATTAGCTCTTTCTGCTGTTACTTTAGCTATATTTAATCTCTCCATCAATTTAATATCTGGATTTTCAATAGTAAAATACATAGATAAGTTAACTATTGCAATTACTATAGGGTCTATATATACTAAGGGCACATATATTTTTATTAATATATTTATAGTCGCTAATACAGCAAATATTAATATTGGAACAAATTGTAATTTTTTCTTTTCATGAACTATATTATAAATTATTAAGGTAACCATTGATAAACCATAAGCACTTACTACTGCTATAATAAAGTTTTTTAAAGGTCCTATAGTTGTATAAGATTCACCAAAATAAGGAAATTCTATTGGTAATAATAACATTGCAAAAAACGATATTACGCTTAAAACAATTAATGAATAAAGCATTGCCTTTGCTACTTTCTTTGTTTTTACAGAATATATTATTACATAAACTAATAGCAATAATAAATATGAATAAACTATCATTGTTTCTACTCTATTTAGTAAAGTCATCATAAATAAGTCTGTAGTTTGTGTAGAAACTACAATTGCTATTGAAACGATTACTGTATGTAATAAAGATATTCCTATTAACCATCCATATACTGATGTTTCATTACTTTTAATTCTTTCTTTTGAAAAGAATACTCCTATTAAAATTAATGCAATAAAGAATGCAAATACTGATGCATATAAACTATTCATAAAAAACCACTTTCTTCTTTTGATACTTCTCTTATGTTGCTATAATACTCTATTTTAAGTATATATATTTTTTCAATAATAGTCAAATGTTTATACTAAAAAAAGAAAATTAAAATTAATTAATTTTTCTATAAAAGTATTTTTTTATACTTTCATCAGAAATTATATTTTTTTCATTTTTTTCATAAGCATTTATCCACGGATCTTGATTCATACTAATATGTGTTAGGTCAGTAAAATTATATTTATTAGTTGCAATAAGTTCTAATAATTCATTAATTAATAACCTATTTTCTACATTTGTAACTAATTCTTCTAAGTCATTTTCAATAGTAATTGAAATCCCTATAGAACCAAAAAATTTATATTCTTCATAAACTTTACTAATTATCGGTCCAAAATTCCAAGCTTCAATTTCTTCAGAAAAGCACTTTCTATTTTCTTTTGTTAAAAAATATACTTGAAGAAAATATAGTATTTTTTGTAATTTTAATGGATTTACATTTCTATTATTAAATTCTTCATACTTTATAATATATTTACATAGTTTATAAATATCTATCATATTAACACTCCTTTTTTATAGTTTATTATAAATAATTTATTTAGTCAAAAGATATATATTGTTAATATAATTATTTATTCAAATTAATTTTATATAAAAAGAAAATTAAAATT
>CAYJEO010000033.1:0-6661 GCA_964369355.1 uncultured Muribaculaceae bacterium | reverse complement strand
TTTCTGCTTCTTCTAAAATATTAGTTATTAATATTCCATAACCCTTTTCTGGATTATCTACTACAACATGTGTTACTGCTCCAATAATATATTCTCCTTGGATGATAGGTGAACCACTCATTCCTTGGACTACTCCACCAGTTTGTTTTAATAAATCCTCATCAGTAATTTCAAAAGTAATATTTTTTGTTTCTTTATTTTCATTTTGGTCTATTTTAGTTATATTTATTTCATATTCTAATATTTGTTTATCTTCTAAGACTGTTTTAATATAAGCAGTACCTAATTCAACATCTTCTAAATTAGCTACTTTATATAAAGTGTCTTCATTTATATCATCAGTATATATTCCAAAAACACCTTTGTTGGTATTCTCATATAAAGAACCCTTAATATCATCTGAAAAATATCTAGCGTTTTTTTCACCTGGATCACCTATTGTTGATTTAGTAATTCCAGTTACTGTTGATTCAAATATTTCACCATCTTTTATTTCTAAAATTTGACCTGTTTCTTTTTCTACTATTTCATGTCCTAAAGCACCAAAAATTTTCGTGTTTGGATCTATGAAAGTTATTGTTCCTACTCCTGTAATACTGTCTTTTACATATAATCCGGTTTTGATTATATTAGATTCATCTCTTACTAATTTAAGAGTTGTTTTAGCTTCTATATCATTTCTTATATATGTTAATTCTACTTCATTTGTTTTTACTTCATTTAACACTTTAATCATATTAGAAATGTCTATTACCTCAATATCGTTTATATGAGTTATCATATCACCTAATTGTAAATTAGCTTCTTTAAATGTATTTACATTTCCTATATCATAACTACCTACAATAATAATACCTTTAGCATTTAATTGTATTCCGACATTTTCTCCTGATGCAATTATATATTCTGAATAAGCATACACGTTAAAAGGAATACTAATAATAGTTAGAAGAATAATAAATAGAGTTTTTTTAAATTTTTTAATTTTCACTTTTACAACTCCTTATAACAGACTACATTTTTATTATAAACAAAAAAAGAAAGTTTAAACTTTTATAAAACTTCCTCTAAATATATTTTTTTACAAAAGAATCCTTTTGTTTATTTTTTTCTTTTGATTTATTTACAATATCTCATAATGTATAATTATTTTCTAAAGCTATATTGGTAATAATTTCTAATTAGTATAGTTTTACTTACTTTTAATTAAAGTAATAATATTTATTTTATTAATAAAATATAGTGTTAGTACTAAAGATATAGTCATTACTATTAAAATGCTTAATAAGCAATGAATTAAAACATTTATATTTAATACTATAATATTACTCAAAAATAACACTGTTATAAAAGAAAATATTATAGATATAAAAAATGATATTATAAACAATATTATACTAAATATAACCAAAATTTTTAAAATATCAAATTTGTTATAGCCTACAGTTTTTAATATAGCTATGTCATATTTAAAATCATTAAGTATTACTAAATTGATTAAAAAGATAAAAGCAAATATAAATATCATAATTATAAATACAAATATATCTATATTTTCAGTAAAATTTAAATGCCTATTTAATAAAGTGTAATTATTTTCATATAGGTATATATCATAACCACCTTTATTTGATATTTCTTTTACTATGTTAGAAATATTTTTAAAATCAGTTGCTTTTATTAAAATATTATTATTAATTTCTTCATCTTTAATAGATTCAATTAATTTTTTTGAAGTAAAAATAAGAGTATTATTTAAATTAAATAAATTAGTTTCTTCATATATTCCTACAACTTTTAAAATATAATTTTTATCATCTATTTTAACTTTTAAACTATCATTTAAATTAATGTCAGAATTTTTAAAAACAATAATTTCGTTTTCTTCATTAATAAATCTACCTTCACTTAAATTTATTAATTCGTTATCTACATTTGTAAAACTATAATCTAAAACATCTTTAAAATATATGAAATCATATTTTTCAATATTTTTAATTTGATTTATTTCTTCTTCTACAGTTTCCTTATCTTTTGTAGAACTTAAACGTACATATATATTTTCTACAAATTCACTTTGTAAATTTCTATATTGTTTTTCTATACCAATTGACAAGCCATTAGCTAAAATAAAACTAGTAAGTAAAATTACAAAAAAACTAATAGAAAAAAACATAAGTTTTCTTTTTCTAAGTAAGTTTAAAATAATAATTTTAAATTTCATTATCACTCAACCCCTCAATAATACTATTACTAACTTGGTTTTTAATTGATATATATTGTGATAATAATGATACTGCTAAAACAAGTATACAACTTAAAATAATTGAAAATGACGATATAGTTATAGTTGCACCTGTTAAAACTTCTACTGCATATAAATCATTTAAGTAAAAATAACTAGGCAAAATAATAATTAAACTTATAAAAATAGTTATAGCAGAAAAAATAATTGCTTCTAAGTAACCTATCTTAATTAAAATATTATCACTATATCCTAATGTTTTAAAAATTAAATTATTTTTTTTATTATATGTTACAAACTTATTATTAGTTAAAAGCATAATTATAAAAACAATTAAACAAATAATAATAGAGATACTTAAAAAAACATTTGTAATAAAGTCAATAGATGATAAATCTATTCCTATTAATTTAGTTACTAAATACCCTTGTTCTTCTAATATTTCAATAGTTTTATCGATATCTAGTGAGTCTTTAAGCATTATATATGCATCATTATAATTTTCTTCTAAGCTAGCGCAATCTGCATTATCTATTGCACATTCATTTAAAAACTGATTATATTCTTCTGTTTTAATTTTTTCAATATTGCTTTGAGCAGTAAAACAAATATTATACTCTCCATAAGTATATGTATTTTGATCATAAGTTCCTACTATCTTATAATCTTGTTTGTAATTAGTAGACAACAAAGTAATACTTTCATTAATCAATGTATTACCCTCTAATAAATTATTAGTAAAATCTTCATTGATTTCTTCTGAATTATTACCAAGATAAAAACTTGCTGGGCATATCATTTCGTTATTATTATTTAATCCTGACCCGTCTTTAACTTTAATAAAATCTTTAGGAACACCTATGAGTATAATTTCTTCTTCTTTTAAAGTTTTTACATGAGATAAATATTCAAGTTCTGATGCAATAAAGGAATAATTAGAAATTATAGTGTTCAAATTATTATCTTTATTTTCAACAATTAATACTCTGTTATTAATATGATTATTAACTTGATTTGATATAAAATTAGTCATAGTTTTTGAAAAACTTGAAACAAACACAATTAAAACTATAGATAAAGTCATAAGTAAAATATTTATGATGTTTACTTTCTTTTGAAAAAAACTTTTTCTAGCAAGAAACAAATAACCTTTAAATTTCATTGTTATTCTCCATAAACTTTCCTTTTTTCATATTTATCACTACATCAGCATATTTTTTTACTATTTCATTATGACTAACAACTATAACACATTTTCCATCTTGAACTAATTTTTTTAAAATATTAAAAATATGTATTTCATTTTCTTCATCTAAGTTTCCAGTAGGCTCATCTGCTAAAATTATTGAAGGATTATTAGCTATAGCTCTTGCTATTGCAACTCTTTGCTGCTCCCCACCTGATAATTCTTTAGGATAGTGTTTTATTCTATTTTCTAATCCTACAATTTCAAGTAATTTAATAGCTCTTAATTTTAGGTTAGCATTATTAAGTTTTTCATTTATTAACATAGGCAACATTACATTTTCATAAGATTTCATCGTATTATTTAAGTAATAATTTTGAAATATAAAACCAATTTCTTTATTTCTAATTTTATTTTTTTCATTATTAGATAATTTAGATACATTTAATTCATTTATATATATATCCCCTTTTGTTACATCATCAAGTAGTCCCATACATTGAATTAACGTAGATTTACCCGAACCCGAATGGCCCATAATTGCATACATTTTACCATATTCAAAATTATATGTTACATCATTAACAGCTAATATTAGTTCCTCTTTTAATTGATATTTTTTAACTACATTTTTAATATTAATTGCATTCATAATTTAACCTCTTTTCTAATACAATTTATTAAGTTAAGTTTGAATTTGATTTTATTTATTTTTAATTAAGTATATTTATATTTTAAGTATATATTTTTTTAAATCAATAGTCAATCAATTATAAAAAAAGAAAGTTTAAACTTTTATAAAACTTCCTCCAAATATATTTTTTTAACAAAAGAACCCTTTTGTTTATTTTTTTCTTTTGATTTATTTACAATATCATCTAATGAATAATTATTTTCTAAAGCTATATTGGTAATAATTTCTAAAATATCAGCTAATTCTTCTAAAATTTCATCATTATTAGCATTAAATACTTCTAAAGCTTCTTCTTGTAATTTTTTCTTTAATTCAAGTAAGTATTCTTTATCATCTAATTTTTTAAAAATAGGAGTCTCACCATTTTCAAGTATTATATCTACTATATTATCTCTTACTAATTTATTGTATTTCATTAAGCTTTAGTCTCATCGAATTCAGTAACTTGTCCATTTTCAGAAACTATTTTAGCTACTTGTTCTTCTACAGATTTTAATTCAGTATCACATTCTTTTACTAATTTCATAGCTTGTGTATACTTTTCAATAGAATCTTGTAAATCAGTTGTTCCGTTTTCTAATTCATTTATTATTACTTCTAATTGTTTAATTTTTTCTTCGAATTTTAATTTAGTCATTTTTATTCTCCTTAATATTTACTACTACAGCATCTATAATACCATCTGTTAGTTTTAAATTAATAGTTTGATCTACTTTAACATCTTTAGTACTTTTTATAATTGAATCATTTAAATAAGTTAGTGAATATCCTCTTCTTAATACTTCTAAAGGATTTATTAAATTCAATTTTTCTAAAATATGTTCTAAAGATATTATTTTATTTTTATATAAGTTAATCGGTTCTTTTAAAATATAATTATTTTTAATATTATTTAATTTATCTAATTTTGATTTATATAAATTAACGGGTTGTAATAATATATAACTATTTTTTAAATTATTTAATTTATCATATTTTTTTTCAATATTTAAATATATATTTTTATTTATAGATTCAATTATTAAATCAAGTTTTTGTTTTTTATTTTCATACATAATTAAAGGATTTTTAATTACAAATGAATTTTTATGTGAATCTAATATTAATTTATTAAAATTTATTTTTTTATTAATATTTTCATTTATTCTTATTTTAAATTGATTTAAATTATTTTGTAAATCAAGTAAGTTAGGTACTGCCATTTCAGCTGCACCAGTTGGAGTTGGAGCACGAAGATCTGCAACAAAATCTGCTATAGTAAAATCTACTTCATGCCCTACTGCAGATATAATAGGAATTCTAGATTCAAATATAGCACGAGCTACTATCTCTTCGTTAAAAGCCCATAAATCCTCAATAGAACCCCCACCACGACCTACTATTAAAACATCTAAGTCATAATTATTAGCTAATTTAATATTTTTAACAATATCTTCTTTTGCTAATTCACCTTGAACTAGTGAAGGAAATAAATAAATTTCACAAATAGGAAATCTTCTTTTAATAGTAGAAATTATATCTTTAACAGCCGCTCCTGTAGGAGCTGTTACTATACCTACCTTAGAAGGTATTTTTTTTAACTTTTGTTTTCTAGATGAGTCAAATAAACCTTCTTGATCTAATTGTTTTTTTAGTTTTTCAAAAGCAATATATAAATTACCTACACCATCTTCAATCATCTCATCTACATATATTTGATAATTACCAGTAGATTCATAAACACTAATTCTACCCTTTAATAATACTTTAGAACCTTCTTGAGGTTTAAAATCTACTTTTTTAGCATTATTAGCAAACATTAAAGCATTAATTTTACTTACCTCATCTTTTATTGAAAAATAAAAATGACCTGTTGAATGCGCTTTAAAATTAGATATTTCTCCTTTTATATAAACATTTCTTAAATGTTCATCAGAATCAAATTTAAATTTTAAATATTTTGTAATTGCACCAACCGTCAAATATTTTTGTTCCATTTTATTCACCTACTTATTGTGATAAATTTTATCTAGTACTCCATTAATCATACCTTTAACTTCATCATCACTATAAATTTTAGCTAGTTCTACTGCTTCATTAATAGCTACTACTGGTGGAGTTTCTGTGTATAATAATTCATAAATACCCATTCTTAAAATAGCTTGATCTGTATGACCTAATCTATCTATAGTCCATTTTTGTAAATATGTATTTGCATTCTTATCAATTTGTTCTTTATTAGTTACTACACCATAAACAACTTCTTTTACAAATTCTACTTCCATTTCAACTACTTCTTTTATTACAGATTCTAAATCATACGGCATCTTGTTTTTTTCATATACACCTACTTGATATAAAATTGTCATTATTTTTTTTCTAAGTTCACTTCTATTTAAATGTTCCATGTAAATCACCTTAACTAATTTTACCATAAATTAACTATAAAAGAAACAAAAAAAACACTTTAAAGTGTTTTTCCTATATTATCTTCCATAATAGATAAATTCTCAATCTCGTTAAACTTTTGCATATATAAATTAGTGTCTATTTCTTT
>CAYJEO010000032.1:0-10136 GCA_964369355.1 uncultured Muribaculaceae bacterium | reverse complement strand
CAGCTGGATAGAGCAACGCCCTTCTAAGGCGTGGGTCAGGAGTTCGAATCTCTTCCGGGACACCATCTAAGATATAAACCCTATTAAGGGTTTTTATTATATAAAATAAGAAGGTGTTTTTATGAAAAAATGTTTAGTTATTTATAATCCGCATAGTGGAAAAGGCGTTAAACAAGAGCAGCTAACTCAAATTTTTAACATCCTTAAAAAACATAACTACGAATCAGACTTGAAAAAAACAAAATATTGTCAACATGCGAAAGAAATTATAAAAGAAGCAGATTTTTATGATTTAGTTATTTCACTAGGTGGGGATGGAACTTTTAATGAAGTTTTATCTGGAAACTTAGAAAGAAAAAAACAATTGGTATTAGCGCATATTCCACTAGGAACAACTAACGATATTGGAGCAATGTTTGGACTAAATAAAAACATTATAAGAAACTTAAAATTAATATTAGAAGGAACTATAAAAAAAATAGATGTTTGTTCTATTAACAATACCCCATTTATGTATGTTGCAGGATGTGGTAAATTTATGAATGTACCTTATGAAACACCTAGAAAATTAAAAAAAAGATTTGGATATTTAGCATATGCCTATGAAGCAATCAAAACTATATTAAATAAAATAAATTTATTTGATATCAGTTACACAATTGATGGTGTTACATATAATGGATTGTATTCTTTTATAGTAATATCAAATGCTAGTAGAATAGCAGGAATTGATGATATATATGAAGATGTATTATTAGATGATGATAAGTTTGAAGTCTTATTTTGTAACTTAACAAATAAAAAAGATATTATAAAAAGTTTATATTATGCAAAGACTAGTACTAACATAGCAAAAGTGCCAGGATTTTATTTTGTAAAAACTGATAACTTAAAAATTAGATTTAAAAACAACTATGTACCAAATTGGTGTATCGATGGAGAACGTTTAGATAATGAAAGAAAAGTATACGATATTGATATTAATAAACGTGTTGAAATGATGATACCAAAAACAAAAATAACAAAATTGTTTAAAAATAAATAAATTTTTAAAAAAAGTATTTACAAAGTTAAAAAAAACATATAATATATACAAATGTAAATTCATTAGGGGGATATATATGAAAAGAGGAGTTTTAATTTTTGTAACTTTTTTATCTTTATTCACATATACTAATGTACCAATAACTGAAGTTGAAGCAGCAGCAGTAACAGAATACTCTGACTGGCAAGCAACATCAGTTACTAATTGTATAATTTCATCAGATGGAAGCTTATTTGAACAAGAATTCATTAAATATGAAGAACAAGAAGGTACAGGTAAATGTATTAAATATAAAAGAAGTATTATTATGGTAGACTAATTAATTATTTTGTTGTATAATTAATTAGTCTTTTTATGTTGAAAGAAAGGAGATAAAAATGAGTAAAATTAAAATGTTTAGTTTAGGTGGTCTAAACGAAAACGGAAAAAACATGTATATTGTTGAAGTAGATAACGATATATTTGTATTCGACGCGGGTTTAAAATATGCAGATGATAAAATGTTAGGAGTAGATTATATAATCCCTAACTATGATTATCTAAAAGAAAATAAAGAAAGAATTCAAGGTATTTTCATTACACATGGTCATGATAGCCAAATGGGAGCAATTCCAGATATGATGGTTGATTTACCAGAAGTAAAAATATATGGATTACCATTTACAATTGATTTAATAAAAACAGAATTAGAGGGTACTAAATATAACGAAAGTAGTTTAGTAGAAATAAAAGCACACAAAAAAATTAATTTCGGAAAAAATAGTATATTCCCAATTTCATTAACACATTCAGTTCCAGATGCTGTAGGATTTGTTTTAAATACAGATAATGGGGCAATCTTCTATACAGGTAACTTTGTATTCGATCCAACATTAGTGGGTCACTATCAAACAGATATAGGTAAATTAGCATACGTTGGTAAACAAGGAGTATTATGTTTATTAAGTGAATCTTTATATGCAGATAAAAAAGGATTTACTTCACCAAATCATAGAATATCTCCAGTTATAAAAGAAGCATTAGCAAAAGCTGAAAATAGAATATTATTTAATATTGTACAAGCTCAATTTACACGTATTCAAGAATTATTTGATTGTTTAAAAGTTACTGATAGAAAAGTAGTAATCATAGGTAAAAGATTACAAACTTCAGTGATGCAAGCAATTGACTTAGGATATTTAGAATTTGATAAAACTAAAATAGTTGGTCTTAATCATGTAAATGATGAAGGTGTAGTTATAATGTTATCAGATGAAAGAGAAAAACCTTTTTCAAGATTAAATAGAATAGTAAAAGGAATAGATAAATTTATTAAAATTAATAATACAGATACTATTTTATTTGCATCACCAGTATATGAAGGAATGGAAAAATCAGCTGCCGAAATGTATGATAAATTAGCAAAATTAGGAGCTAATATAATTACAATTTCATCTAAAAAATACAGTGGTAACCATGCTTCTTCAGAAGATTTAATGTTAATGTTAAATTTAATGAATCCAAAATATTATTTCCCTGTAATAGGAGAATATAGACATCAAATAGCAAATGCTAATTGTGCTAAAGCAGTAGGAATGAAAGAAGAAAATATCTTACTAAAAACAAATGGACAAGTAATTGAATTTTTAGATGGAACATTAGTTGATAGTGATACTAAAGTAAAAGTTGATGAAGTATTAATCGATGGTAAAACAGTAGGTGATATCGGAGAATTAGTATTAAAAGATAGAGAATTATTAAGTGATAATGGAATAGTAATCGTAAGTGTTACTATAGATAGACAAACAAAAAAAGTATTGGCAGGTCCAGAAATTTTAACCCGTGGATTTATTTATGTTAAAGATAATGCTGATATAATCAAAAAATCAGAAGAAATTTCTTTAGCAGTAATTAAAGAAAATACAAAACCACATTTTATAGACTTTAATAAAATCAAATCAGGTGTACGTGATAAACTAGGTAAATATTTATATAGTGAAACAGAATGTAAACCAATGATTTTAATAGTTATAAGTGAAGTTTAATAGCAAATTTATTTTGCTATTTTTTTTATTTTATTTTTTTGTAATTTTAGGCTATAATTAATATAGGAGAAAATAGGTGATAATATGAATTTTTCAAAAGAATTAGATGAATATAACAATATAGTAGTAACTCTTTCAGATGCTTTGAAAATTTATTTTATGAATAATTTAGATCTTTATTTTGAATTTTTAAATGTAGTAGATAAAGAGCAAGTATTTAAAATAACAAAAGATAACTATGAAATATATTCCTTATTTTTAAACCTATATCAATCTATCATAAATGATAATAAGATTAAAAATCAAAACAATCTAAACAAACTAGTAATTAACAAAAAAATAGTTTGGTATTCAGATGAAGAAGAAAAAAAATTAGCTAATGTACTAGTAATAAAAAAAGAAGAAGATATAATATTAACATTTATTAAAAATAAAGAAAAAAATAATAGTAATGCTATTCGTATAAGAAATTCAGGAAGTAGATATTATCCTTTTAATATAAACTTTATGAAATTATATAGAAAATTAATAAAAGTAGAAGAAAACATACATCAATATCACCTAGAAGAATTTGTTTATAAGAAAAAGAGGTAAAAGTATGAATGTAAATGAATTAGAAAAATTAAAAAAAGATATTTCAGTTAAAACTAATCAATTAAAAAATTTAAAAAATAAAATTGAAAAACGAAAAAATGAAGAATATAAAGAAAAATTAGACAGTTTGATGAAGGAAGTTAAGATATTAAAAGACAAAATAAATGAAGAAACAGAATTAACATATCAATTTGAATGTGAACAAAAAATAAAAGCAGTATCTAATAATGTTACTTTATATAATTTAAAGAAAATATATTTAGAAAAACTGCAACATGATGATACTTTTATAATATTTCCTTATATTATTAAGTATTTAAAACTTACTGAAGGAAAAGACTATGAATTAAAATATGGGTTACAAGAAGTAAGTTATTTAGAAGTAGATGCCGATTTAAAAAAAATATTAAATAAAGTAAACGAAGTATATGAACACAAATACAAAACTATTAGATATTTGCCAATATATGCATTTATAAGAAAAAAAGATTTAAAATATTTAGATGCTAATGTATCAGAAACTATTAATAATGCAGGATATGAATTTATAAGTACTTCTAAATCAGATATTACTAAATTTGAAAATATAACTATATTAAAAAAATATTCCCATGACTATATAACAGACTTAAAATATGAATTTAAAGATAAAGAAGTAGTTAGACTAGCAAGAAACATAGTACCTGTTTTAAAAACTTCTAATCAAAGTTTATTTGAGTTTATTGAAAAGTTAGTCCAATATAAAGTAGAAAACGACATTCAATTTATAAATGAATACCAAATGAATGAATTTTTTAATAATGAAATAAAGGAGTTAGAAGAAAATACTAACACTTATAAATTAATTTTTAAGAAAAAAGATTAAATAAGTAGTAATCATTACTAGTTTGTGATATAATTAATTTGGAGGTAAGTTATGAAAAAAATTCCAATAGCAAAAGAAAATATTTCAATTGAAAGAATAGAAGATAAATGTGTAGATTGCGGACTATGTAAAAAAGTTTGTAAAGAATACATAGGTATAGCAGATACATATGAATTTAATAAAGATGAAGATATAGTGTGTATTAATTGTGGTCAATGTGCAAATGTGTGTCCAGTTAATGCAATTGTAGAAAAAATGGAAGTAAGTCGTATTAAAAAACATATACAAGATGAAGATAAAATAGTAATATTTAATACTTCGCCTTCAGTAAGAATTTCTTTAGGTGAAGAATTCGGTTTAGAACATGGCAGTTTTGTAGAAGGTAAAATGATTTCTTTATTAAGAAATTTAGGTGGTAACTATGTTTTAGATACTAACTTTAGTGCTGATTTAACCATAATGGAAGAAGCAAGTGAGTTAGTAAATAGAATAGTTAATAATAAGCCTTTACCACAATTTACTAGTTGTTGTCCTGCATGGGTTAATTTTGCTGAAATATATCATCCAAACATAATAGATAATATATCTTCTGTTAAAAGTCCTATAGGAATGCAAGGAGCTACTGTAAAAACTTATTTTTGTAAAATGATGGGTATAGATCCTAGTAAGGTAATAAATGTAGCAGTAACGCCTTGTACTGCTAAAAAAGCAGAAATTAGAAGAGAAGAAATGAAAGACGCTTCAATATATTTAGGTGTAGATAATATGCGTGATATGGATTATGTAATTACTACTCGTGAATTGGCGACTTGGGCAAAGAATGAAAATATTGATTTTAATAATTTAGATAACTCTAAGTTTGATGATTTCATGGGTGAAGCAAGTGGAGCAGGTGTTATTTTTGGGGCTTCTGGCGGTGTTATGGAAGCTGCTTTAAGAACTGCTTATAAATTAATAACTAATGAAACAGCACCAGAAAATTTTTATGAATTAAAAAGTGTAAGAGGGTTAAACGAATTTAAGGAAGCTAATATTTTAATAGGTGATTTAAATTTAAAAATAGCAGTTATTTATGGAACTAACACAGTTAATAAGTATATGGATAAGTTATTAAATGACGGATATCACTTTGTTGAAGTAATGACTTGTCCAGGTGGATGTATTGGTGGTGGAGGCCAACCTAAAAATAGGTCTAATCAAGAAGTAAATAATAAAAGAATTGAAGGTTTATATAAAAAAGATAATTCTATGAAAAATAGGTTAAGTCATGAAAATGAACAAATTAAAAAATTATATGATAATTTTTATGAAAAACCATTAAGTGAAATAGCAGAACAATTATTACATACGTCATATAAAGATAAAAGTAATGATTATAAATTAAAAAAGAAAGGAGAAACTATGGAAACTGAAAACAAAGTTGTAGAAAATACACAAACTACAGAAGAAAAATATATATGTACAGTTTGTAACTATGTACACGAAGGACCATTACCAGCAGATTTTGAATGCCCTTTATGTCACTTAGGAATAGATGTATTTGAAAAAATAGATTAAGTGTTTATTATAAACACTTTTTTTATTGTTTTTTTATTTATTTAAATATATAATAAATTTAGGTGATAAGATGAATAAACGAGAAAAAATCAATATTATGTATGAAAAATTAAAACAAATTAGAAATTATGAAAAAGAATTAATTAAACAAATTAGAGTAGAAGAACAATTATTGAAAAAATATGATATGTTTTATGTTTATGTGATTGCTGAACTATTAATTAAATTAATAAATGAAGTGACAGGTGAAAATTACGTATCTGGTTCTCAAAATATAACTATCAAGAATGATAAAATGTATAGAAATGATACAGAATTTTCGATATTTTATATTAAAAATATAAATTCTAATATTAAAGTAAAGTATTTAACTAATTTAGACACAACAGAAATAATAGTGTTAAATAAAAATTATTTATTTGATGATTTTGATAATATAATTAACATGGAAATAAATGAATTTATTCAAAATAATAATATACCAGCTAAAATAAATTTTATAAATGATTTTTTAAAGCAATTATATGATTATCGAATTGATAATGAATTGGAAGATATAACTTTAGAACAAATAAATATTTTTTATGATCAATATATAAATTCAAACAAAGAAAAGTTACAAAAGAAGTATTTTAATAATAAAACAAAAGTTTTAAAATAAAGGAGAATTTTATGAAAGATAAACTTTTAAAATTAAAAGAACAGTATAAGGAAATACAAAATGAAATAAAAGTAATTAGAAATCAAGTAAGTGAACAAGTTTCAAAAGAAAGTGACATAAAAATATTAGAATTAGAAAGAAAATTAGAAATTTTAAAAAATAAAAAAGAAGAGCAAATAAATCAAGTAACTAATAGTCTAACTTTAAAACAAAATATTGAACTTGAAAAGTTAAGTAATTTGATAAAGGTTAGTGAATATGAAATAAAAAAATTAGATTATGACAATCTAGATAAATTATTACCTTATTTAATAAAAGTGTTAAACAAGACTGTTAAAGGAAATTTTGTTTCTAAACAAGGATTAGTTGATTATCCAACTAGTCAAACGTCTACTAATTTTAAGAAAAATATAGAAAATGGTGGGCATGCACCTATATATCAATCACCTCATAGAACATATATACCAGTTACTATATTAATAAAAGAAAAAGATTATATTGAACAAGTAATGGAAACAAATTTGTTGAAAAAAGGTTATCAGTTTAAAGTAGACACTACGCAACTAGATTTAATTACAAAAAACGATAGTGTAGTAATATATAAATTTTTAGATAATTTTGACTTTGAAGTAAAAGATAATTATGAAGATATTAATACAATTAATATATTGGAAAATATATTTACAACTGATTATGAAAAAGAACAGTTATATGATTATCTAACTTTATTAGGAACGTTTAAAAAAGAAAACAATGTTCAGTTTTTATCAGAAGAACAATTAAAAAATTTGACTAATAATTATTTAAATAGCATTAAAAAAAATATATTAGGTAAAACAAAAAAATTAAAATAAAGGAGTATAGTATGAAAGTAGTAAGAAAGGTTTTATTTTCTTTGGTGATAATTATATTACTAATAATTACCTTGTTTTTAATGTTTATAGTACCTTGGAAAATAAAAGAAATACCTGAAAAAGAAGATAGAAGAATTATATCTTATAATGTTAAATATGCAGAAGATTGGTTAGATTCATTTACTGATAGAAAAGAAATAATTTATAATCAATTACTTAGTTATGATGCTGACTTTATAGCACTACAAGAAGCTAATTATGGTTGGATGAATGAAGAAAACGGATTACCTGTATTATTAAATGATTATGACTATGTAGGTGTTGGAAGAGAAGATGGTAATACACAAGGAGAATACGCTTCAATATTTTATTTGAAAGAGAAATATGAACTTTTAGAAAGTAATACTATCTGGTTATCAGAAACAAAAGAAGAAGTATCGGTAGGATGGATGCATCAACTTATAGAATAATGGCATATGCAACATTTAAAGATATTAAAACAAATGAAGAAATAACTATATTTAATACACATCTAGACCATATAGGAACTGTATCTAAAGAAAAATCGGTTAAACTTATATTAGATATACTAGATGAGTGTAAAACACCTTATATGCTAGCAGGAGACTTTAATTTCACATCAATTTCAAATAATTATAAAGAATTAACTAAAAAAATAGATGATACTAAAGATATTGCTTTAAGCAGTATGAAATATGGAACAATTAATTATAACTATAATTGGAATATGTTTCATTTTATAAGGATTGATTATATATTTTCAAGTAAAGATGATTTTGTAATAACAAATTATTTGGTAGATCCAAGCTTTAAGTATGAAGGAAAACCAGTAAGTGATCATTTTCCTGTTATAGTAGATTTTAAAATAAAGGAGTAGAGTATGTATAAAATAAAATTAGATAAGACAAAATTAATGTTCGGTTTAGTGTTCACAATATTTGGAACGCTTATGAGTGTTACTTTTATTGGCGTTACTATAAATGATGAAGAATTTAAAAATACTTTGGATGAAAGTGTGAAGGCTTCATATATAGTTGAAAATTGTGATTATGATAGTGAGAATAATTATTTGTGTTCTCCGATATATTATTACGAAGTTGATATGCTAACTTATAGTTGTAATACAAAAGTTGGTATGTCTAAAAACTTAATAGATTTTTCTAAAGATACAGTACTATATAATAGTAATAACCCAGCAGAGTGTATGACACAAATTGATTCAGATGATTTTGTAGGTAATATATTGGTATTTGTTACTTTAATATTTCCATTAGTTGGAATACTTTGTTTAGTAAGTTTTTTTAAAAAAATAAAAAAAGCAAAAATATTATCTACTAGAGGAATACTAGTAAAAGGTCTACCTTATACTTTAGCAAATTCAAATGTAAGTGTGAATGGAGTATATAAAAAAATGATTATAGTAGATTATCAACTACCAAATGGAGCTTTAACATTTAATAGTAGACCTATTAACAATAAAGAATTAAATAATCATACAACAGCAGATTTATTATATGATCCACAAGATTATTCAAACTTTTATGTTGATTTTAATATAGAAAGAAAATATTAAAGAAATTTAATATTTTCTTTCTAGATATAACTATAAAAAAATGATATACTTGTAAAGTAAAAAAAGGGGATAAACATATGAAAAAGACAAATAAATTTTTACCAATATTAGCGCTGATTATTCCAATCTTATTAGCACTAATAGCGTTTTTACCTAATTTATTATTTGAAGGAATAATTAATAAAGAATATAATGAAAACTTAACAATCAATTTATTAGAAATTCTTTATACTTTAGGATTTACTTATGATGTAATAATTATGTTAAGTATAGGATTATTAGTGATCTATTCAATGATTAGTATTATAGTAATGATTAAAAAGATTAAAAGTTATGATAATAAAGAAGATAAAACAACTTATGATATATTCGCTATATTAAAAGTATTTTTAACTGGAAAAACAAGAAGTTATTTTAATACAGAAAATCAAGAGCAATTAAGTTTAAGATTATTAAATGTATCAGTTATTTTAACTGTTATAATATCTTTAGGGTTAATCTTTTTAGAATCGATGATGCTAATGAGTTCTAATCCATTTCATTTTAATAAAATCAAAGAAGATATTAATTCAATAGAAAATAATTTAGTAACAGAACAAGTATATATAATGAATTATTATAAAGAGAATTTAGGTCATGTAGTAGATAGTCAAAACTATTTTGAAATAGACTATGATATTTTAAATATAACTGTTTATGTAATAGATACAAAAGAAATTAAAACATTGTATTTACCAGTTACTGACTTTAGAATATCTGATTTTTATGAAATAGAAGATGTTAATTATTATTTAGAAGAAGGATATACTGAAGAAGCAGCACAAAGATTTGCAAGCGAAGCTTTAGAAAATAATAAATATGTAAAAACATATACAGCAGAATATACACCAAATTATAATGCTATTTATAGTTTAAGATAAAAAGAATATTTGCTTTTTTTAT
>CAYJEO010000031.1:0-10254 GCA_964369355.1 uncultured Muribaculaceae bacterium | reverse complement strand
AGAGAAATAATTGTTATTAAAAAAGTAGTAGTAGGTATAGCATACGCCATATTATTTAATTTATTAGTATTTATCTTCTTGTTTGTTTGCCTTTCACTAAGCAACGATTTACAACTACAAGAATTAATTAATCTAATAATATCTTCGACACTATTTTTTATTTCAATCTTTTCAATATCGTTATTTGTATCAACATTTATGAAAAAAACTAACAGAAGTACACAAGTTGCATTAGGAATTGTTTTCTTATTTTATGTACTAAACCTTTTAACAATCATGAGTAGTGATTTAGAATTTTTAAACAATATTAATTTATTTAATTACAGTAGTGCAAGGCCAATAATTGAAAATGGATATATGCCATTTGATAATATATTAGTATTAAGTTTAACAACATTAATAATGATATACTTTGCTATAAAAAAATATAAAAAGAAAGAACTAGTTTAGGTGATGAAATGACATTAGTAATATTAGCAGCTGGAATGGGAAGCCGTTTTGGAGGATTAAAACAAATAGAAGCAGTAGGTAAAAACAACGAATTTATAATAGATTATTCAATACATGATGCAATTAAAGCAGGATTTACAAAAGTAGTATTTATTATAAAAGAAGAAAATGAAAAAATATTTAAAGAAACTATAGGAAAAAGGTTTGAAAATAAAATAGAAATTCAATACGCTTTTCAGGACAATAAATATATTCCGGAATATGTTTTAAATAAAACTTCTAGAATAAAACCTTTTGGAACAGCTCATGCAATTTTGTGTGCTAAAGAATTTATAAATGAAAAATTTGCAATAATAAATGCAGACGATTTTTATGGATATGAAGCATTTGATAAAATGTATAAAACATTAAGTAAATTTGATTATGCACTAGTTGCATATGAAGTGAAAAATACTTTATCAAAAACAGGATCTGTTAAAAGAGGTTTATGTGAAGAAAAAGATGGTTACTTAAAAAATATAGTTGAATCTATAATTGAAGAAGAAGAAGTTTTATATGCTAGTAACTTAGATAAAACAAATAAAAGACAAATTAGTGAAAATAGTTTAGTATCAATGAATTTAATTGGTTTTGATATTAAAGTATTGGATTATTTAGAAAAAGATATTAATGATTTTTTTGAAAATCAAACTGATTTAGATACGTGTGAATATTTAATACCAACAGTTTGTATGGATTTAATAGAAAAAAATATGGCACAATTTAAATTAGAAAAAACAAATTCTAAATGGTTAGGAATTACTTATTTAGAAGATTTAAAATATTTAAAAGAAGAAATAAGTAAGTTAGATAACTATGAATTTTAATGAATTAAATTATATTGAAAATGAATTAATAGAAAACGAAACTATAAATATTAAGCAATTAGATAAAAAGACTTTTGAAAACGTTACTTTTCATAAATGTAATTTTGAAATAAAATATATAGAAAATGTTATATTTGATAATTGTAAGTTTGAATATTGTGATTTATCTAATATTAATTTTTTAAAATGTGGTATACATAAAACTAAATTTATAAATACAAAGTTAGTAGGGGTAACACTATCAAATGTAACTTTAAAAGATAATGTCTTTTTAGAAAGTAATTTAAATTACTCTACATTTATAAATTCAAAACTAAAAGATGTAGAATATAATCAATCTCTATTAACAGAAGTAGAATTTGATAATGTTGACTTTAAAAACATAAAGTTTATAGAAAATGAATCAGAGATAATTACATTTAGAAATATTTTATTGAATAAAATTGATTTATCCAATAATAAAATAGAATACATATCAACCGATTTAAATAATTTATTGGGATGTACTTTATCATTTGAACAAAGTATTAATTATTTAAAATATAAAGGTGTAAATATAGACTATACTTAATGTATAGTTTTTTTATAAGTTGTTAAATAAGGTATAATATGATAAAATTAAATTAATAAAATAAGAAAGAATGTGGTATTATGTATAGAAAATCGTATGTTTTAGTTAATGAAGATAAATTAGCAAACAATATTAAAAATATAAAAGAAAATATTGAAAATATCAATATTACTTTGGAGTTGTAAAAGGTAATTGTTATGGACATGGTATAAATATAATTAATACAATGATTGAAGCAGGTATTAATTATTTAGCAGTTTCATCATTAGAAGAAGCTTTGGAAATTAGAAAAATAAATAAAGAAATTCCAATTTTAATATTTGGAAATACTTCTAAAGAAGAAGCATTAATTGCTATTGAAAATAATTTGACAGTTTCAATAATATCTTATGAAGACTATCTAGAAATAAAAGATATTAAAAATTTAAAATGTCATATTAAATTAAATACTGGAATGAATAGAGTCGGGATTAATAAAAAAAGTCATGTTGAAGAAATAGTAAATAATAAAACTATAGAAATAGAAGGTATATACACACACTTTGCAACGTCTGGAGTTAAAGATATTTATTTTGATAAACAAGTAGAAAAGTTTTTTAAACTAACTAGTAAAATTAATTTAAAAAAAATAAAAATAGTTCATCTTTATAATTCTTTATCTTTAGTAAGACATGAAAAAATAAGTATTGCTAACGGAGTAAGATTAGGAATTATTATGTATGGTTTTTCGGCATCTATGAATAATCCTAAAGGAATTAAAAAAATCAAATTTAATATACTTAAAAAAATAAAAACAAACTTTAAAACTATATCTAATACTAATTTAAAAAATAATTTAAAATTAAATAAAGTACTAAGTTTACATTCAGAAGTTATTTATATAAATAAAATAAATAAAAAAAGTATTGTCGGATATAATGCTTTATATAAAGCAAAAAAAGAAGAAATTATAGCAACATTACCGATAGGAACAGCAGATGGAGTAACTACTAATTTTAAATACGTTAATATTAATAAAAAAAGATATGACATAGTAAGTACAACAATGGATTATACAATGGTAAGAATTGATAATAAAGTTAAACTACATGATAAGGTTGACTTAATAAATGAAAAATTATCAGTAGCAAGAATAGCTAAAAATTCTAATTTTGGATTACAGCAAATGTTATGTAGTTTATCTACTAGATTAATAAGAGTAAACGTAAAAGAAAAAAAACAAACAGAATATAAATATTAAGGAGTGATTATATGGACTTTACACTATTAATAGTAGGGATGGATGCTAATGCTTATTACATGGCAAGATGTTATCATGAACTAACTAATAAGAAAGCCTATTTAATTGGAAAAAATCCTATATGGTTTACACAATATAGTAAAATAGTAAATACAACATATTATGAAAATATATGGGAAGAAAAACATTTTTTAGAAATATTAAATAACTTTTATAATGAACATAAAAATGAAAAAATACTATTAGTAACATCAACAGAAAATTATATAACAATGATTTCTAAAAACAAAGAACTATTAAAAGATAAATTTTATTTTAATTATCCTACAGAAGAATTAATTGATACTATCGTTAATAAAGAATTGTTTTATAAAGAATATGAATTTAATGAGATTATAACAGTTCCAAAAACAAAATATTATGATTGTAGTAAAAACGATAAATTGGAAATAGAATTTATGTATCCGATAATATTAAAAGCAGCAGATGTTGTTTCATATAGAAGAATAAATTTTGAAGGTAAGAAAAAAATATATAAAATAGAATCAAAAAAAGAATTAAATCAAACTATAAAAGCAATTAAAAAAGCTGGATATAAAAATACTTTAATCGTACAAGAATATATTCCAGGTGATGACTCTAATTTATTTGATTGTGTTATTTATTCAGATAAAGAAAAAAAAGTAAAAAGAATAGCACTAGCTCAAATTGGATTACAAGAACATTCAGCTGATTTAGTAGGTAATGCGGCTGTTATGATTAATGGATATAATGAACATAATGACTCAAAAGAGGTAATTGAAATGGTTACTAAATTTGCAAATAGTATAGGTTATTCAGGATTTGCTGAATTTGATTTAAAATATGATTATCGTGATAAAACTTATAAAGTATTAGAAATTAATGCGCGACAAGGAAGATCAAGTTATTACTTTTCAAAAGCAGGCGGAAATTTAATCGAAATACTAGCTCGTGATTTAATATATAAAGAAAATTTAGAATATAGTATTTTAGATAAAGAAGTATTATTGTCTTTTGTTCCTAAAAAAATAATAAAAAAATATATATTAAATGAAAAATTTAAACAAAAAGCTTTATCAATGTGGAAGAATAAAGTTAATCCAATTGACTATAATAAAGATATGAGTTTAAAAAGATTAATTTTATTAAATAAAACTAAAAAATTATATTTTAAAAGATATAAAAATGCATATTGGAAAAATAAATAATAAAATTTCACAAATTTTTAACAATTAACAATTATAATAATAAAGAGGTGTTAAAATGAAAAATAAAAAATGTCTTAATTGTGGAGAAGAGATAAAGAAAAAAGATGTCTTTTGTCAAAATTGTGGACACAATAACAAAAAAAGTAAAAAAAATAAAACAGCTATTATTACCTTTTTATTAGCAACGATGATATACTCAACAAGTTTTTTCTTAATATATGAATTTTATTTAAAAGATTTAACAGAAGAAAAACATACGATAGAAGAAATTGTAACTGTAACAGATGAAGGAATTGCAGATGCCGTTGAAAAAGTATATGATTCAGTAGTTGTTGTACATACTTATAGTAATGAACAACTAATATCAACAGGGTCTGGATTTGTTTATAAAATAGAAGATGAATATGGTTATATAATTACTAATGCCCATGTTATAGAAGATGGTAATAATGTAAAAGTAATATTAACTAATAATAAAACAATAGAAGCAACTATTGTAGGACAAGATTCATATTCAGATATTGCAGTATTAAGAATCGATGAAGAAGAAGTAATTGAAGTTGCACAACTAGGAAGTAGTGAATCACTACGTTTAGGAGATACTACTTTTGCAGTAGGAGCACCACTTGATTCATCTGTTTATTCTTGGACAACTACAAGAGGAATAATTTCAGGTATTGAAAGACTAGTCGAAGTTGGTGTAGATAATAGTAATGTTGTTATGAATGTTTTACAAACTGATACGGCTATAAATTCAGGAAATAGTGGTGGACCATTATGCAATTCAGCAGGAGAAGTAATAGGTGTAACAAATATGAAATTAATATCACCAGAAGATGGTGTAGAAGGAATTGGTTTTGCAATACCTATTGAAGTTGCGTTGGAATACGCTAATAGTTTTGTATCTGGAATACCAATTACTAGACCTTATTTAGGCGTTGCAACATATGATGTTAACAACTTTCAAAAAACAGGTGTAATAGTAGATAGTGTAGTCGAATCATCTGCTGCAGAAGACGCAGGAATCAAAAAAGATGATATTATTTTAAAAGTAAATGATGAATCAGTACCAACATCTGCTTATTTAAAATATGAATTATATAAATACGAAGTTGGAGATACAATAAAAATAACTGTTTTAAGGGATGATACAGAAGTAACATTAAATGTAAAACTAGGTACTCAAAATATAACTTCATAAAACTCTTTAAAAAGAGTTTTTTTTATTTTAAAATATGATATAATATTTAAAGAATAAGAGGGATATCATGAGGGATGTAAATTACTTAATTGAAAAAGGCGTTAAATTACAACAAAGTTTAGAACTTTTTGGTGATATAGCTGTTTATAATCAAAATCTAGAAATATTTTTAGATGAAATACTAACTAAATTAGAACAATTACAAAAAACAAAAGAAATTGGTGATATGCAACATTATGCAATATATGTTCATTCATTAAAATCAAGCGCAAAATACTTTGGATTTGAAAAATTAGCATTAATAGCAGCTAATCATGAAAAAAAAGCAAGTGAAAATAATTTATTTTATATATGTGAAGAATTTGATAATTTAACATTAGAAATAAAAAATATGATTTTAATAGCGTCTACATATTTAAAAAAAGAAATAAAAATAACAACACATGTTGTTAATAAAGAACAAAAAGTATTAGTAGTAGATGACTCTATTGTGATTAGAAATTATGTAAAAAAACTAATAAAAGATTATGATGTATTACTTGCAACTGACGGTGAAGAAGCTTTACAAGTCGTTGAAAGCGATATAAAATTAGCTGGTATATTATTAGATTTAAATATGCCTAACATTGATGGTTTTGCTGTATTAGATTACTTTAAAGCAAAAAATTTATTTTTAACTATTCCAATAGCTGTAATAACTGGTGAAGATAATGAAGATGTAATTAAAAAGGCTTGTGAATATCCAATAGTAGCAGTACTTAGAAAACCATTTAATGAATTAACTATAAAAGAAGCTGTTTCAAAATTGCTTAGAAATAGTATATAGGAGTGTATTATGAATAAAAAAGCATTTACCTTAATGGAATTACTTGGAGCATTAATAATAATAGGTATACTTACTGTATTAGCATTTACAGTTGTTAATAATTCTTTAAATAATTCAAAACAGAAACTATATGATACTCAAATTGAAAGTATAATAGATGCAGCTAAATTATGGGAAGTTGATAATATTCAAGAATTAATGAATTTAAATGTTGGAGAAACAAAAGTATTATTATTAGATGATTTACAAAGAGAACAATATATAGACACAAACTTAAATAATCCTTTAACAGATGAATTAATATCCCCAACTACTGAAATAACAATAACGAAACAACAAAATCACTATACTTATGAAGTAAAAGTAAAATAACTATCAATATAGATAGTTCTTTTTTTATACAAAAAAAAGAGAACGACCCCCTAAGAGTCGCTCTATAAAAGAATAAAAAGGGGTTGGCTAGTGTGATACTAGCTCCAATTCGCCATAAATCGAATTGGTAATGTATATACTATATTAAAAGTTTTATTTTGTCAAGCAATTTATTTTATTTTTGAAATTTTCTTGATCTTTTGCATTCATTTCATTTTTTATTATTGTTAATAAAGTAGAATTAATAGTAAATTCAACAGATTTATCTACAACTGTGCCACTAAAAATTCTGCATAAATCAAGTGGTACATAGTGTTTATTAATAAGTTTTACTTTATCTTTATTAAAATTAAATAAAATTATTTGAGTTAATTCACTGTTTTCTCTAAATACATAGTTAACTAATTCTTCTTCATATTTATTTGAAATAATAACTCCTGTATTATGACCAGCAAAATCAATTTTTATTAATTGCTTAGTAGTATTTTGTTTTGTGTTTTTTATATCGTTTAAAGTCATGTATTGTTCCTCTTTCAAATCAAATGTATTATTTTGATTATTTCTAAATTTTTTTTCAAAGTGATTTATAAAATTATGACTTCCGCAAAAGTCTAAATAATTTTTTAGTATTTTTTTATTTTTAGTATCATGATGTATAGAATTAATAAAAAGTTTTATATCGTCTTTGCTGATTCTTAAAGCATCACTACCAAAAACACGGTCAGGAGCCATAAGTAAAAGAGATTCATAAAAGTCTAAGATAGTTTCATTATTATTAGTGCAATCAATATTAAATACATTGTTATACCCTTTAGTATTATATAGATTAAATTTATTTGTAGTAAACACATAATCTACATCATCAAAAAAAAGTTTTGCAAGAACAACGCAAGCAATGTTATTAATATTATTATCACGAGTTATAATTAAAGTTGTAGACATACTATCACCAGCATTTATTGTACTCTAAATTTTAAAAATGTCAATAGTTATTGACTTACAAACATTTGTTTGCTACAATTTATTTAGGTGAATAAAATGGATATAAAACTAATAAAAGGAATAGGCGATAAAACAACTTCGTTATTAAATAAATTAAACATATTTACTACTACAGATTTGGTAAATTATCTCCCATATAGATATGACTTTATACAAAAAAGTGATGTATCTAATTTAGGACAAGATGATAATATAATAATTGACGGGATAGTTGAAAATTATCCTAACGTTTTTTATATTAATAGAAAATTAGATAAAATGTCTTTTAGGTTAAATACTAACAATAATATTTTTAATATACAAATATTTAATCGTGGTTTTTTAAAGACAAAATTATTAATAGGTACTAAGGTAACTATAATAGGAAAATATGATAAATTAAAAAATACTATAATCGCAAGTGAAATACTATTTTTAGAACTAACTGATAAACCTATGATACTTCCTGTATATCATTTAACTAATGGAATAACTAGTAAACAAATAAATAAAATAATAACAAATAATATTTCTTTAGAAAAAATAAATGATATATTACCAAATGAAATAAGTAGCAAATATAATTTTATTAATAAAGAAAAAGCTATTAATATAGTTCATAATCCTATTAATAATAGTGAATTAAAAAAAGCTCTAGACTTACTTAAGTATGAAGAATTATTTATATATATGTTAAAAATGAATAATTTGAAAAATAATATTCAAAAAGTAACTGGGCTTAAAAGAGATATAAAGAAATCTCAAATAGAAGATTTTATTAATAAATTACCATTTGAATTAACAATAGATCAAAAAAAAGCAACTTATGAAATATTTGATGATTTGAATAGTGATATAAGAATGAATAGATTAGTACAAGGAGACGTTGGTAGTGGTAAAACAATAGTCTCTATAATTGCTATATATATGAACTATTTAAGTGGGTATCAATCGGCTTTGATGGCTCCAACAGAAATATTAGCAAAACAGCACTTTATTAACTTAACAAACATATTTAAAGATTATAATATTAAAATAGAGTTATTGACAGGTAAATTAAAGGTAAGTGAAAAGAAAAAAATATATAAAAGATTAAAAAATAACGAAATAGATATTTTAATAGGAACACATGCAATTATAACTAATGATATTATTTATAATAATTTAGGATTAGTTATAACTGATGAGCAGCATCGTTTTGGAGTAGCTCAAAGAAGTAATTTAAAAAACAAAGGAATAACACCAGATATTTTATATATGTCAGCAACACCTATACCTAGAACATATGCATTAACTATATATGGTGATATGGATGTATCAAATATTAAAACAATGCCTGCTGGTAGAAAAGAAATAATTACAACCTTGAAAAAAGATGATGAAATTAAAGAAGTGTTAACTAGTATGTTAGAAGTTTTAAAAAATAATAATCAAATATATGTAGTCGCTCCTTTAGTAGAAGAATCTGAAAAGATAGAATTAGAGAATTCGCACGAATTATATGAAAAAATGAATAAAGCTTTCGGTAAACATTATAAAGTAGGGCTTTTACACGGTAAAATGAAATCTTTAGAAAAAGAAGAAGTAATGAATAGGTTTAAAAACAATGAAATTCAAATATTAGTAAGTACGACGGTTATAGAAGTAGGAATTGATGTTAAAAATGCAACTATGATGGTTATATTTGATGCTAATAGGTTTGGTCTTTCGACTATCCATCAGTTAAGAGGTAGAGTTGGAAGAAATGATTTACAATCTTACTGTATTTTAGTTACAAAAAAAGATACAAAACGTTTACAAATAATGACAAAAACAAGTGATGGATTTAAGGTAAGTGAAGAAGATTTTAAATTAAGAGGATCAGGAGATTTATTTGGTTATAAACAAAGTGGAGATATGATATTTAAAGTAGCAGATATAAAAAAAGACTTTGATTTACTTATGCAAACTAAAGAAGATAGTAGTGAATTTTTATCAAAAAATGATTTAGATAATTATCCAGAATTAAATAAATATATTTTAAAAAATGACAATGTAGATTAGTTGACATTTAGATAAAAATAAAATATACTTATTATAGTGAAGATAAACTTCACTCGAATATTTTTACTGGTTTTTTGTAAAAATGTTCAAATGACCCCCTAAGAGCCTTAAACGGCTCGTTTTTTGTTAAAAAATGTAAAAAATACTAGAATTGATTTACATTTTTTGATATACTTGTATTATATGGAATAATATAGGAGGGTATTTTATGAAAGAAAATATGATTAAAATAATAAAAGATGGTGTAGAAAAAGAAGTTGAAGTGTTACTAGTATTTAAACTAGAAGATACTAATAAAGATTATATCATTTTTACAGAAGGTGAAACTGATGGAGATTTACAAATAGTAAATGCATCAGTATTAATAGAAACTGATGCTGGCTTTACTTTAGATAAAATTGAAACAGATGAAGAATGGGCTAAAGTAAAAGATGTAATGAGACAAGTAATCAAAGATGAGGAGTGATTTTAAATG
>CAYJEO010000030.1:0-10327 GCA_964369355.1 uncultured Muribaculaceae bacterium | reverse complement strand
GTAATTTTATATTAGTTTTTTTATTAAGTCAAGACTTTACTTTTTAATATTATAATAGTATTATTAATAATAGGAAAGTAGGTATATATATGTTTAATAAAAAAGGTTTTACTTTGATTGAACTATTAGGTGTATTAATAATTTTAGTGATTATATTCGCAATAACAGCACCTTTAGTTATGAATATAATAGATGATTCTAGGGTTAGTGCAAATGTTACCTCAACTAGAAATTTAATAGATGCTGCTTCTTTGTTTCATAAAAATAAAATAGCAGAAAGTGCATCAAATTCAACAATGTTTAATGGACAAACTAACTTTTTTGACCAACTAGATTATAATGGAGATGATCCTGATAGTGGATATGTTTATATTGATAAAAATGGAAACATTTCATTAGGAGTTGTTTTTGATGGTGTTTGCTATAGAAATGATGTTAATAATGACATTGTATATTTTGATTACACAGAAGGTGTAGAATGTGGATCAGGGTTTATAGTAGAAGCATCTGGTCCAGAACTTTTATCTGGAATGATAGCTGTTACTTTAGAAGGAGATACTCCTAGTAATGCAGTTGCTAAAATAGCAGATTTAGATTCTTGGTATGATTATGACAATAAACAATGGGCTAATACAGTAATAGTAAGTAATCCGAGTACTTATACAAATGCTGCTGCTGGAACTGTTATTAATAAAGCAGATATAATTTCTTATTATGTTTGGATTCCACGATATGAATATGTAGTAGGAACTGAGTTAAATACACAAATAGCTTTTGCGAATAAAGAAGATGATAAAAAAACATCGACAACAACTGGTGAATGGAATACTCCATCAGCCTTTACAAATGGTAGTAAAGAATTATCAGGTGTTTGGGTAGGTAAATACGATATATCAACAACTTCAGAAAATCAGATATTTAATGAAACTGAATATTATAAAAACACTTTCACTTCAATGAGAGTAACTGATGATAATTCTTATTATATTGACTATCGTTCAATAGATGAGTTGCAGTTAGCAGTGGAAAACTTTACCACAACTGGTAATGAATTTGGATTATCAAATGCTACAGCCTCTGTTATGACAGATGTAGATGTTGTTAAATATTTTACATATAGTCAATATGGAATAAATCAAGTATTACCGAAGAGTGATGATTATGTAACTAGAAATAATTTTACGACTACAGGAAATATTACAGGAGTTTATGATATTAATTTAACTAATTTAACTTATGATACAAATACTTATACTGGATATGATATAAGTTTTAAAAATAATAGTTCTACGGCATATAGTAATGTTAATGAAAATGTTAATTTACTATCTTCTAAGTCAAATTCAATAAGTGCAAAAAATTTAAATAATATTTTAGAAGGGGATAATTCTATTAATACTCCTCCTATAGTATTACAAATAATGTATACAGCGGATGACTTTTTTGTGAAAGAGGATGGAGAATATGATCTTGCAACATCCTCTTATCCTAGAATAGTAGGAGCAGTTTTAGCAACTGATCCAGATGGGCAAGCTATAACATACACACATGATGGTGGAACACCGAGATATGGAACGTTTTCTTTGGATTATTACAATGGTGAGTTTGAATATCGATTTACTAACGAATCTATTTTAGCTTTTGCTTTATCTGAAGAAAATTATAAAGAAACCATGACAATTAGAATATTAGACTCAGCAGGAGGAATTACTGTAACTACTTTAGCATTTGAATTTTTTAAAGAACCAATACATACATTAAGACCAATGTTACAAAGCAATTAGTTTTTACTAATTGTTTTTTATTATTATATAATTTTATAATCTATTTTTATATTAATTACTTAATTAAAGGATACTTTACTTTTTAATATTATAAGAGTATTATTAATAGTAGGAAAGTAGGTATATATATGTTTAATAAAAAAGGTTTTACTTTAATTGAATTATTGGGTGTATTAATAATTTTAGTGATTATATTCGCAATAACAACACCTTTAGTTATGAATATAATAGATGATTCTAGGGTTAGTGCTAATGTTACCTCAACTAGAAATTTAATAGATGCGGCTTCATTATTTCATAAAAATAAAATAGCAGAAAGTGCATCAAATTCAACAATGTTTAATGGACAAACTAACTTTTTTGACCAACTAGATTATAATGGAGATGATCCTGATAGTGGATATGTTTATATTGATAAAAATGGAAACATTTCATTAGGAGTTGTTTTTGATGGTGTTTGCTATAGAAATGATGTTAATAATGACATTGTATATTTTGATTACACAGAAGGTGTAGAATGTGGATCAGGGTTTATAGTAGAAGCATCTGGTCCAGAACTTTTATCTGGAATGATAGCTGTTACTTTAGAAGGAGATACTCCTAGTAATGCAGTTGCTAAAATAGCAGATTTAGATTCTTGGTATGATTATGACAATAAACAATGGGCTAATACAGTAATAGTAAGTAATCCGAGTACTTATACAAATGCTGCTGCTGGAACTGTTATTAATAAAGCAGATATAATTTCTTATTATGTTTGGATTCCACGATATGAATATGTAGTAGGAACTGAGTTAAATACACAAATAGCTTTTGCGAATAAAGAAGATGATAAAAAAACATCGACAACAACTGGTGAATGGAATACTCCATCAGCCTTTACAAATGGTAGTAAAGAATTATCAGGTGTTTGGGTAGGTAAATACGATATATCAACTACTTTAGAAAATCAGATATTTAATGAAACTGAATATTATAAAAATAATTTAACTTCTTTAATGGTAACTGATACAAATACTTATTACATTGATCATCGATCAATAGGTGAATTACAAGAAGAAGTAAAAACTTTTACGACTTCAGGAAATGATTTTGGTCTATCTAGTGCCACAGCCTCTGTTATGATTGATGTAGATGTTGTTAAATATTTTACTTATAGTCAATATGGAATAAATCAATTATTACCTAAGAGTGATGACTATATAACTAGAAATAATTTTACTACTACAGGAAATATTACGGGAGTATATGATATTAACTTAAATGATTTAACATATGACACGAATACTTATACAGGATATGATATAGATAATATGCAAATGGATGCTTTAATTGTGTATGGTGCATCAAACAATGACAGTGACAACATTATGAAGCTTAATGCAGCACCTGTCATAATCGGCAAACAAGCATTTAATGATTGTACTGCAAATGATTTTTCTGGACATATAGATGAACTTAAAATTTTAAATTCAGCCAATCTAGATAGTTGTTTTCTATTACTTGCTGTCGACTATGCAGGTTATAGTATCGAATATTCTTATCTAGGTAATGATGATTCTACTCTTCTAGGGACGTTTAGTGTAGAGAAATATTTTGGTAATTATATTTACAATTTGGATGTTAAACAATTCTTGGAATTGGATATAAATAGTAATCGTAGTAGCGTATACAATGTTATAGTAACCAATGAAGTCCAGCTTCAAGCTAGTGAAACTGTGACATTTAAAATTGAAAGAGAACCAATACATACATTAAGACCTATGTTACAAAGCAATTAGTTTTTACTAATTGTTTTTTTAGTAAACTAAGTGTATATAAATTAAAAAATATTTGATTTGAATTTAATTTAAGTATATACTTATAGTAGGGAGATGATAAGTTGAAAGATGAATTTTTAAAGAAGTTAATGAATTCGTGTCAATTGTTAAAAGATAATGAAAGTTATTTAGGCCAATTAGATTCGAAATTTGGTGATGGTGATCATGGTGTTACTATTGCTAAAATAGCTAATAATATTGAAAATACTGTTAATGAAAATAAAGAAAAAACATTAAAAGAAATTTTTGTTATTATTAGTAACAACATATTAAATATGGGAGCTGGCTCTGCTAGTTCACTATGGGGAATGATATTTTTAGGTTTTTCAGAGGCTGTTGATAATAATATAGATTCTGAAACTATTAAAAATATGTTTATTAAATCTTATGAAAAATTAAGAATTATATCTCAAGCTGAAATTGGTGATAAAACATTAATGGATGCATTTTTACCAGGTTATAATAAAGCATTAGCTGGAAGTAGTTTTGATGAAATTGTACAAGCTATGAAAGATGGTGCAAATAAAACGAGTGAATATGCGGCTAAATATGGTCGTGCTAAAAACTATAAAGAGCAAAGTATTGGAACTTGTGATCCAGGTGCTATATCTTTGTCAATATTATTTGAAGGTTTAAAGTAAGGAGAATTAATATGATGAAAAAATTTATTAATGAAAAAGAAAATTTAACGAAAGAATTATTAGAAGGATTAGAAATGTCTAATAAAGATATTATTAAATTAGTAGATGGTAATTTAATAGTAAATAAAGACTTAGAAAAATTAGATCGTGTAACAATTGTTTCAATGGGTGGTACAGGGCATGAACCAGCAGTTGAAGGATTTGTTGGAAATGGTATGATTGATATTGCTGTATGTGGAGATATATTTGCAGCACCAGGATATCAATCAGTAGTAAAAGCATTACAAATGGCTGATAGAGGACATGGAGTTTTATTTGTAGTATTAAATCACGCGGGTGATATGATGAGTGCTAACTTAGCAATGGCAGAAGTTGCTAAATTAGGACTTAATGTAAAAAAAGTGGTAACACAAGAAGATATATCAAATGCACCAAGAAGTGATTCTGATAACAGAAGAGGTTTAGTTGGTTGTGTAGCTGTTTACAAAGTAGCAGGAGCATTAGCACAAAAAGGTGCTTCATTAGAAGAAGTTACTACTTTAGCTCAAAACTTTGCTGATAATATGGCAACTTTAGCAGTAGCTGTTAAAGGAGCAACACATCCACAAACAGGAATGGCAATTTCTGAATTAGGTGAAGATGATATGGAAATTGGTATGGGTCAACACGGTGAAGGTGGAGGAGGAAGACAACCACTTGCATCTGCTGATAAAGTAGCTGAAATTATGACTGATGCTTTAATTAAAGATTTAGATTTAAAAGAAAATGAAAAATTAATGGTATTTATTAATGGTTCAGGAGCAACTACTTTAATGGAACAATTAATTGTTTATAGAGGTATTGTTAAACATTTAGAAACTAAAAAAATAGAAGTTGTAGCAAATTTTGTAGGGGAATTATTAACTGTTCAAGAACAAGCAGGTTTCCAATTAATGTTTGCTAGAATGAATGATGAAACAATTAAATTATGGGAAGCACCATGTAACACTCCATATATGAAGAGGGTTTAATGGCTGAATTAGATTTAACTAAAAAAGTAAAGGATTTTAAAGAAAATATTGATTTTAAAAATGAATTATTTACTTTAAGAGGCAGTAATAATTTAGACTGGGGTATGAAAAATAGACTGTCTAAAATATTTCAAAAAGATGGAAAAACTGTAATGTTAGCCTTTGATCATGGTTATATAATGGGGCCTACTACAGGGATTGAAAGATTAGATTTAGATATTAAAGATTTAGTAGAAGATGTTGATTGTTTAATGGCTACTCGTGGAGCTTTTAGAACTTCTATAACTCCTACTATGAATAAAGCAATAGCTCTTCGTTCTTCTGCGGGTTCTAGCGTTTTAAATGATGATTTATCATATGAAGTGTTAGCAGTAGATATAGAAGATGCAATAAGATTAAATGCTAGTTGTTTAGCAGTTCAAACTTTTATTGGTACTGAAAATGAAATTATGAGTATCAATAACTTATGTCAAGCGGTTGACATGGGTAATAAATATGGGATTCCGGTTTTAGGAGTAGTAGCAGTTGGTAAAGAAATGGAAAGAACTACTGAGTATTTCTTACTAGCTACTCGTTTACTTGCTGAACTAGGAGCACATATTATTAAAACTTATTATTGTGAAGATTTTAAAAAAGTGGTTGCAGCGTGTCCAGTTCCAATTGTTATAGCAGGTGGTAAAAAATTACCTGAAAAAGAAGCGTTAGAATTAGTTTATAATGCAATGCAAGATGGCGCTGCTGGAGTAGATATGGGAAGAAATATTTTCCAAGCAGAAAATCCTAAAGCTATGGCTAAGGCAGTTAAATTAATAGTTCATGAAAATGCAACAGCAGAAGATGCTTATAAATTTTATATGGAGGAAAAATAATGGAATTATTACATATTGGGGTACCTACTAAAGAGGTACAAGAAAATGAAATGTACAATGGAGATTTACAAGTACATATTACAGATCCAGAAGCTTCAAAATTTAAATTTGAATATTTAAGATTTGATGAAGATGCTAAAATGGCTAAAGAAGTACAAGAACAAGTACATGTAGCGATTAAAGTAGATTCAATCGATGAATATTTTAAATTAGCAGATAAAATCTTATTAGATAAATATGTTGTAAATGAAAATATGACAATTGCTTTCATTGAAAAAGATAAAGCTATATTAGAATTAGTAGAAATGAAATAATTTCTACTTTTTTTTATAGTTGAATTTATTTTAAAAATTTGGTATTATATTCAAACTTAAATGTTTTCGGGGGGTAATATGAAAAATGGAAAGAATGTAAATAATTTTGATGAAATGTTAAATGCTTTGATAAATGAATTTAATAATAAAGGTGATATTTTTGAATATAACAATAATTTATTAAACCCAGCATATACATATTTAAAAAGAACTCATAGAAGAATAATATCAGCATCTTTATTTGGTAATGAAAGTGCTATATTTATTGTTAATAATTGCTCGTTTTTTAAACAAGATAAAATTATTAATGAAATTAAGAGAATAGAGTCCAAAACTATTAAAAATAGTAATGAACTTTTCATTAGAGAAAAAAGTACTGATGTTGCTATTTTAGAAAAAATAAAATTAATTAAAGAAGAAATTATTAATTATGGAGAACTTCGTTATTCAATAGATAAAACTAGAAATCCATTATATTCATTTTATATAAATAATTTAGGTCTTATTTTAATGCAGTCTGAATTAGGTAATGAAGATGCTTTGTTTATTGTTGATAATTTAGTAAAAGTAAAAAAAGAAAAAAGTAAAGTGAAATTATTTGAAAGTATTACTTTATTAGCCAATGCTTTTAAATTGCAAAAAAATTTAAAACCTTATAATACAGATAAAACAATTTATAGTTTCTTTAATAATAATAGAGAAAAATTAGTTAAAATAGCTTTACTTGCATTAAAAAAAGATGATAGTGAAAGAAATGAAATTGACAAAGTTGCTATGGAATTATTACAATATGAACAAATTTATAATTCTAAATATTTTATTGAATACAGTAAAAAGTATAATATAGATACTAATTTAGTTAGAAAGTTAGGTTAAATTATGACTGAAATATTTATTAATAACTTAAAAAAAGTTAAGCAAGAAATAATTGAAAATGGTGAAATAAATAGGATTTTAAATGGTGAAAGAAATCCAACATATGTATTCATAACAAAAAATAAAGAGAAAATAAAAAAACTGGCTAAAAATAAAAATGAATTAGCGGTATTTATAGTGAAAAATGAATTTTATTTTAAAACTGATAGACAAAAATTAATTAGTAAATTAAAAAAAGTTGAACAGGAAATAATTGAAAAAGGTGAAATAAATAGGATTTCAAATGGTGAAAGAAATCCAACATATACAATAGTAAATAATTATAAAAATGAAATAATTAAATTAGCCAATAAAGGACAAAAAACTGCTTGTTTTATAGTTGAAAATGTTAGTGTTTTTAAATCTAAAGATAAAAATATAATTAATAGAATAAAAGAAATTAAAATTGAAATTATTAAAAATGGTAAATTATATAGAAATGTAAATAATAAAGTAAATACATCATATTCTTATGTTGAAAGATATAAAGAAGAAATTATCGAATTAGCAAAACAAGGTAATGAGGATGCTATTTATATAGTAAATAATGCTAATTATTTTAAGTCATCTGAGCAAATATTATTAGATAGATTAAGTTGCATAAGAAATAAAATTGATTCAGGTGAAAAAATAGTTTCTAAAACAAATGGTAAAACTAATGCTGATTATAGTTTCATTCAAATATATAAAGATAAAATTATATCTTTAGCTTCTGAAAATAATGAAGACGCTGTTATTATTGTTGATAATATCGAATTATTTAAAACAAAAGAAGAAAAATTCAATAGAAGATTAAAAGAAATAGTTGATTATATGAAAGAAAATAATAATTTTATTGATACTTATAAACAAACTAATCATTTGTATAATTATATTAAACAAAATAAAAATGAAATAAATCTTTTAGCAACAAAAAATAATGAAGATGCTTTATATATAGTTAATAACTTAGATTATTATAAAGAAGTAAGTTCTATATTCATTAACAATTTAGTAAACTTAAAATTAGATTTAGATACCAATGGTAAAATAACTTATTCTTCAAATAGTAGTCAAACTAAAACTGGTATATTTTATGTAAATAATGTTAGAAAAATTATTAATATAGCAATACTAGGTATAGCTAAAAAAGAAGAAGAAAGAGAAGAATATGAAAATATAGCCATTGAACTTATGGAATATAAAGAATTTTTTGACACACCTTATTTTAAAATGAAATCAGAAGTATTTTATGATATAAAGAATAATAATAAAGTTTATTTAAAAAAATAGCAAGAATTTTGCTATTTTTATATACCTATTTATATATACTTGTTTGAATTAGAATAACTTTTATGTTAATATTAATTATGGTGATAATATGTTAAAGAAAACCCCAGAATTTATTTTAAATATTAGAAAAAACAAAATTATTAATGAAGAAAGTATAAATTTAATTATTTCATATTCTGGTTTAAATAAATTAAAATATCCTGTTGATGTATGGCATATAGCTAGATATTTAGGATTTGATGTATTAGAGGCTAATTTTAATGATGCATCTCTTTCAGGAGTAATGTTTGATAAAACTAGTACACCTGAATTTTTAAAAGGCTCTAAATATGAAACTAATAGAGCAATAATTTTAAATAAACTAATAGCAAGAACTGATCAAGCATTAACAATTGCTCATTTTATTGGTCGTTTTATTTATGATGTAGAAGAAAATAAAGACTTTTATGAAGTATATCAAATTAAAAATTTATCAAATAGTAAATCTAATAATAAAATAATGGAAAGTTATCTTGAAATGTTTTCATTAAAATTATTAATGCCAGAAACTCTTTTTCGTAAATTAGTTTCTAAATCTGCAGTTTCTCATGATAAGGATAAATTAGCTGATGAAATTTCATTAGCGTTTATGGTTAATAAAGAAAGTGTTTTAAAAAGACTATATGAATTAGATATACTATCTAATAGTAAACAAAAAAGTATTAAATTTGACAAATGTTTTTAAAATCAACCATAATAATAACAAGGTATAATACCTTGTTTTTCAATACTTAAAATGGTATAATCTATGCAGTTTAAGTGCGATTAAAATTTCACGATATATTTACGTAAAATTGTTAGTGAAAAGTTGTTTAAAAAATATTAATACCTTATATTAAAGATGTCAGAAAGGAATTTTAAAAATGAAAAAATATATAAGAACAGAAATAACCGTTATAGATACAAAGGTAAATGTAATAAATATTGAAAATGACGAATATATATCACTTACTGATTTAGCAAGATATGTAAATCCTGAAGAACCTAAAATACCAATTTATAGTTGGATTAGAAATAAAGAAGTAATTAGATTTATTGGATTGTGGGAAAAATTAAATAATGAAAACTTCAAAGGTCACGAATTCGAGACCTTTGAAAATGAGGCTGGTAAAAATAGTTTTTATATGTCACCTCAAAAATGGATAAAAGAAACTAACGCAATTGGAATTATTTCAAAATCTGGAAATAATGGTGGAACTTATGCACATGCTGATATTGCTTTAGAGTTTGCAAGTTGGCTAAGTCCTGAATTTAAACTTTATTTAATAAAAGAATTTGAAAGATTAAAAAAAGAAGAATCATATTTATATAAAATCGATTGGCAAGCAAGTAGAATATTATCTAAAGTTAATTATGTTGTTCATACTAATGCTATAAAGAATAATATAGTGCCAACACTTACAGAAAGACAAAAACAGTTTGTTTATGCAAATGAAGCAGACGTACTAAATGTTGCTTTATTTGGAATGACTGCAAAAGAATGGAGAACAAATAATAGTGAATTAGCTAAAAAAGGAAACATTAGAGATTATACCGATTTAGTCCATTTAGTAATTTTGAGTAACCTAGAAAATCTTAATAGCGAATATATAAGACTAGGGGTAAATCAAAAAGAAAGATTGATAAAGTTAAATAGTGCTGCTATATTTCAAATGGAATCATT
>CAYJEO010000029.1:8231-10470 GCA_964369355.1 uncultured Muribaculaceae bacterium | reverse complement strand
TTATAATATTAAAAAGTAAAGTCTTGACTTAATAAAAAAACTAATATAAAATTACTTAGGACAAGGAGAATTAAACATGAAAGAACAAAAAAAATTAAAATTAGAAAAATCGTTATTAAAAAATAATTTAATAGAAGAAAATGAATTATTAGTTGATGCATTTGAAATGAATTACATCAGCCCAGTATTTGGTTCATTTGGAACATGGTCTAGAGGATATGGTTATTTTACAGATAAAAAAATAATTCATACAAGAGGTTTTAGAAACATAATGATTGAATATAAAGATATTATTAAAATGGAAAGAAGTAGACAATTTTTCTTACCAATAGCTTTAAAAATAACTTATAAAAAAGAAGATAAAATCGTTACTGATAAAATAAGTTTAATGAAAAGAGAAAACTGGATTAAATTCATTGAAGAAAAACAAAAATAAAAGGCTTATAAAAGCCTTTTTTTAATTCGTAAAATCGATATTTACACTACCTATTTCACTATTTATTTCTAGATATTTATCTCCTTCAATTGACGAAGAAATGTTTGATTCACCTATAGCTGTGTTAATAATTTTAGTAAAATCATTAGTATTTCCTGAAATACTTCCAACTATATTTCCAACTTCTGTTTTAATATATATATCATCACTACTAAGAGATGCAAATTCAATACTGCCTACATTTGTAATCACACTAACTTCAGTGCTTACTACATCCTCCATTATAATACCACCTACATCACTTTTTATATTTAAATAAGAAGTAGTTACATCATTAATGCTTACAGTACTAACATCATTTTCAATAGTTAACTTAGGTATATTTAAATTTTTAATTGATATAACACCAACATTAGAATTAATATTTAAATTACCGTTATAATCTTTTGGCACATATATATTGATAGTAGGAGTTAAAAAATTAATTCCAAAAGAAAACCAAGAGTAACTTTTATATGCATCTATATTTAAATAAATATCATTTTCAACATCAATATTTTGTCTATCTAAATATTCTAAATCAACAATAATATTATCTAAATTATGAGTAATTATATTGATTTGTGCAAATTCATTTTCAATATTTATGTCTTGATTTTTATTTTCAAATTCAAAACTTTCTTTAATAATATTTCCACTTGATAATTTTTCAAAATCAAAACCCACAATTAAAGTAGCTATTAAACAAATAATACTACCTATTATTATTAATAAAAAACCTAATTTATTTTTCATTAAAATACCTCCTTAAATTTAACTTTAATAAAATTAAATACTTTTTTAATAAAATCAAATGTATATTTAGTTAATACATTCATTAAATTAAAACTTAAAATGGATAATCCTGCTAACCATAAAGAGGTACCTATTGTAAAAAGGGATGTAAGTGGAAAACTAAATAAAAACACAAAAGATGAAACAAATATTATAATAGCTGAAAACAACAATGAAAAAACCACTAAATATAAACTTCCAACTACAGTAATAATTGTAATAAATAATCCAAACAATAAAGATAAAATAGTTATCCATATAGGAAAAGTACATATTACTAATAAAATTAAAAATAAGTTTTTATCTTTTTTCTCTTTAGAAACTTCAAAGGAAACACTAGGTTTTTCTTCTATAATTCTTTCTGCATTGATTTCATTTATAATATCATCAATATTACCTAAACTTTTAACAGCTTTTACTTCTGTAATATTATCTTCTAACTTATCATCAATTAACTCACTATAATAATTAATAACTGTATCTAATTCATTTTTATCTAAATGAGTTAATCTACTTTCTAATTCGTTAATAAATTTTTTCTTATTCATAAATACCATCCTTAATATACTCATACACTCTTGACACATTTTCCCATTCTAAAGTAAAATCAGCAATTCTTTTTTTACCCAATGGTGTAATTTTATAATATTTTCTTAATCTTGAATTATGTTCCATAGAATATGAAACTAAATACTTCCCTACTTCTAATCTCTTTAAAATAGGATATAAAGTAGATTCTTTAATTTCTAATACATCACTAATATCTTTAATAATCTGATATCCATATGAATCATTTTCAACTAAAGATCTAAGTACACATAATTCCAATAAACCTTTTTTTAATTGTATGTCCATTTTCCTCACCTGTTTATACTATACAATACATAGTATAATATGTCAAGTGGTATAAAAAAAACAAAACCTAAGTTTTGTTTATCTTCCTCTTCTATTCGTTTTTGAATAAGAATT
>CAYJEO010000029.1:0-8131 GCA_964369355.1 uncultured Muribaculaceae bacterium | reverse complement strand
GGTCCTCTTGAATCCCTTTTTGAAGAAGGTTTAGTATCTTCTTTAAAATTAGTGCTTCTAGTAGGTTTTGATTTTAAACCACCCTTTGATCTAGTTAATCTAACTTCTTCTTTTTCATTTAATACCATTTCATATTTACTTTCAAAAACAGGTATTTTCATTTTGATTAATTTTTCTACCGATTTTAATAAATTAGTTTCAGCGCTTGAGCATAAAGAAATAGATTTACCACTCTTACCTGCTCTTGCAGTTCTACCAATTCTATGAACATATAATTCAGGTTTTTCAGGCATATCATAATTTATAACTAAACTTAAATCTGCAATATCAATACCACGTGCAGCAATATCAGTTGCTATCATAATTCTTACCTTACCTAATTTAAAATCATTTAAAGCTTTAACTCTATTAGATTGCGTTTTATTACCATGAATAACACTTGATTTAATTCCAAATTCATTTAATTGTTTTTCTAATTTATTAGCACCATGTTTAGTTCTAGTAAAAATTAATGTTGTTGGTTTATCTTTAGCATCTAATAATTCTAATAATAAGTTAATTTTATTACCTTTATCTATAAAATATAATTCTTGTTTAATTTTATCTGCTGTTACTTCTTCTACATTTGTTTTAACAACTAAAGGACTTATCATAAAATCTGTTGCTAATTGTTTAACAGCATCAGGCATAGTTGCTGAAAATAATAAAGTTTGTCTAGTCTTAGGAGTTTTACTAATAATGTTTCTTATATCTCTTATAAATCCCATATCTAACATAGTATCAGCTTCATCTAATATTAAAGTATGAACATTATCCACTTTAGCTTTCCCTTGGTTAATTAAATCTAATAATCTACCTGGAGTTGCTACTACAATTTCAACACCTTTTTTTAAAACTACTTCTTGAGATTTTTGATTAACTCCACCTAAAATAACACTACATTTATAATCTACATTTTCTGTATATAAACGAATATTATCTCTTATTTGGATAGCTAATTCACGTGTTGGAGTTAAGATAAGTACTTTTATTTTTTTATCCGTTTCACCTTTTTCAATTAATTTATTAATAGTAGGTAATGAAAACGCTGCAGTTTTTCCTGTACCTGTTTGTGCTATACCTATTACATCTTTCCCTGTTAATATTTTAGGTATTGCCATCTCTTGTATAGGTGTAGCATTTTCGTACCCTATTTTTTCTATTGCTGATATTATTTTTTTTGATAAATTTAATTCTTTAAAATTCATACAATCACTCCTTTTTGCTAATGAATTATATCACACTTTTCAAAAAAAACCTAATTAATAAAAAAAAGACTTAAAAGTCTTATCTTATTTTATTATTTTTTTCTTTATAATTATCAACAGCATATATTTTATCTAAATCTGTTATTGCTGAAGTTAATCTATCAAGTTGTTCTTCTTTTACAAAATCATAACGGCTATATAAAAACGCTAATAAAGATACTGCATCAACAGTAGCTAAAATTTGAGCATCAGCATCTTTTAAAAGATTTATGCAGTGTGCTTTTACTAAATCGTTTTCTTTTCTTATGCCTTTATTGACAATTGCTTCTTCTACTTCTTTGGAATGTTCTAATTTCAAATCATTTTCAGAACTTTCTTTTACTAAATCATTAAAATCATCCATACTTATTTTTAGAGTTCCATTTTTTATTTTTGTAATTTTACTATGTATTTTTACTAATTCTCTTCTTACTTCATCTTTATTGAAAAGTATAATTAATTTAGCTTCATCTTTGATTAATTCTAAATAGGTTGTTATATTTTCCTCTGTTGGACTTTTATAACATTTAATTAATGCTCTTGCTCTATTTTGAGATTTCTCTTTTTGATCAATTCCAAATTTAAGTTTAGCTTTTTCTTGTTCGATATCTCTTACCATATCAATATCTATAAATCCTGTTTTTAATTCTTCTATTTCTAATCTGTCAAGTTCGTCTTGGAGTTTTTTTAATTTTTCACTATCTTTAGCTGTATCAATTTTAGTAATACTGCTTAATTCAGTGATTAGTACATCTACTTTTTCACATCTCATAAAACATCTCCTTAATTAGTTAAATAATAACAAAAAAAACAAAAATAGTCAATTTTTGATAAACTATTTACTCTATAGTTAATATTTGATATACTTTTAAAGAAATAATATAAGAAGGAGTCAACAATGAGAAGTTTTAACATAATAGTTATGCTCATTATATTATTCACAATTTTAACAATGTCGATTGGTTACTCGGCTCTAAACACTAATTTAACTATTAGTGGTACTGCTTTAGCAACGCAAAAACAATCGGTTCGAATAATAAGTAATGAGGCAAAAACAACAGAAGGTGCTTATGATACCTATTCTCCAACTTTTACAGATACAACCATTACTACCCATACTACTATAGAATATGGGACATCTAAAATGGAATATACAGTTGGAATACAAAACACCACTAGCAAAATTCATTTCATAGAAAAAATAAATGTTTTAATAGATGACAATGAATTAATAATTTATTCAATTAAGGGTATAAGTAATTATCAAGAAATACAACCAGGTGAAACTATATATTTTACTATAACACTTATGCTCGATAGAGTTTGGACAGTTCAAAGCGAAACATTATCATTAGAATTTAAATTTTCAGAAAGTTATATTTTTGAAGATGATGTATTAAATGGGGCTGATCCTGAATTAGTATTCGGAATGGTTCCTATTGTTTATGAAAAAAATGGTACAATAAAAAAAGCCGATATCAATTCAAATTGGTACTCTTATTTAGATAAACAGTGGGCTAATGCAGTTTTAGTGACAGAAGAATCTAGAGCAGCTTATGATGAAGCTAAAGCAGGAACTAAAATAGAAGAAGTAGATATTTTAGCTTATTATGTATGGATTCCTAGATTTGAATATAAAATTTTTAACAATACTTTATCTTTAGTAGATAAAACAGAAGTTGATATTAGGTTCGTATCAAAAGATACAACTACCTTAAATTCAACTACTTTAAATACTTATACAACTCATCCTGCATTTAACTATGAAAATCAAAGTTTATCTGGTATTTGGGTTGGTAAATTTGAAACAACAGGAACAGTAACTAACCCAACTATCTTACCTAATGAAACACCCCTTAAAACAACAATAAATCAATTATTTAATGCAAATATTGTTTTTTCAGGTGGTAGTAATGATAGTGATGGAGAAGTATTTTATGAAAATAATATTTATTATGGATTAACTGCTGCATCTGAAAGTAGAATGATTAAAGAAAGTGAATGGGGAGCCATAGCACTTTTAACTAGTAGTATATATGGTTCTAGTGACGTATGGAATAATTCTTCTCCAATCACTGGCTGTGGTGGAGATAATAAGGATGATTCTAATAATAGTAGTTGTATTAATGGTTTTAACACTAATAATACAGGAGAATATAATCAAAGCACTACAGGAAACGCATATGGTATATTTGACTTAGCAGGAGCTTCTTGGGAATTCACAATGGGTACTTATGAAAATACAATTGCTTATTCTGGATTCACAAGTGAATGGTTAGCTAATAATTCAAAATTTTTCACAAATATAAGTTCTAACTATCTTGATAATTTAGGATATGCTCATACAGCAACTAAATCCTGGGATAATGATTTATACGTTCCAACTACTTCAGCTATACCATGGGCTATTAGAGGTAATAGTTATTTATCTGCTAGCGAAACAGGAATTTATGCTGTAGGTAATACAAGAGGTAATGCAGCTAATAACGCAAGTAGAAACATTATAATCAATGCACCTATATTAGACTAAAAAACTAGAGAAAAAATCTCTAGCTTTTTTTATAGGACAAACGTAAATTAAAAACCACGTCCACCTCCGCCTCCACCACCGAAGCCACCTCCAGAAGAAAACCCTCCTCCAAAGCCAGATCCAGATGATGAAGATGAATTAGCATTTGCACTTGTCATTTGTGCAGAACTTACAGCACTATTTATAGAATTACTAATTATTCTAGAATGGACTATACCATATCCATAATATCCATAATGATAATTACTATCTAATTCTTTTACTTTAATTTCCATATTTTTTCTTAATTTATCAGCTACTCCTAAAATAGTAGCATAAACTAAGTAACGTTCCCATAAAGTAATTTCTGGTAAAGTTTTACTATCAAATTTTCCAAAATCTTTTAAGAAATTTTTAAAGGCTTTCCATTTAGAAAAATGTTCAATACCATTAACTGTTTTTTTCTTAACTGCCATACAATATCCAAAAGCAATAAGACCAATTACTCCTGCTATATAAGGAAGACTAGAATTAATTTCAATAGACATTGCATAAAAAACAACAAACATTGTTATTATTAAATTAATTACTCCAAATATATGTGGTATTGAATTATTTTCATAGAAATTATGTTTTTTAGCTTCTTCTAAAACTGATTCACTCCATTTATGATATTTTAAAGCAAATTCTGAAGCAGTACCATAACCACCTGCATATTTTTTTAATTGCGCAGTTGTAAATTTTTCATTTTCACCAACTGATACAAATAATAAATCCACTAATATCAATTCTGATTTACTTAAATTATCTTTAGATACTAAAGTAAATTCATAATCTTTATTTTTTTCTATTTCAATAAAAGAAATATTTTTTTTATAAATTAAATTTAACAAAGACGCTGAAAAAGCATTTGGTGTTATATTTTTATTAAATAAATAATCTATTACTTCAACATCATAATCTTCTATAAATTCCCTATTATATTTACCTATGAATTTAGATTTTCTTTCTTTATCATACTTAACATAAATATAAGCAATTACAATAATAGATAAAACTATTAATGAATAAGCACTATTTATAGAAAAATTATATTGTTTTTTTATATTTTCTCTTATTTCATTTGCTTCATTAGCACGAATATTTTCTACTTCAATTATTTGAGGTAATGCTATTTCATCAGTAGTATCTAGATTAGATGTATCAAATAATAAGTTTTTATCAAAAGTTAAACGAATAGTTATAGGTTCATAAGCCTTATTATCTTTAATAGTAGCATATAATCCATAATTATCTATTTTTTCTACTGTACCCGATAAAGAATTAGCACCACCTTGTGCCCAAACTCTAAAGTTATCACTATTATCAGGTAATGGTAAATTAACTTTTATTTCAATATTTTCAATATCATCTGCAAAATCATTACCAACAAAATTATAATAAAGTTCTGCAACATCTTCGTGTATTACTATAACATCTTCTAATTCATAAGTTAGTGCAAAAGTAGTAGTGCCTGAAGTATGATCATACATTTTAACTGAAGTTAAACCATTTGTGTTAGTTAATTCATAAACATAATTATCTCCATTAAATCCATAATTAACTAATTCATATTTAATAAAATCACCATCATCTATTGACGACAAATCAGCATTTCCAGGTCTACCATATACTAATAAATCACTAATACCACTTGCATTATAAATTTGTGAATATTCAAAATCGATATATGATGGAGCACTATAATTAGCATACATAATATCTCTTATATATCCATTAAAATCTCCTTCAAGTACGAATAGTTCTGTTACGAAAACATCACCATCTTCTAAAATATCGGCATTTATATAATATCCTTTTATATCATAATCAGCTGCAGACACTGAAAAAGGAAGTAAAAACAATATAATTACTAATAAAATTTTTTTCATATATTACTCCACTTCTATTAAGTTATAATCAAGTTCTCCTAAACCAATACTAGCGGCATGATCTAAAGTAATTTTACCAGTTTCAAATTGACTTGAATTAGTCATACCAGTAAATAAATCATATGTTGCCTTATCAATTGAAACAGGATCAGTAGAAACTAATACACCAATATTTGGAGCAATTGCTTCCATATGGTTACCATGACAATCACATTCTTTTGTTATATTAAAAGCATACTGTACATATACATTAGTTTTACCTCTAGTTGCAGCATAAGCATATTCCGCTATTTTTTCATGGAAGTTAGATACTTGCCAACTATTAGTTATAGCAGATACTGGACAACTAGTAGTACAAGATGCACAACCAACACAAATATTTTCATCAATTACGGCTTTACCATCTACTAAACTAATAGCATCAACTGGACAAATTCTTACACATTTAGAACATCCTATACAAGTATCTTTATCTATTAAAGGAACACTTTGTGAATGTTGGTGTAATTTTCCACCACGTGATGCAAATCCCATTGCTAATTGTTTAATAGCACCACCAAAACCTGCCATTCCATGACCTTTAAAATGTGAAACTATTATATAATTATCATAATCTTTAAATTTATATCCTATTTTACATGATTTAAAGTTTTTTAAATTAACTTCTATTTCGTTATACATTAATTCATCATCACCATCAGCAATAACAATATCTAAATCTGTAAATCCGTGCTCTCTTGCCGTCTCTATATGATCTTTAGTTAATGTACGACTACCTTTATATAAAACATTCGTTTCAATATAACATGTACTTAAATCATTTTCCTTTAAATATTTTTTAATACCATCAAAATAAATTGGCTTAATAAAAGTTGTATTACCTTTTTCTCCAAAATGTACTTTTAAAGGTACTGTGTTTTTTAATTCTACATTTTCTTTTTTTACTACTTCATCTAATAAATCATAAACTACTTCGTTAATACTTTCATCTAAAGTATTTAATTTTTTAAAATAAACATTACTCATTTTTATCATCCTCTCTTATTTATTATAACACTTTTTCATATTTAAAACAGTATTCTTCATGATTATTTAAAATTCCGATTGCTTCTAAATATGAATAAATAATTGTACTTCCTACAAAGGACATTCCTTTTTTCTTTAAGTCTTTACTTATAGTATCTGACAATTCAGAAGTAGTTACTTTAGTTCCTTCATTTCTAATAACTAAATTATTAGTATATGACCATATATAATTAGAAAAACTTCCATATTCTTTTTGTATTTCTATAAATACTTTAGCATTTTTAATAGCTGATTTTATTTTTAATTTATGCCTTATTATATTTTTATTTAATAATAACTCATTAATTTTCAAATCATCATATTTACTTATTTTAATATAGTCAAAATTATCAAAAGCTTCTCTAAAATATTCTCTTTTTTGTAAAACAGTATTCCAAGATAATCCTGCTTGAAAAGATTCTAATAACAACATTTCAAATAAGTAAAAATCATCATAACTTGCAACTCCCCATTCCAAATCATGATACTTTGTCATTAATTCATTTGCATTAGCCCAAACACATCTCATATTATCACCTATTTCTATTATATATAAAAAAAGTAGATAAATCTACTTTAATTCACTTAAATATAATGCTGTTCTAACCATTTGAGTACTATAACCATATTCATTATCATACCAAGCAACTATTTTAACTAATTGTTTACCATCTACTTCTAAAACTTTTGTTAATTGTCCATCAACAACTGATGCATAAGTAGAACCTATTATATCAGATGATACGATTGGATCTGTAGTAAATTTAATTGTTTCATTTTGATTATTAATAAATAATTCATTAATTTCTTCGGCTGTTACATTTTTATTTAATTCAACAGTTAAGTCAACTACTGAACCAGTTGGTGTTGGAACTCTTAATGCTCCGCCATCTAATTTACCTTTTAATGAAGGTATTACTAAACCTATTGCTTTTGCAGCTCCAGTTGATGAAGGTACGATATTAGCAGCTCCTGCTCTACCACGTCTTGCATCAATTCCTTTTGGATGAGATACATCTAACATTGTTTGGTCATTTGTATAAGCATGAACTGTTGTCATATATCCTTTAACAATACCAATGTTTTTTTCTAAAATATCAACAACAGGTGCTAAACAGTTTGTTGTACAACTTGCTGCTGAAATAATTTGTTCACTACCATCTAAAATAGATTCATTAACATTATAAACTATTGTTTTTAAGTCTCCTTTTGCAGGTGCTGATATAATTACTTTTTTAGCTCCAGCTTTAATATGCGCTTCTGCTTTTTCAACTGATGTGAAAAATCCTGTACATTCAAATACTTGATCTATTTGTAATTCACCCCATGGTAAATTTGCT
>CAYJEO010000028.1:0-10664 GCA_964369355.1 uncultured Muribaculaceae bacterium | reverse complement strand
CCATATAATGATAATAACTTATCATGTATATTTGGAATAATAGTATTTAATGAATTAATTGTAAGTTCTAATGACTTTTGATATTCACCCTTGAAAAATAAATTTTCTGACATATTTAAATTTCTATTAATATCTTCATCACTAGTTCTATATCTATTACCATAAACAATAGCCATTTCAGCAGCTCTTGCTTGTTTAATAGTTTCTTTAGTTTTAGCAAATAACTTAAACACTAAATCACGTGCTGTATCTACTCTTGTATTTAATACTTCAATAGTAATAGGTCTTTTATCTAACTCTTTTACTATTTCTTTAATAGCCTCTTGAGCCTCTTCTAATTCTGTATAATAATTTTTAGGAACTTCCGGTAAATTAAAATCAGACAATTTAGCTTTAGCATCTTTTAAAATAGTTTTAATTTCCTCTAATTGTTGACGAGCTCTTACTTCATCATCTCTCATACTACCAATAGCATTTAAAGAAGAATCTAAATTTTCTTCAACAACAGCTAATCTTACAGTTAACGCTTCCATTTCTTTAATTAAATGAGAATACGCAAATGTATTATTACTTGTATGAGTTACTAAAGTTTTATAATCAGCATTTAATTGTTTTAATTCATGATATACTTCATTTAAAACATTAATGTCATTCTTAGATAAATTATAAATATTTTTAATTTCATTAATTTGAGAAAAAATATCATTAATTAATACATTTAATTTATTTAACTTTTTACTAAATGTAGAATCAGTTTCTTCATAAATACTTCTATTTAATTTTTCTTTTTCTAAATCAGCAAATAAAGTATCAAAATACTCAGACAATACTTTTAACTCAAACATACAATCTTCTAAATTTAAAACCTTAGTTCTAGATAACACATCAACTATTTTCTTCTTAGCCTCTTCAACATTGTACTCAATATTTAAATAATCTAGTGGAAAACCAGAACGAGTCATCCATAAATACATTTTATCTAATTCATTAATTTTCTTAGGTAAAATATTGTTAGCCATTAATACAATAGAAGGAACTTCATCAACAATAATAACCATTTGTCTTAAAGAATCATCAATTGCTCTAATAATAGGATTTAACTCAGCATAATCATTATTATCAATAGCATTTTCAAAAGACTCAAACTTTCTTGAAATATTTTCAAGCTGTAATCTAACAGACTCCTCTACTTCACCAAAAGAAACTTTATTATCACTATACTTTTGATAAATTTCTCTATATTCAGTTTTTAATTTAGTAATGATTGCTCTATTTTTTTCTTCAGACGTTGTTATATCTTTAATTTCATTAAGCAAGAATTCCGAATTAGTCCTTACCTTATAAATTTCCATCTCTAAACGAGCAATCTTACATAAAGTTGATTTATAATCATTTTGAGACAATGAAAAATCAGCCTCAATAATCATATCCGTTAATTTAGGAATTTGACTTCTTTTAATAACATCTAAACGATCCTTCCAATCAGAATACATAATATTTAACTTTTCATTTTTTAAAAAAGCCTCTATTTTTGATAACTCTGGACTAATTGGAGTAGAATCAATTATGTTCTTTTCTATTTCTAATTTATCTAAAATTTTCTTATATTTGTTATTTTTTCTTGATCTCATAGCAGATATAACTACTACGATTGCAACGAATGCAACTAAGCAAAATGATGCTATGATTAAGAATACATTATCCACTATATCACCCCTGATATTATAATTTTATCACAAAACTAGACAAAATTTGATACTTTTTTCAAAATTTAAAAAAAATATTTTACTAAATACTCAAAAACCTAGAAAAAACCTTGACTAATTGCATAAAAAATAATATAATCTTATAAGCAAATGCACTTAAAAGCAGCACTGTTTTAAAGTGGTAATGTTTATTCCCTATAGGGGTTATTGGTAACTTAACAGCTGCTAAGCGAAGATATTAATATTAAACATCTTATCATCTTGGAAAACAGACTCTTATTTGTATTTGAAATTCAAGAGGAGGAAAAAATTATGGCAAGATATTTAGGACCAACTTATAGAAAATCAAGAAGATTAGGATTTTCTGTATTAGAAACTGGTGAAGAATTAGCTAAAAGACCTTATATTCCAGGTCAACACGGAAAAGCTAGACAAAAAAAATTATCTAACTACGGTATTCAATTAAAAGAAAAACAAAAAGTTAGATTCATGTATGGAGTAAACGAAAAACAATTTAAAAGAACATTTACTGATGCATCTAAATTAAAAGGTGTATTAGGAGAAAACTTATTTAAATTATTAGAAAGTCGTTTAGATAACTTAACATACAGAATTGGATTTGCAGCAACTCGTAAAGGAGCTCGTCAATTAGTTAACCACGGACATATTACTGTTAATGGTAAAAAAGTTGATATTCCATCATACAGATGTAAACCAGGAGACGTTATTTCTATTAAAGAAGCTGACAAAGAATTAAAAGTTGTATTAGCTGCTTTAGAAGCTAGAAATAATCGTGTTGAATTCGTTACTTATGATGAAAAAAATATGGCTGGAACATTCGTAAGATTACCAGAACGTAGTGAATTAAATCAAGAAATTAACGAATCATTAATCGTAGAATACTACAACAGATAAGAAACTTAAAAAAGTTTCTTTTTTTGTGCTATATATTTCGACTAAAAAAAAGACATTTAGAAAAATGTCTTTTTATACTACAATTATTTAAATCATTAATATTAAAACGATCCAAAATAGTATTTTTTCTTACCACGTCTTACGATAATTAATTTATTATTAATTCCCATAGAAGAAGTAATAACTTTATCTATTTCAGTTATCTTTGTACCATTAACACTAATAGAACCAGCTAAAACAAATTCTCTAGCCTCTCTTTTAGAAGAAGTTATTTTATTATTAACTAAAAAATCAACAATATTTTCTTCAGTATTAATTTCAAAAGAATCAACATTTTTAAAAGCATCTAATGCTTCATCATAAGATAATTTAGAAACTTCACCAGAGAATAATACTTCACTTATTTTTAACGCTTTTAAATACTCTTCTTCACCATGTAAGAAAGTAATAACAGACTTAGCTAAAGCTTTTTGAGCAACTCTTAATTCAGGAGTTTCTAAATGAGATTTTTCAATTTCATTTATTTCATCAGGAGTTAAGAACGTTAACATTTTTAAATACTCAACTACTTTAGAATCTTCAGCATTAATAAAATACTGATACATCTCATAAGAAGATGTTTTATTTTTATCTAACCATAAAGCTTCACCATTTTCAGACTTACCAAATTTAGAACCATCTGCTCTTGTAATTAAAGGCATAGTAAGACCAAAACACTCTACTTCTGGACCATGAACTTTTCTAATTAACTCTAAACCAGAAGTAATATTACCCCATTGATCTTGACCACCAATTTGTAACGTACAATTATGTCTTTCATAAAGTTTTAAAAAGTCAATTGACTGTAATATCATATAAGAAAATTCAGTATAAGTAATACCAACATCTAATCTTCTTTTAACAGTATCTTTAGATAACATATAATTTATATTAAAAAACTTACCATAATCTCTTAAATAATCAATTGCATCAATCCCTAATAACCAATTAGCATTATTATCAATTGTAATATCTTTTTTCAAAATTGAAGAAACTTGATTCTTAATATTATCAATATTATGTAATACTTGCTCTTTTGATATCATAGGACGCTCTACATTAGGCTTAGGATCCCCAATTAGCCCTGTTCCACCACCCATTAGTATAATTGGGTTATGACCGTTATCTAATAGTCTTTTAGCCATTACTATTACAGAAGAATAATGACCAATATGCATTGAATCTCCAGTTGGATCTACACCTATATAAAAAGTAAGACCGCCATTATTTAATTTTTCTATTAAGTCAGGTGAAGTAATATCATTCACTTGACCTCTGTATTGTAATTCTTCGTAAAATTTCATTTTAATTCCTCCTCTAAACAAAAAAACACTATGAATATAAGGACTCAAAAGAGCGGTACCACCTTACTTCATAATGTTTATTATGCACTTTACTTTTAACGCAAGTTTACGATTTGACTCCAAATATGTAATTCATAATATTTACCTTGATAAGCTTTCATCAACCGCTTATTTTCTAATTTCAAGTAAATATACTACTTATTATTCTTCTCAATCAACAATGTAATTATATTATCATACTTTATATGTATAGTCAACTATTTAACTTTACCTTCATTTATAAAATTAGGTTTAATTTCATTAACAGCAGACGATAGCATTTGATGATAATTATCATCTTTAATTCTACTAAAATATGTAATTTCAGCATAAGTAAAATCATGTTCAAACTTTTCAGTTTTTAGTTTTTGTATAGTATTAATTAATCTAGATGCATATTCAAAGTTGTCACGTAAGTTTGTGAAAATTTCTAAATCCTGTTCTAAAAAAATTAATTTATCCATATTATTTCTCCTCGTGAATTTCTTCAATTAAACTTTCAATTTTTTTACCATATTCAACTGATTCGTCATATACGAAATTAAGTTGTGGAATATGTCTTAAATCTACTTTATCATGTAATAATCTTCTAATAAACGGAGCTGCTTGATTTAAAGCTTTTAAAGTTTCTTCTCTTTTAGAATCATTTAAATTAGTAAAATAAACTTTAGCAAAACTTAAATCATTTGTTACTTTACAATCTGTAATAGTTACAAATCTAACATCAGGATTTTTCACCTCTGTCATTATGATATAACTTATTTCTCTCATTAAGTTATGACCAATTCTATCTATTTTTATACTCATATATATCACCTACTTAATTATATACTAAATAAATATTTTTAGCAATTAATTAATAAAAAAAGCATAGATTAAATCCATGCTACTTAACTGTAAATATTTCTCTTCCTAATTGCGTATTAAAATAACTAACATCAGTTGCTGTTTTAGCATAACCTGTTACTAACTGTGAAGCACCATAAAACATATAAGAAAGATCTGTTGAAAAATTTGATGTATCAAAATTGCTAAAATCAACACTTTTTAGATTACTTGCTCCTGAAAACATCCAACGTAAATCTACATTACCCTTTGATTCAAAACTACTTAAATCCAACTCAGTTATAGCCGTTAAATTTGCAAACATTCCATACATATTAGTTACATTTAAAGTATCCCAATCTGTTAAATTAAGTTCTGTTAAATTTTTTAGCGTTCCATCAAACATTTGCTGCATATTTATTACACTTGATGTATCAAAACCACTTAAATCCAATTTTTGAATATTCTTCATTCCATTAAACATATAAGCCATACTAGTTACTCCTGTTGTATTGAAATTAGTTAAATCTAAATAAGTAACGCTAAAATTTTGAAACATTTTAGAAGTGTTAACCGGAGCTTGTATAACCCCATTAGCTTGTACATATAAAACAGAATCTTTTATATATCCAACTACACTTGAATCACCTTTTTCAGAGAAATCCCATTTATTTGTTGCATTATTATATTCTGCTTCATTAATATTTTTCTCAAATATTATACTTGTTAAAGAATATGCAAAATTTCCAAGTTTTATTTTAAAATTATCTGCTGTAGTCATTTTAATTAAATTATATGTTTTAGTTAAACACTTTTCTTTAGTTGTTTCAGTATAACTTGATATTTCATTTGATTCATATTCTTTAATATAACAAATATCATTTTCATACATAGCTACACTTATTTCACCTTTATCGTTAACAACGACAACTGCATTTTCAGGCTTATTAGACATAGTTAAATCAGAAAAGATATCTCCTTCATTTTTAAATTTGTTTAATAAACTTGCATCATTGTTTAAACTTGCAGTTGAATATAAAGTTTCAGCTGCATCCACTATCATACCAACAGTAGCTACATCTGCTGACTTTCTAGAATCATCTATTATTCCTAATATTATAGGTGTTGCTATTGCCATAATTATTACTAAAATAACTAATACAGCAAGTAATTCAATTAATGTAAATCCCTTTTTCATATATACTCTCCTATTCTTATAATATTTTATCATAAATTATTATTTTTTGAAATAAAAAAAGCATAGATTAAATCCATGCTCCAAAAGCAATAGCTGCCATAGATAATAATAAACCTACTACATAAAATAGTTTTACTATATCACATTCATCCCAACCTAATTTTTCAAAATGATGATGAAGTGGAGCCATTAAAAATACTTTTTTACCAAAATATCGTCCTGCTATCATTTGTATAATTGCAGATAAAGTTTCAATTACAAATACACCCGCTATTATTATTAAAGTTAATTCATGTCTTGTAATGATTGCAACAGCAGCCATTGCAGCTCCTAATGCTAAAGAACCAGTATCACCCATAAAGATTCTCGCAGGATGTGAGTTATAAACTAAAAACCCTAATAAAGAACCAACTAATACGAAACAAAATATTGCTATCCCTTCATAACCAGCAATTCCAGTAGAAGCCCAACTTATAATACCTAAAGATAAGAAAGATATTAAAGATAATCCTCCAGCTAAACCATCTAATCCATCAGTTAAGTTAACTGCATTAGAAGTAGCTACTAATACTAAAAGTAAGAATATTCCATATACCCAATGTAAGTTTATAGATATACCTAATGTATGAATATCAATAATAGGCTCATTACCGAAATATATATATAATTGGAAAAATGCTAATGCGATTAATATTTGACCAATTAATTTTTGTAATTCAGTTAAACCATTATTATTCTTTCTTCTAATAATTAAAAAATCATCGATAAAACCTAAAACACCATAACCTAAGAATACAAATATAACTAAAAATAAATTAGCACTTTGCTCCATTCTATTTGTTAATAGTAAAATAAGAATAGTTATAATAGTAGGAACTATAAAAATAATTCCACCCATTGTAGGTGTCCCTTCTTTACTTTTATGTTTTTTTTGTAAAAACACACTTAAAGTTTGTTTAACTTTTATTTTTTTAAGTAATGGAATTGCTACTAATCCAAAACATACAGATATTACAAACCCGATCATCATAGCTAAAACAGCCTTTGTTAATACTAACATTTAATCACTCCCAATAACTTTTAATACTTCCTCTTTATCAGAAAAATATGTTTTTATATTATTTATTTCTTGATAAGTTTCATGTCCTTTTCCAAGCATATACAGTATATCATTTTTAGTAAGCATTTGTATACCTTTTTTTATTGCAAGTTGTCTATTTTCTATTATTTCATAATTGCTAGTTTTAACATTTTTTATAATATCTTCAATTATTTTTAAAGGTTCTTCATCCCTTGGATTATCATTAGTAAATATAACATAATCACTATTATTAACTGCTATTTCTCCTATTTGACTCCTTTTACTTTTATCCCTATTACCACCACAACCAATAACAGTTATTTTTTTATTAACATCATGTATACTATCTAATACACAATTTAGCGCATCCGGTGTATGAGCATAATCAATTACTATTTTATTATCTAAATATTCAATGATTTCCATCCTACCAGGAGGAGCAACTAAATGCTTAATAATTTCTTGTATTAAAACATTATCTATATTTAATATACTTAATAAAGTAATTACCACTGATAAATTATACACGTTAAAATCCCCAACTAAAGAAGTACTATATTCAATATCATTTACTTTAAAAGAAGAATTAATATCACTTATTTTGTAATCCCCATTTAATCCATAAGTATAACAATTACTAGTTTTATATAAAGTATGATAAGAACTGTCACTATTTAATATAGATATCCCATCATCTTTTAACATAGTAAATAACTTTTTTTTAGCTAAAGCATAATTATCCATTGTAATATGATAATCTAAATGATCTTGAGTAAGATTAGTAAATATAGCATAATCAAATAATAAAGTATTTAATCTATTTAAAGACAAAGCTTGACTACTTACTTCCATAACCACATATTCAATGTTTTTATCTTTACAAAGTAATAACATTTCATAAATTTTTATTAATTCTGGCGTAGTATTATTTAATTTTTCAACGCTATCTTCTATATAAAATCCAATTGTACCTATATAAGCTGTTTTTATATTTAGTTTATTTAAAGCTTGATAAATTAAATAACTAGTAGTTGTTTTACCATTTGTACCAGTTACACCTATTAACTTAATATCTTTAATTAAATCAAAATAATTTTCATATAAATACTTTTCTAAATAAATAGAAGTATCTTTTACTATAATAGTTTCTACACTATATAGCCCATGCTCTGCTATTATTTTAGTAGCCCCATTTTTAATAGCTTCTTCTATAAATAAATGACCATCATTATTTATACCTTTAATAGCTATAAAAGTATCACCTTTGTTAACTAATTTTGAATTATTTTTAATCATTATAAAACACCTCATTATATTTTATTACAAATTATAATTTAGGTGTTTTTATTAATTTATTTTTTTAGTTTTTACTTCTTTATAATTAGATACTTCTTCTAAATTAGTTATATAAAAATGTTCTTGTAACATTATATGAACAACATTATACATATCATCTAATACATACTCATGAAAAGTTTGATTTGCATATCTAGACCACGTTATTAAAGTATCATTACCTATATTAAATAATAAAACTTTAGAAACAGGCTCATATATAAAATTACAATTATTTAATAATGATATTGTTTTTAAACTCTTAGAAAATTTAACATCATCAAATTTATAATTAGTATTTATAACATCTTCAAATAAATACTCAAATCTTTTTTCAGTAATTAATAAATCAAAGATTTGTTTATAATCTGAAACTATAAAAGGAATAATTTTATTTCGATAACTAATAGTTTCTATTTCTGTTGTTTTTAATAATAATAAAATCAAAAAATCATCAGTTGTTAATCTTGATTTCATCTAATAAGCTTAATACTACTGCCTTATCATTAAATGGGATTTTTTTATCTTTTATTATTATATATTCTTCATGTCCTTTACCTAATATTAATAAACAATCATTTTCTTTTAATAATTCAATTCCTTTTTTAATTGCAACTTTTCTATCTAAACAAACTTCATAATTTGTTTTACTAGTACCTTCTAAAATATCTTTCACAATTAAAAGTTCATCTTCATCATGTGGATCATCATTTGTAATAATTACATGATCACTTTTATTACTTATAATATCAAACATAATAGGTCTTTTAGTTCTATCTCTATCACCTGTACAACCAAAAACTGTATAAATTTTAGCAGTACTTACTTCTTTTACTGTATCAATTATTTTTTCAACAGCATCAGGAGTATGAGCATAATCTATTATTATTGAATTAGTATTATAATTTATTTTATCCATACGACCAGCTGGCGCTAAAGTATTTAAAATAGCTTCTTTAATCATATTAAAATCTATTTTTAAAGTATGTAATACTGATAAAACTATTAATATATTATAAACATTATATTTACCTAATAAAGGTGTTTTAATAGAATGTAACTCATTTTCATATTCATATACAAACTCAGTACCTAAATTAGTCATTTTATAATCAATTATTTTTAAAGTACCACCAGAAAATCCATATGTAATATTATTATTATCTAATAAATATAAATCTCTATATTCATCATCATAATTTACTATAGCAAATCCATCTTTTTTAACTTGCTTAAATAATTTTTGTTTTTCTAAAGAATAATTTTCCATAGTTACATGGTAATCTAAATGATCTTGAGTCAAATTAGTAAATGCTGCTATATCAAATAAAATATCATTTACTCTTCCATAAGAAATACCTTGGCTACTAACTTCCATTATTATATATTTAGCACCCATTTCATAACTTTCTAAAAATAAATCATATAAATCTAATAAATCAGGTGTTGTATTTACTAAAGGTTTAATTTTATCTTTACAATAAAAACCAATAGTCCCGATATAAGTTGTTTTAATACCTAAATTATTTAAAGCTGAATGTAATAAATATGCACTTGTTGTTTTACCATTAGTACCTGTTATACCTACTATTTTCATTTCACTTAGCTCTTTTGCATAAGTTTCTTTTAAATAATTACTTAAATAAGCTCTAGTATCACTTACTACTTCATAATCAACATCATACTCTCCTTCTTCAACTATTAATTTAGTTGCTCCTAAAGATATTGCTTTTTGTATATAATCATGACCATCACTTGCTACTCCTCTTAAGGCTACAAATGTGTCTCCCGGTTTTATTTTTCTTGAATCTACTTGTACTTTCATATTATCACCACTTTCATTTTACTATATATTACCTTTTTTTACAATAAAAGACCTTTTAAAGGTCTTAGTAAAAAAATATTAATCACTTATAATTTATCAGTAATATTATTAATGGTTATGAAATTGGTGTTCATTCATATTTATTTCCACATCACAATTTATTTCTTCACAACAATCAGTTTCAAATTCTAAAGTTGTATGATTAATATTTAAATGTAACAATATATGCTTTACTTCTTCTTTTAATAATTCCATTTTTTCACTAGATATATTTTTTTGTATATGTATATGTGCAGTTAAGTAGTTTTTATTACCATCAATGCTCCAAACATGAATATGATGAATATTTATTACTTCTTTAACTTCTTCTAAGTTATTATTTGTTTTTGTTTTAAAT
>CAYJEO010000027.1:0-11143 GCA_964369355.1 uncultured Muribaculaceae bacterium | reverse complement strand
GGGTGTAGGTCGGGCAACCGGCGCGGAAGTTCAAATCTTCTCTACTCCGCCATATAAAAAAACAAACCGTTATTAAACGGTTTTTTTTATTGATATAATTCTAATTTTAATAATTCAATATTTTCATTCATTATAGAAATGTAATCATTATTAGCACTTCTTTGATCTTCTGTTAAATTATCAATTGTACTAAATTCTAAAGTAGAAACACCATATTCATCAATAATAGACTGTACAGTTTCATTTATTTCTACTGCTGGAGTAGTAAATATATAACTTACATTATTATTTGCAATTAAAGTTTTTGCATCATGGATCATTTTATCTGTTAAATTTTCATTTTCTTCTAAAGAGATAACAGTGAATCCATATTTTTCTAAATATTTAAACAAATCTGAAGTTGCAATAATTGTTTTATTATTAGCATCTTGAACCATTAATTTTAATTCAGCATCTAAAGATGAAACTTCAATTTTTAATTGTTCATAATTTTCCTCAATTTCATTTTTTAAATAAGTATTTGTAATGTACTCATTAAAACCATTTTTAACATTTTGTGCAAGCATTAAAAAGTTTGCTGGATCTAACCATACTTCTTCAATATCATAATTATATTCCATACTTTCAGTAGTATTAATTATTTTTAACCCTTTATTATGTTCAAACATTTCTGTTACATAGTTTTTCTCATCACTTAATCCATTAAATATAAATAAATCACCTTCACTATAGTCACTTATTTGTTTTTCACTTAACTCATATTCTAAAATGTTAATTCCAGAAGGGTAAATACTTTTAATAGTACTATGTTCTCCATATAAACGAGTAGTTATGTATTCAATAGGATATACTGTTGTATAAATAGTTATATCTTCCATAGTGTCTCTTTTTAAGCATCCTGTTAAAAATAAAACAGATGATAAAATAATAACCAAAGATAATTTTTTTAAATAATTCATTTTTTCTTCCTTTCCGGCACTGGATCATATCCTTTAGTACCAAGTGGGTTACACCTTAATATTCTTTTTATAGTAAGTATACTTCCTTTAAAACTTCCATGAACTTCTATAGCTTCTAATGCATAATTAGAACAAGTAGGAATATGCCTACAAGTATCATGAAAACTTCCGGGAATACTTTGGTATACTTTTATTAAATTTATTAATATCTTTTTCATAATTACACCATATCAATTATACTAAAATAATGCTTATTTGTAAAATAAAATATTAAAACTTAAAAAAGTTTGATATAATGGATTAGGTGAGAGACATGGAAATATTAAAAATGTTAGAAATAGAAACAGAAAACGAAAAATTATATCAAAAAGCTTTGACGCATACATCTTATGCAAATGAAAATGATACACAAAGTTATGAAAGACTAGAATATTTAGGAGATGCTGTTTTAGAACTTGTAATGACAGAATATCTATACAAAAACACTGACTTCTTAGAAGGTAAAATGACTAAATTAAGAGCACATTATGTATGTGAAAATGCTTTATTTGAATATTCAAATAGATTAAAACTAAATGAGCATATTTTATTAGGACATGGTGAAGAAGAAAACGGTGGTCGTTTTAGAAAAACTATAGTAGCAGATGTATTTGAAGCTTTTATGGGAGCTATGTTTTTAGATAAAGGAATAGAAGAAGTAAAAACTTTTATTTATAAACATATAATTCCATTGATAGAGAAAAATGAATTAAATGCTTTTGATGATTATAAATCAGTACTACAAGAAGTAGTGCAAACAGATAAAAAAAGTTTAAGATATGAAATAATAGATGAGCAAGGACCTTCACATAATAAAACATTTACTGTTATTGTAAAAATAGATGATGTTACATATGGTAAAGGTATTGCACATTCTAAAAAAGAAGCTGAGCAAGAAGCAGCAAAAGATGCTTTGAAAAAAGGAATTCACGGAGAGTAGGTTAAAATATGGGAAGAGCTTATGAGGTAAGAAAAGCAAGTATACAAAAAACGGGAGCAGCAAAAACAAAATTATATTCAATGTATGCAAAAGAAATATATCAAACTGCTAAAAATGGTGGAACAGATCCAGAATCAAATATAGCGCTTAAAAGATTAATGGAAAAAGCAAAACAGCAACAAGTTCCTGCTGATGTTGCAAAAAGAGCAATTGATAAAGTTAATAGTGGAGTAGATGAATCTTATGATTCAGTATCATATGAATTATTTGGTCCATCTGGTTCTACTTTAATAGTAGATTGCTTAACAGATAATGTTAATAGAAGTGTTAGTAGTATTAGAACAGTTATTAATAAATGTCATATTAAAATGGGTTCAGTTGGTTCTGTTTCTTATATGTATGATAACTTATGTTTAGTTGGAGTTAAAAACTTAGACGAAGAAACAGTAATGGATTTAATGATTGAAGGAAATGTAGATGTAATAGATATTGAAACAGAAGAAGATATGGTAGTAGTAAGTGGAAATCCAACCGATTTATTTGCTATTAAAAATGCCTTTTTAAATCAAAATAAAGACATAGAATTTGAGTTAGATGAAATTACTAAATTACCAAAAGAAAAAATAACTTTATCAAAAGAAGATAAAGAATTATTTGAAAAAGTATTAACAATGTTAGATGATATAGATGATGTTTCTAATGTATATCACAATGTAGAGCTATAATAGCTCTTTTTTTATTAAAAAAATCAATTTTTTTTATTATTTTTCCTTTTTTATAAAAGTAATTTATGCTATACTTTATTTATACGGGTGGTGATAATATGGATATAGAACAAATATTTCCGGCAGATACGTTTGTCGTGATAAATAATACAATACTATCACAAAAAGACCAAGAAGTTTTATATAAATTATATCAGCCAATTATTGGGATATCAGCAATAGGTTTATATAACACATTATCATCTTATTTAGATGTACAACAAATAATGTCTTTAGAAAATACCCACCATTTACTAATACACAATACCAAATTAAAAATTGATCAAATAAAAGAAGCAAGAAAATCATTAGAAGCAGTAGGACTATTAAAAACATATGTTAAAAAAGATGTAATCAACAATTATATTTATGAACTATATTCACCATTAGATCCAATTGAATTTTTAAAAAATCCAATTTTAAATTCAGCTTTAATAAATCATGTAGATTCAAGAGAATATAAAAGAGTAGTTGATTATTTTAAATTGCCAAAGTTTAATTTATCTGAATATGATAATATAACATCAAAATTTAGTGATGTTTTTACCGTTTCAAATCAAATATATAAAGAAACAATTGAAGCAGGTAAAAAAAATACAACACTAATGGTTAATATTGATGATAATGTTGATGTTATAAGTGTTATTAATTTAATACCAGATGAAATGTTAAATAAAAAAACAATAACAAAAGAAACAGTTGAATTAATAAAAAGATTAGCATTTCTATATGCATTCACTGATGATTGTTTAGAAGAGATTATAAGAAGCTCAATTAATGAAAAAAGAGCGATAGATAAAAAAGTGTTAAGTACTAATTGCATTAATTTTTATAAATTCGAAAACAAAGGTAATTTACCTAAAATAATATTTAAAAACCAACCAGAAAGTAAACGTAAACAAAATAAAACAAATACAATGAAAGATAAATTAATTCACACATATGAAGTAACATCACCATTTGTTTTTTTAAGAAGTAAATATAATGGTGCTAAGCCAAGTCAAAATGATTTAGAAATATTAGTTTATTTAGCAGAAGAAATGAAATTAAATTCAGGAGTAATAAATGTCTTAATTGATTATGTATTAAGAATTAATGACAATAAATTAATTAAAAAATTCGTTGAAATGGTAGCTAGTCAGTGGAAGATGAGCAATATTGAAACAGTTGAAGAAGCTATGGAAATATCAAAACGTGAAATGGCAAACAGAAAAAAAATAGCAACTAAAAATAAAAAAATAGAAGAAAAACCAACATGGTTTAATGGAAACATAAAAGAAAATACAGATCCAATAAAACAACAAGAATTAGAACAATTATTAAGTAAATATGAGTAGGTGAAGAATATGCAAGAAATTAATAATATATTAAATAAAAAACAAAAATTTAATTTATCATTAACAAAAGAATATGATAAAGCTCTTACTAATGAAATATTTAAAAATTTAGTGTCTAAAATAAATTTAGATAAAACAATTTTAATGAAATACACTTCTAGACTAGAAGAAAGCAGTATAGAATATAATAACTGTTTAAATTGTAAATCTATTTTAGAATGTAAAAACAAAATAAAAGGATATGCTTTATTACCAACAGTAAGTAATTCACAACTTAATTTTAACTATAAAGCTTGTAAATTTGAAAAAAAACATATCAAAGAAACAAATTACAAAAAAAATATATTTTCATTTGATATGCCTAATAATGTAGTAAATGCAAGTCTAAATGAAATATATAAAAAAGATGCAACAAGAATAGATTCTATAAAATGGCTATTAAAATTTCTAGAAGAATACCAAGTAAATCCAAATATAAAAGGATTATACTTACATGGAAGCTTTGGAAGTGGTAAAAGTTATTTAATAACAGCAGTATTCAATGAATTAGCAAAAAAAGGAATAAAATCAGCCATTATATTTTGGCCTGAATATTTATCAAATTTAAAATCATCATTTAATTCAGATTTTAAAGAAAGAAACTATTTTAAAGAAAAACTAGAATATATTAAAAAAGTACCTTTATTATTAATAGATGACATAGGAGCAGAAAATCTTACTCAATGGAGTAGAGATGAAATATTTTGTCCTATAGTTCAATATAGAATGGATAAAGGATTACCAACATTTTTTACATCAAACTTAAACTTAGAACAATTAGAAAATCACTTTACACATACCCAGTATGCAAATGAACAAGTGAAAGCAAAAAGGATAATTGAAAGAATAAAACAAATATCAGACCAAATGGAATTGGTAAGCAAAAATCTAAGAAAATAGGAGATAAATAATGAAAAATATAAGTGAGTTCAAAAATTTAAAAGAAATATTAAAAAAAGATTGTGATTTTGCACTTGATTCAATAAAAAAAGAATGTAGAATAACTTCTAATGAAGAGTTAGTTTTATCATCAGTTGAATTAGTTAGAAAAGAAGTAGAAAACATAAGTGGTCATGCTAAATATAAAGATTATATTTATTTAGTAAATGCACTACATTTAATCGAAAGTACTTATCAAAATACAATTATGAAAAAAGATCCAATCATTAAATTCCAATTAGAACAATTAATTGAAATTATAGAATTAAAAATGCGCAATAATAAAAATATTAAAAATCAATATTATTCAAAAGATACACTTAATCTATTTAAAAGATTAATTAAATTAAGCGAAGATATAATCGTAAATAATAATTTTTCAGAAGAAGTAATAGATAGAAGCGATTTAGAAGTTTTAAATATGTTAATATATAAAGAAAAAGATATAGAATTAGTAAAAGACTATTTAAAACAATTTCCAGATGTTTTGAAAAAAGAAGATAACAATAATAATTTCTTTTATAACCAACTAATAAACGAATATTTACTTAGTTTGGAAAAAGATGATAACCAATGTCATTATTATGGCGCAATACTGAAACACTTATTAAAATATAAATATGTAAAAATAACAAAAGAATATAAATCTAAATTAACTAATAAATTAAAAGAATATTCTGCATCTATTAAAACAAATATAAAAGGAAATCAAAGAAGAAAACATGCTAAATTTTTATTAGAAGATTTAATAAATCAAATCAATAATAATTTAGATAATAAATTAGAAGCTATTAATAACTTAGCCTATAAATATAATTTAAATGAATTTTCTAGTATTGTTATACCCAAATTTGAAAAAATAGATCAAATAAATGGTTATAAAGATTATACAGATTTATATACAATTACTATAGATAGTAGTAATGCTAATAGCTATGATGACGCTTTAGCATTAGAATATTTACCTAACGGAAATAAAATAGTATATTTATTTACATCAGATGTAGATCACTTTGTTAAAAAAGATTCTAATATTGACTTGCTTGCAAAAAATCAAATTAAAGTTGTTTATAATGATGTGAAAACATATACATTATTTCCAAAATTACTTCATGACGGAATTTTATCTCTAAATAAAAATCAAGTAAAACCTACTATTTGTATAAAAGTAGAATTTGATACACAAAATGAGATAGTTGATTATAAGTTTGAAAAAACGATCGTAAAAGTTAATAAAAATTATAGTTATTCAGATGTATATGAAAAAGTACATAGAAAAGCTGAAGGATATGTTGCTTTTTTAGAACAAGATAAATTAATTAGTCTATCTAATATAGCAACGTCATTAATGTTAAAAGATAGTAGTGTAGATAAATATCATAGATTTAAAGAACAAAACTATAAAAAGAAAATAACTGAAAAAGAAGTATTAGGAGATGATATTGTTTCAACTTTTAAAATACTTGCAAATTCATTAATAGCAAAAGAAATGACAGAAGCGAAATTACCATTTATCTTTAGAAATCAAACAGGATTATCAAAAGAATTTTTAGAAACAATAAAAACTATGAATATTAACAATCATAGTTTAACTGAAATAAATAATATACTGACTAAAGATTACCGTAAATCATATTATTCTACTGAAAATGATGGACACTTTGCTTTAAATAAAGATGCTTATGCTCACGCAACAACACCTATTAGAAATTACTTAGCATTAGAAAATTTAAGAGTATTGAAACTATTTATTGAAGAGAATAGAAATGATAATTTATATTATAAATTAGAAGAAGAATTTAAAGATACAGCAGCCTATGCTAATGTTAAAATAGCTAATTTGGAACTTTTTAAAGAAGAATCTAAAACTATCCAAAAAACTAAAAAAAACAAAAGAGATGAAAAAAGAACAAATTATTAATATAAAATCATTTGACAAATATAATAATAATGATATAATTATTTTATAAATGCGTTGATTAAGACACGATTATTAAAGATATTTCAAAGAGAGTTTGCGGTAGGTGAGAGCAAATAAATTATTTAATAATTACTACTTATGAGCAGAACTCGAAAGAGATTTCCGGCTAAATCCCGTTAGATAAATTAAGATAAACAAAGGATGGTACCGTGCTTATGCACTCCTTATAGCACCATTCTTTTTTTTGTTAGGAGGCATCATGAATCATTTTATAAATTTAATTAAAAATCAAACTTGTATAGAAGATTTAAAAGAAATAAAAGAAAGCATTAAAAATATAAAAATTAACTATTCTGTATTAACACCAGAGCAAAAAAAAGAATATCTAAAAGAAATTTCTAGATTTTTAGTTATCAATACTAGATTTAGAGACGATTTAGACGACATAGTTTTAATACAAAAAAACTTAAGAAGAAAATAAAGGAGAATATTATGAGAAATATAAAAGAAGAACAAAATTTAAATACATTAAATCATAGCTGTGCACATTTACTTGCCCAAGCTGTAAAAAACTTATATCCAAAAGCAATGTTTTGGGTAGGACCAGTAGTAGAAGAAGGATTTTACTATGATATTGATTTAGGTGATGGATCGATTTCAGAAGAAGACTTACCAAAAATAGAACGTGAAATGAAAAAAATAGCAAAAGATGGAAAAAGAATAATTAAAAAAGAATTAACAAAAGAAGAAGCTCTAGAAATATTTAAAGACGATATTTATAAAGTCGATTTAATTAATGAATTAGAAGGAGAAATTACTTGTTATCAACAAGGAGACTTTATTGATTTATGTAAAGGTCCACATGTTGAAACAGTAAAACTTTTAAAAAACTTCAAACTATTAAAAATAGCAGGAGCATATTTTAAAGGAGATTCTAATAATAAAATGTTACAAAGAATATACGGAGTATGTTTTGAAACAGAAGAAGAATTAGTTAATCACTTAAATTATTTAGAAGAACTAAAGCAAAGAGACCACAGAAAAATAGGTCAAGCATTAAAACTTTATTCAATTATCCCAGAAGCAGGTCAAGGATTAGTATTTTGGCTACCTAATGGAACTGAATTAAAAAGACAACTAGAAAACTATGCTTATCAAATACAAAATGAAGATGGTTATGAGTTTGTATCTACTCCAGTAGTAGGATCAAGATGGTTATATGAAACTAGCGGGCATTGGGAACATTATAAAGAAGGAATGTTTCCTGTAATGTCTAGTGATGAAGGTGAAGAATTGGTTTTACGTCCTATGAGTTGTCCTCATCACTGTTTAATTTATAAATCAGAATTAAGAAGCTATAAAGATTTACCAATTAGATTATCAGAAAATGTATTACAACATAGATGGGAAGCATCAGGTGGTTTAACAGGATTAGAACGTGTTAGAGCAATGAATTTAACAGATGCACATCTATTTGTAAGACCAGATCAAATGCAAGATGAAATAGCGAAAGCTTATAACTTAGTTGCAAAAGCAATTAAAGATTTAAAAATTGAAATTGACTATGTAGAATTAGCATTACATGATAAAAACGATTTAGAAAAATATCATAACGATGAAGAATTATGGCAAAAAGCAGAAAATTCAGTAAGAGATACTTTAAATAAATTAGGTATTAACTACAAAGAAATGGTTGGAGAAGCAGCGTTTTACGGACCTAAAATAGATATTCAAGTAAAAACTATTACAGGTAAAATTATTACATTTGCAACAATTCAATTAGATTTTCTATTACCAGAAAGATTTGATTTATCTTACGTAGATGCAACAGGACAAAAACAAAGACCAGTAATGATTCACAGAGGTCTAATAAGCACTTATGAAAGATTAATTGCAATATTATTAGAACAAAACATGGGAGCTTTCCCAACTTGGTTAGCACCAGTACAAGTTTATAATATACCTGTAAAATGTGAATATCATTTAGAATATGCAAAAGAAATAGAAAACATCTTAAAAGAAAATAATATAAGAGTTAAATTAGATGCAAGAGAAGAAAAATTATCTTATAAAATGCGTGAAGCACAAACTAAAAAAGTGCCATTTACTTTAATTTTAGGAGACAAAGAAAGAGCTGAAAGAACAATTAGTTTTAGAAGATTTGGTTCACAAGACACTACTACTTTAACTATTGAAGAATTTATTTTACATATTAAAGAAACTATAACTAAAAAAGCTTAATAGCTTTTTTTTGTCATATTTTTATAATTTAGTAATAATATTAAATAGAAAAATATTAGGAGGCTAGTGATGGTTAATAAAAATAGTTTATGGTTTTTGACTTTATTTAGTTTGATATTAGTGTTAAGTGTTTATTATATAACAATGCCATCTGAATTATTACTAACAAATAATAATAATTTTGTAGATGAAGAAGAAAAAGTAGTAGTATCAGAAAGTTCAATCTTAGTAGCACTTAGAGTAGAAGCAGATGCTGTAGTCGAACAAGAATTAGAAAGTTTACAAGAAATAATAACAGATGTAGATAGTAGTACAGAAGATAAAAATAATGCCTTTGAAAAAATGCAAGATATTAATTTAACAAAAGGATTAGAAGAGTCAATTGAAACTGAAATAAAGCAACAATTTAATTTAGAATCATTTGTAAAAATTGATGCAGATCAGGTAAGAGTAGTAGTTACTAAAGATAATTTAACAACAACAGAAGCAAATGACATAATGCGTTTTGTGCAAACTAAGTTTGATACTAAAATGTATATATCAGTAAAATACCAAAAATAACTTTTTAGTTATTTTTTTTGACACACAATATTCATAATCAACATAAAATAAGTTAGATACGCCACCCTAGGAAAGAGTGAGAGATTATGAATAAAGGAATACTAACTAAAAGAGAAAAGGAAGTATTTACACTATTAATAGAAAATAATTCAACTTCTGAAATAGCAGATAGTTTGAATATAAGTGAAAAAACAGTAAGAAACCATATTTCAAATGTTATGCAAAAACTTGGAGTAAAGGGAAGAGCTTGTGCTGTTGTCGAACTATTAAAATTAAAAGAATTATCTATTTAAATCACATATATTGTGATTTTTTTCATATTATTTAAAGAGGTGGATTATGCTAAAAAAAATATCTATTAAAAAATTAACTATTTGCGCCGCTGTTTTATTTGCATTACTATTAATTTATTTAATTCCAAAAGAAGAAGTACAATTAAAACAAAATTTAGAATATGTTGATTTAGGATATAATAAAGTTTTTATCTATTTACTTGACAGTCAAAATTATTTAGGAAAAACAAATGTGTTATCAGAAGAAGAAACTATAGAAGATAAAATAAAGGAATTAATTAATACTTTAATTATAGGTGGTCCTAATGAATCAAAAATCCCAACAGGTTTTAAAGCTTTAATACCAGCGGATACAAAAATATTAGAACTAACAGTTGATCAATCTTTAGTCAAAATAAACTTTTCTAAAGAATTTTTAGATACAAATGAAGAAACAGAAGAAAAAATAATTGAGTCAATAGTTTATACTTTAACAGAAATTAATGGTATAAATGAAGTTATTATATATGTAGAAGGTCAAATTCTATCAAAACTTCCAGAATCAAATACTTATTTGCCATCTGTTTTAACAAGGGATTTTGGTATAAATAAACAATATAATTTAACATCTACTAAAAATATAGATTCAGTTACTATATATTATATAGATAAAGTAGCAGATGTTACCTATTATGTTCCGGTAACAAAATATGTAAATTCAACATCAGAAAAAATAGATATTATAGTAGATGAACTATCTAGTTCTAATATTACAAGTTCTAATCTAATGAGTTACTTATCACATAATGCTAAAATACTGGCAGTAGAAAACTCAAATAACATATTAACACTTGATTTTAATGAATACATATTTTCAAATCACGAAGAAAAAGATATCTTAGAAGAAGTATTATATACAATTTCAATGTCTGTTTTTGATAATTATGAAGTAGAAGAGGTAGTTTTTCTAGTAAATGGCGAAGAAATTTACAAAAGTGCATCAAAAACTATTGATTAAAAGTTATATTTATTATATAATTTATTTGTCTTAAAAAAAGACAAATGTCTCGGTAGCTCAGCTGGATAGAGCAACGCCCTTCTAAGGCGTGGGTCAGGAGTTCGAATCTCTTC
>CAYJEO010000026.1:0-11395 GCA_964369355.1 uncultured Muribaculaceae bacterium | reverse complement strand
TTTAAACTTTTTTTCTTCTTGACTTCATTTGGTTTTTCCTTCTTCTTGAAGGTGTTTCTAATATACCAAACCATTTATATTAAGTCAATGCTTTTTTTTAACTTTTTGACATTTTTTTAATATTTGACTGATACTTTACTATAATATGTAAAAAAGATAAAAGAATGAATGTTTTTTTCACTATTTTATCTTTTTATATTCTTCATAATATTTTAAATTATTTTCTACATTAAATATAGTTTGATCAATTTTATATAAATCAATTAACTCATCTAAAGCATTTTTTACAACTGCATCTAAGTCATCTGAGTAATTCATTATTTTTTTATGATATTTATATTCCATTTTATCTAACACTTTATATTGCCCCGTTGGGAATATTCTTAAATCTAGATCGTAATCAATATATTTAATTGTATTTTCTTCTATTATATAAGGAGTTGCTATATTACAATAATAATAAATTCCATCTTTTTTTAATTGAGCAATAATATTAAACCATTGATCTTTAAAAAAATACATTATTGCAGGTTCTTTTGTTTTCCAACAATTACCTTCTGCTTCTGTTACCTGTGTTTTGTTATTAGCAAATACTAAATAATCTTTTTTAATATCTATCAATACCGCTTCATTCCAAGCACGGTGAATTTTCTTATTGTGTTTATAGCATTGAATTTCTAATTTTTGTCCAATTTTTAAATTTTCCAAGCTTTCACCACATTTCTTTAACCATTATATCTTGTTTTTTATTTTTTTAAAAGAAAAAAGTTTAAATTACTTAAACTTTATTGTGTTATTTTATTTAATGCTTCTTGTAATTGGTTATCTGTTTCATTGCTTGGATTTTTTATATATGTTTCAAAATCAAATTCAATTTCTGTATCTGGAACTATTCCAACTTCATTTATTGAATTGCCATTTGGTGTTAACCATTCTTTTGTTGTTATTTTATATTGTGTCCCATCTTCTAATGAAACTAATTCTTGAACAGTTCCTTTTCCGTAAGTTGTTGTTCCTAAAGTTGTAGCAACTCCATTTTCTTTTAATGCTGCTGTAAATAATTCTGATGCTGATGCACTTCCGCCATCTATCAATATAATTACTTCTTTATTATATAAAGTATTATTTACAGAATAATATATTTCTAAATCTTCTTTTGTTTGTAATTGATATGCAATTTTTGAATCATCTAAAAATAGAGATGATGTATATAAGGCAGTAGATAAATGTCCTCCGCTATTACCTCTAACATCAATTATTAATGAATCAATATTTTGTTCTTCTAATTCTTTTAATTTTTCTTGTAATTGTGTATGTGTATTTGCCGCAAATATTTCTATATATATATATCCTACTTTTTGATTGTTTTTTTCAATTACTTCTGATGTAACAGATTCTAATATTACAAGTTCTCTTGTCGCAGTCGTTTCATATGTATTTTCATCTCTTTTATACTCAATAACAAAATCACTTTTTTCACTATCACTTACATAATTAACTAATTCTACAGTATCTACGTTTATTAATTCTACATCGTCAATAGATAAAATTAAGTCACCCGCCTCTAATCCTGCTTTTTGCGCTGGTGAATCATCAAACACAGTTACTATAATTACATATTTAGTTCCATCTATTTCTGTGTTAGATATTTCGACACCTAATCCTTCATAAGAACCATCTAATTCTTTATTGAATGTATCACTTTCATCTTCGTCCATATAATCAGCATACGGATCTTCAATTCCATCTAACATACCATCTATTGCTGAATCTATAATATCTTCTGGGTTTATATTTTCATAGTGATTATCTAATATGTAATAATAATTATCTATAAATTTATTTAGACCTTCATCTAATGTATAATCAATATCTTCTCTTAGTAGTATTGTTGTCATTAGAGTTGTCACTAACATTGTCAATATCAGTAAAATACCTACTTCTGATGATGAAAATGACTTATTTTTTGATTTTCTTACCTTTTTTTGTTTGTTTTTATTATCTAAGACTCTATATATCTTTTTTTCTTGTTTTATTTCCACTTTTTCTTCTTCTATTTTATTCATTCTATCACCTATATAACTATATCATATTTCACAAACTTTTACTACAAAGAAAAAAATAGGTTTCCCTATTTTAACAATTCTTTAAAATGATTAGTAATATTTTCTTTTGTTTCATATGTTGCAACTACTTGCTTGTTTTCAACTTTAATTAATACTGGACTATTTAATTTTAATTGTGATAAGTCACTTGTTATAACATTTGCATCACCTAAATAAAATTCATTAAATTTTTCATCAATGTTTACACTATAGACATTAAGTGAATTTTCTTCTCCTTCATATGTATTCATATAAGTAGCATAAAGTTCATTATTAATATCTTCTTCTTTAAACACAATTACATAATATGAAGTTTCACTTTGACTAAACATATTTGAAGCCAAAATTTCATCATATTGTATTGAAGTAGGTGTTTCTGGAAGTGGTTCTTCTTTTGTAATAAATAAAGTTATTACGAAGAATACTAAGAATATTGCCGATATTATCCCTGTTATTACTAATAAATCTTTTAATTGATTATTATTGTCTTTTAAAAAGTTGTTTGTTTTTTTCATTTTATCACCGTTTTAATTATATCACAATAAAAAAAAATATGAAATATAATTCATATTTTATTTTCCAACTGGCAACACACCGATCGATGAAGCTATATCTACTAACTCTGTTTCCGTTAAACTTGCAGACATTAAATGATATTCCATCCCGTTACTATTCCAATTTACACTTCCATCAGCTACTACAGCTATTGTTCCACCAAATAATACTGGTTCTCCGGATACAGGAGTAATTACCATTTCATCATTATACGTAGCATGTTCTTGTATCAACATAAAAGATTCATCTCCATCAAATGTCAAAATTACTCTTTCTCCATTCTCAGTACTAATTTTGTCTTGACTTGTTAACTGTGTATTTAAAGGTATATACATAGGAAATAGTATATCTTCTATTAAACCTGTTGATTCTGCTTGTTCTTCTGTATTTTCTTCTGGTTGTTCACTTTGTTGCTCATCAGGTGTTTCTGTTGCAACATTCATATTATCTTCTAATGAAAAGTAAGAATCATCAAAAGTTGGCTTATAATCAATATTACTAAATTTCATTTTCATTTCTACTAATCCTTCTTCATTTAAAACATCTATTTGAGTAATATTCAAATCTTTATCCATATATATATTTTGTGATGTTAAATTTTTATTATTTGAATAATTTGTTTTTGTAGTTATTACATATCCATTATCTGTTTCTTTAATCGTTTTTCCATCATCGTTTTCTATATCTTTTGCTAAAGTTTGCAACAAATATATTTGTGAATTATTATATGGCCAGTCGCTTTGGAATTTAAAACTTTTGTTAAGAGATGGTGTAAGTACATAAACACCGTCTTCATTTTTTAAAATTATTTGCTGATGGTTATTTGTTTGATTTGTTAAATTAACTTTAAAATAATCATCTTCTTTGTAAGATGTTTCTACATTATATAAAAACGAATCCTCATTATTTATTATTTCCAATTCTCCAGTAATATGATAACTATTTGCATCGTTTATTTTCTCTTGTAGTTGCTCTATTATTTTTTCTTCACTGCTTTTTCCACATCCTGCTAAAAAAAAGCAAGTTGTTAACGATAAAATCATTAAAAATATTTTTTTCATTTTTCACCTCATAATTGATTTCATTAAAATTATATTTTATTTTTGTACAATTATGATGAATATGTTTAATTTTTTAGTAAATATTAATATTGAAAGGAGAATATCATGGAAGCATTTTACAAAACAGTTCTAGTTTTCGTTATTATCGGTGCTGTTAACTGGGGTTTGATTGGGTTACTCGATTTTAATTTAGTTACCTTCTTATTCGGAGTTGATACTATGCTCACTAATTTAGTTTATATTTTAGTCGGTATATGTGGACTATTGAGTATAGGCATTTTATTTAATAGCATTGAATACAAAAAATAAAAACAGGATATCCTGTTTTTATTTATTTTCTTATAATTTGAATTTTAACTTTTGTAGTTTTTGGAATATATTGAACTTTTGGATCTGTTCCACTTACTAGTACTTCTACTTCGTATTCGCCTTCTTTGTTATATTCATTTAGATCTAAATAAACTTTAACGTTTTCAGCAGTTATTGTATCAAGCACTGATTCTACTCCTTTTAATGTTACAGATACTCTAACATCACTTTCGCTTAATCCTTGTACTTTATATATTGAAGTATCTATATTTTCATATTCAATATTAATTCCTTCTAATTCTTTTGTTACTTCTTTATCTAATTTTATATCTATATTTATTGTATTTGTACTCATTGAATTAACACCTACTGGTTTTTCTAATTCAACTTTGTAGTTTCTATCTTCGTCTAAGTCTTCTACATTTATATACACTGGAATTTCTGTTAATTGGTTTAATACATCTACAGCTCCATATACAGTTACTTTTTGCTCACTTAAAGTAATTTCACTAATTGCTTTACCGAAGGCTACTTCACCTTCTGGTATTACTTTTACTGTTAAAACTTTTTGAGGAGATGATATTACTACATCTGCAGTTATTTTATTTGGAACTATTTCTACATCTACAACATTCCCATCTGCATCATATGCTTTTAACGGAATATCATTTACTGTTAATGTTCCAACTTCTTGAGAAATAAAATTATTAACATCTATTAATGCTTTTACAGACGCAACTTTATCTAATTGGTATTGAGCTCCCTTTACTATTACTGTATCATTTTCAATATTAACATTATCTATTACTAATTTAGAGTCAAGGGCATTAATATTTAGTATGTCAGTTGATAAAGTTTTTGGTTCTGATACCTTTTCATATATAATCACGGTTGCAACACTAGGATTTACACTATATTCAATAGAAGATGAGGCATGACTGTACTCTATGTCTACTTCGTGCGTCCCTGGTTTTAAACCTGTTAAATCTACTGTTATTTCTCCAGATGATGATTGTTTTGCAATATATAAATCCGTTCTACTACCTATTAATGTAACATCAACATCTTCTGGTAATCCTTCTACTACATATGTTTCATCATTAAATAATACTTTAACTTCTTGATCTTTTAATACTTCTGCTGAATTTTCAGTAAACACTAGTATTTTTTGATCAATTATTATAGAAGTTGCTAATGCTAAAAATAAAGATAAGTATAAAAGTGTTGTTTGTTTTGATAACCAAGGCTCTATTACTTTATTTGAATTTTGAAGTGTTTCTGATAATTTGATTATGATTTTAGTTATAGGTATGATAACTTTTTTATCAATAAATTTACAAAAATTTACTAATCTATTTTTGATTTTCATCAATCTCTGTTTCATCTTCTATAACCTCCTCTTCATCATTTAGTACGATATTTTTCTTTGGTCTTAATTCTTCTAATAGCATTAGTTTAAATTCATCTATCGTTAAATTATAGTGTAAGTTTCCATCTACTGCTATTGATAATCTACCTGTTTCTTCTGATACTAACAACGCAACACAGTCTGTCATTTCTGATATACCTAAAGCTGCTCTATGTCTTGTTCCTAATCTTTTCGAAATTCTTATATTATCACTAGTTGGAAATACAGCTCCTGCACTAGTTATTTTATCTCCTTGAATAATAACTCCACCATCATGAAGTGGATTATTAGGGAAGAATATTGATATTAACAATTCACTTGAAATATCAGCATATAGTTTTTTCGATTTTTCAATAAATTCTACTAAACTATTATCACGCTCTAATATTATTAGTGCACCTATTCGTGCTTTTTTTAAATAGTCTACTGCTTGAATAATTTCATAAACTACTTTTTCTCTTTCATCTACTGTTAAAATCTTATGTCTACCTAATAGTTGACTTCTCCCTAGTTGCTCTAATGCGTTTCTAATTTCAGGTTGGAATATAACTATTAAGGCTAAAGGCCCCCAAGTAATTATATAATCTAGGAAAAATCCTATCGTTGCTAAGTGTAACATTTCACTTATTATTTGTAATACGACAATTATTAAAACACCTTTAAATAAAAGTCCCATCTTAACATTTTTTCTTAAACTTTTTAAAATATAATATAATACAAGCCAAACTAATAGCACATCTATTAATTGCGTAAATATAGCTGTCACATCATTTAGTGTCATTATTATTTCCTCCACATCTATCTTATATGATTATACCATAATCAATTAATTAAATAAATTATTTTTTGTATTTATGGATAAAAAAAGAAAGATGACTTTCTTTCTAAAATTTCCAAACATTTTCTTCTTCTGTTTCAACTGGCGCTGTTTGAGTTTCCTCCGCAGGCGTTTCCACAGTATTTGTAAATATATCTGGTGTAGTTGTTTCAATATCTTTAATTTCTGTTTGTTCAACTTCGTTTACAGCTTCAACTTGTTCTTCTACTTCTTGAATTTCTGTAGGTTGTTCTGCAGCAACAGGTGCTATTGGCTCTAATGGTTGTGACAACTCATCTAAATTTTGTGCTTCTGCTTGTTGTTTTTCTAAATCTACAACTTCTAATTTTTTATATAAGTCTTGATTGATATCTGTTTGTTCTTCAGCTACTTCCGGCGTTAATGGCGCATAGTTTTCTAGTCCTGCATATAAATCTTCATTCATTGAAGCTACAGGATTAGTGTCTGCTACTGGCAAATTAACATCCATAGGCATAACATTCATATCATTAAATAAATCAACTTCTGACACTTCTTGTGTAGGTTGTTCTATTACAACTTCTTCTTTTTTTACTTTCTTTTCTTCTTTTTTCACTTGGTTTCCTTTTCCAAAGTTAGTTTTTTCAGCTATATATCCTAAAATAGCCATTAAAATTAATACTCCAGCAATACTAAACCAAATATAATTTTCCATGATAAAATCCATATTATCGGCTCCCTTTTTATTCTATTTATTCTTATACTATATATAATAACATTTTTTATTCTTTTTTACAACTATTATTTTTCTAAATAATCTTTTCCTTTGAACGGTTCGTACGAAATTAAACCTTCAAAGTTTTTTTGTCTTAAAACTTCGTACACTGCAATTGCTGCACTATTTGATAGATTTAATGCTCTAACTTTATCTGTCATTGGTATTCTCATGCAGTTTTCTAATTGATCTTTTAATATTTCTTTTGGAATACCTGTACTTTCTTTTCCGAATATTAAATATATATCTTCTTCTACTTCTGAATATTTAAATTCAGTATGATTTTTTGTACCATATCTTGTAAAGTAATAATACATTCCTTTATTATTTTTTTTAAACTCTTCAAAATTTTTATAAGTCTGATAATTACAGTTTTCCACATAATTAACACCGCTTCTTTTTATATATTTTTCTTCTAATGAAAATCCTAATGGCTCTATTAAATGTAATTTAGTATTAGTTGCAGCACATGTTCTCATAATATTACCAGTATTTCCGGGTATTTCTGGTTCAAATAACACTATATTAATCATGTAACACCTTATTTTCTACAAATGATTTTACTTCTTCTAAAGAAATAGTTTTATTTTCTTTATATAAAACATCCATTATTTTACCATTTTCTAAATAATATATATTTGGAATTATTTCAAATGTTTTTTCAGAAATATCAAAATCTTCTGATAAATACATTTTCAATTCATTTATTCCTTCATTTAAATATAGCATATTTAAAGTGTCATTTTCTTTTACATAATTGTTTAATTCAATTTCAAAATCAGTATAACCTTCTACATTATTCACATATAAAAATGTCGCATTTTCGATGCTATATTCTTCTAATCTTTTAATTTCAACTTCTGTTAATTCACTAAGAATTTCTTTGTTATTAACGGTTGTATAAATTTCTGCTAATAAAAGAGAGGTTATAATTGTTACTAAAAAGATAGTTGCTAGTATTAAATAATTTTTTTTCATTTTATCACCTACTATAATTTTATCATATATAATATTTTCAAACAATAAAAAAATAGCTTAAATGCTATCTTCTTTTGTCGTGATTTCACTTATATCTACATTCGGAAGTATTATATTTTCTTCTTCCGTATGCTTTATAAATTTTTCTTTAAATATCACTAGTTCTTTTATAATACTATCTGGATATATTCTTTTACTCATTTTTATTGCATTATATACATCTAATATCGATACTTCTGTTCTATTTTGATATAAAGCTTGCGAAAACGCTGAACTTAATACAGAAAAAGCTACATCTGGATACATCGCTGATAATCCATATACTCTTTTATATTCAGAAGTTGCAGATACTATTGATTCTATTAATAATTTTGCAATGTATTCATTTTGCTTAAATTTAATTCCTGTTTTTTTCTCAATTTTAGCTAAACTTCCATATAAAATTTTGGATGTTGTTATTTCATCTGGCTCTATTACATCAATTCTTTCAAAACGACGTAGAAATGCTCTATCTCTTATAATGTATGTTTCATACTCAATAGTTGTTGTTGCTCCTATTGCTTTTACATCACCACGGTCTAGTCCGGGTTTTAAAATATTCGCTAAATCCATTGGCCCATTATCTTTGCTACCAATTAATGTATGTATTTCATCTATAAAAACAATTGTTTTTTCTAATTTTTTTAATTCGTCTACAAAAACATTCATTATCAATTCTTCTCTTTGACCAACATCTATAGTTCCTACTAATGATGCTGAATTAAACTTAATGACCTTGTAACCTTTTAATACTTCAGGTACTAAATTTTTTTGAATCAAATATGATAAACCTTCAACTATAGCAGTCTTACCAATACCTGGTTTCCCTACTAATAAACCTGATTTATCTGGTGTTAATAAAACCATTATTAAACGTTTGATTTCTTCGTCTCTTTCGATAGCTGGATTTGTTACATATTCTTTTGCTGTTAAATCTTCACCATAAGTGTTAATAACACTAAATGTTTTTGGTAATTCAACATTTAAAGTTTCCACATTGTCCATAATTATTCCTCTATATATCCCTTTGCCGTTAATGAATCAATTACTGTAGATTCACTTTTAGCACCATCAATACGATTTCTATAAGTCGTTTCAGCTCCATTTTCAATAAATACTGTTGTTGGTGTTCCAGAGATATCTTTATCTAATTTTCCAATAAATTCCTCATATTCTGATTTTGATAACTTTGATGTATTAATATATTTAATATCTAATTCATATTCTTTTATTATTTTTACCATAGTTTCTTCATATATATCACAGTATGAACAATCATCTTTTCCTACTACTAATACAAATGTTTCTTCATTTTCTAACATTTGATTAAATTCGCTATAGCTTATTTTGTCATATCCTACTGAACTTAAAGTGTAAAATATTCCAAATACTATTAAAAATATTATTACTATTGCTATTATTATTCTTGTTTTATTTTCTTTCATATACTTCACCATAACAATTATATAATACTTTAGTAAAAAAAAAAAGACTTTAGTCTTTTTTATATGTAATTAATTGTTCTGGTAGTAAATATATTTTTTCATTATCATTTAAAATGTTTTCCACAGGAATGTTTATAACATTGGATAAATCATCTAATGTTTGATTCTTTTTAGTTATATAATAACCATTTCCTTCAATTGGAACTAACAGATTTTGATTTGGATATATATAATCATTTTCCTCTAATCCATTTATTTTTAATAAATCACTTGGGTTTATTGAAAACATTTTAGCTAGTGAAAATATACTATCTCCTTGTTTCACCACATATGTATTAAATAAACTATTTTCTTGTTTTGCTTCCGGAACAATTATATATTGTCCTGGTATTAATTGTTCCATAAGAAAACCATTTATTTTCTGTAGTGTTTGTTTTTCTACACTAAATTTGTTCGACACCGATTCTAGTGTATCTCCTGTTTTTATTTGATATATTTTATACATATAACACCTCAAAATATTATATGTATATTTTATTTATTTGTTAAATAATGCTTAAATAAATAGCTGATTCAAATTCTTTTTTGAAAACAAAACCTAAACGACAAACTTCTTTTTTACTTTCTTCTGTATTTTCTAATATAAGCTCGTAAAAATATTTAATTAATTTTTGTTTGTTTGTAATTTTTTCTTCTGTTTCTTTTTTAGTTAATGTTTTTGTACTTATGATCAAAGCGAAGAAATAATCATTTATTTTATTTGCTGTATATATTTTATCTTCATCCATGTCAAATGTTTTTGCTAAAAATTCGATGTTTTCGTTAAATCTTTTATAAAAATCTTTTTCTTTTTTTTCTGTTATTTTTTCATAATGAGTGTCTGCAATTAATTTATCTATGAATGATACATCACTCATAGAAGTTACGTTTTCTAACACTTCTATATATTTTTTATTTAATTTCTTGAAATTCTTTTCTAACTCTCCTAATTTAAAAGTAAATAGGTCTCCATCTAATTTTTTATACAGTTTCATTGTGTCATTATAGCCAAAAGAAATAGTTTTTCTAGCTTCGTATTTATCAAACACTAAAAATGGAGTTATTTTATTTTTTGGTCTTATGTGAGTTATTTTAGTGTTTTTAAACTTTGAAGTTTTTTTGAATCCTAAAGCTTCTAGATCAACTGCAATTATTTCTGTTGCACCTAGTTTTTTAGCAAGAGAAATCGGGAAATTATCATAATAACCGCCATCTATGTATTTATCCCCATCTATTATTTTAGGTTCCATAAATGGAAAACAAGTAGCTGATGCTATTAAATAATCTTTTAATTTATCCTTTGGGATTTCATTTTTCGTAAGTTCTACTGCTTTTAATTCAGATAAATTCACTGTAACCATTCCATAGTCTATTTTAGAATTGAAAAATTTGCTAACATTTAAATTACTTGCAATGGTTTTTTCTAAATTTGAAATTTTTAATCCACCTGTATAAATTCCTTCTTTATATATATCATATAATTCTTTTTTTCCTTCTTTTGTAGAAAAATTATGTTTAAGTTGTTCTTCAAAAATCATATTAAAATTTGTTTTGTTCCATAGTCTTAAGGCTTTTATATAAGAACCTTGTACCATCAATGCCCCATTTAAAGCACCAATCGAAGTACCTGTTACTATATCAAATTCAATATTTAATTTTTTTAAAGCTTTCCACACTCCAATTTGATAAGCTCCTTTTGCTCCACCACCTGATAATACTACTGCTCTCATACATCTCACCTCTTATAATTATATTATACTATATATAATAATATTTGTCTTTTATAAATAAAAAAAAATCACTTTCGTGATTTAATATTCGATGGTCGGAAAAACAGGATTTGAACCTGCAACCCCTTGGTCCCAAACCAAGTGCTCTACCAAGT
>CAYJEO010000025.1:7029-12315 GCA_964369355.1 uncultured Muribaculaceae bacterium | reverse complement strand
ATAAATAAAATATAAGAAGCAATAAGCTTCTTTTTCATTGAAAATATTAACTAATTATGGTATTATTTTTTAGAAGAAAGATGTGATATAAATGACAAAACCAAATTTTGAAGAAGCAAGAAAAAGAACTAAAAAAGAAGTTTTAATTAAAACTAATGAATATATAATGGATAACAAATTAAGTAAAATAGGAGTTGGCAAAAAATACTTTGTTAAAACTTATGGTTGTCAAATGAATGAAAGAGATTCAGAAACTATAAAAGCTATTTTAGAAGATATGGGATACACTTCTATTGATGTAATGGAACAAGCAGATATAATATTACTTAATACTTGTGCTATAAGAGAAAACGCACATAATAAAGTATTTGGGTTTTTAGGAAGAATAAAACACTTAAAAGAAACAAGACCAGAAGTAATATCAGGTATTTGTGGATGTATGGCTCAAGAAGAAGCAGTAGTTTTAGAAATTGAAAATAAATTTAAATGGATAGATATAGTCTTTGGAACTCATAATATTCATAATTTACCTAATATATTAAATAAATCAATTGAAAAGAAAAAATTAGAAGTTGAAGTATTTAGTATAGAAGGAGATATTATAGAAAATACACCTGTAAAAAGAGAATCAAAGTATAAAGCGTTTGTTAATATTATGCTAGGGTGTGATAAATTTTGTACTTACTGCATAGTTCCTTATACAAGAGGTAAACAAAGAAGTAGAACAAAAGAATTTATTTTAGAAGAAGTAAATAAATTAATAGAAGATGGATATAAAGAAATAACGTTACTAGGACAAAATGTAAATGCGTATGGAAAAGATTTAGAAGGTAATTATGGTATGGAAAACTTACTTGAAGATATTGCCAAAACTAAAATCGAACGTATTAGATTCATAACAAGTCATCCATGGGATTTTACTGATAATATGATAGAAGTTATTAAAAAGTATGAAAATGTAATGCCTTATGTGCACTTACCTTTACAATCAGGTTCAGATGAAATATTAAAACGTATGGGAAGAAGATATACAAAAGAAAGTTATGTAAATTTATTTAAAAAAATAAAAAAAGAAATTCCTAATTGTTCTATTACAACAGATATAATAGTTGGTTTTCCAAATGAAACAGATAAAGACTTTAATGAAACTCTAGAAGTAGTAAATACTTGTAAGTTTGATTCAGCATTTACTTTTATATTTTCACCAAGAATCGGAACTCCTGCTGCTTTAATGGAAGATAGTATTTCAAAAGAAGTAAAAGAAGAAAGATTACAAAAATTAAATAAAATAATAAATGAACATGCAAAAGAAGCAAACAATGAATATTTAGGAAAAGTAGTTCCAGTATTAATTGAAGGTCAAAGTGAAAAAAAAGGAAATTTATTTGGATATTCAGATACAATGAAATCAGTTAAAGTAGATGCTGATACCAAATATATTGGTAAAATTATAAATGTTAAAATAACAAAAATAGGAACTTTATCATTAACAGGTGAAATTGTTAAATAAGTGTAAACAATTGTACATTTTACAAATTAATAAAAACAAATAAAAAAAACAATGGTAAAATAATAATAGGTGAAGTGTATGAAAACAGTAGTATGTTATAAATTAAATAAAGAGTTAGTAGACAATATTAAAATGGTATTACCAACTTATAATATAGTAGAAGCTAAAGAACATTCTTTAAATAAATGTGATATTTTTTTAACAGGTGAATTAAAATTAGAAAATGAAGTAAGAAAATTTTTATTTAAAAATCATATTCCAGTAGTTAAAGTATCAGATAAAATTTCAGCAGATCCAACTGTTTTAATATTTAACAATGATTTAATAGAATATGAAACTTTATATAAAGAAAAAATAGTGTCAGTAATGATTTCAAATAATCGATTAAGTGAAATGAGAATTGAAGAGTTTATTAATGAAAAAGCTTCATTACAATTTAATGAATTTCCAGAAGATGTTACATTAGAAGAAATAATTGATGATTTAAAATATATGAGTTTAAAAATAGAAAAAATTAATAATTGTGATATAGGACATAGTATGAGAGTTGCAAAACACGCAAAAGAAATCGCTAGAAATTTAAAATTTAGTGAAGAAGAAGTAATGGAAGTATATGTTTCAGCGTTATTACATGATATTGGAAAATTAAAAATACCTAATAATGTATTTCTTAATGAAAAATCACATGATGTAAATAAAAAACTAACAATGAAAAATCATCCGTTATTTGCTTATAATATGTTACATCATCCAATCTATGATAATATCAAAACAGCAATTCTATTTCATCATGAAAGATGCGATGGAACTGGATATTATAAATTAGAAGATGATAAAATACCTGTTATTTCAAAAATAATAGCAATAGCAGATTCGTATGATGCAATGATTAGTAGAAGAGTTCATTCAAAAGAAATGAATAAAAATGCTATTTATAACGAATTAAAAGTTATTTGTGAAAAACAATATGATAATAAATTAGTTAATATATTTATAGAAAGTGTTTTAAATTAAGGTGTATTTATGATTAGTGAAGAATTTGTTGAAAATAAAAAACATAAAAAAATAGTGAAAATCATAGCTGAAGTTTTATTTTGGCTAATATTAGTAATTATATTATTCCCATGGATACATGATTATATTAAAGTAGTAAACGAAGAAGAACCTAAATTCTGTATACAAGAAAAAACTTATGAGTTTGAAGATGGTACAGTAGAAGAATGTTTAGGGATAGGTTATAAAGTATATACTTATGATAGAACGTCAATAGATTTAAAAACACAATTTGGTCCATTTTTTATGGAAATGCAAAAATAACAAGATAATTAATATCTTGTTTTTATTTTACTTTAAATAGTATATTTGTTATAATTTTTATAGGTGATTTTATGACATATACGTCTTTAGAAAATAAATATATAAAAGATATAAAAAAGTTAAATACTAAAAAACACAGAAATTTAACAAAAGAATTTTTAGTAGAAGGAGAACATTTGGTTTTAGAAGCTTATAAAAATGGAGTTTTAAAAACTTTGATTTTAGAAACTGGTACTGAATTAAAGCTAGATGTTAATACAATTTATGTAACTAATCAAGTTTTAAAATATATAAGTGAATTAGAAACTCCTCAAAAAATATTAGGAATCTGTACACAAAAAGAAAATAGTGTAATAGGTGATAAAGTTATAATGTTAGACAATGTACAAGATCCAGGTAATTTAGGAACTATTATAAGAAGTGCCAAAGCTTTTGGAATAGATACAATAATTTTAAGTAATAATACAGTTGATGTATATAATTCTAAAGTAATTAGGGCTAGTCAAGGTATGATTTTTAATACAAATATTATGTATAAAAATTTATTAGAAGAAATAAATAAATTAAAAGAAAATGATTATCAAATTATAGGTACAAAAGTAAATGGTGGAATTTTACTAAAAGCACTTGAAAAAAAGAAAAAATTTGCTATAATAATGGGAAATGAAGGAAGTGGCGTTAGCGAAGACATTTTAAGTTTATGTGATTCGCACGTATATATAGAGATGCAAGATAATTGTGAAAGTCTTAATGTAGCAGTTGCAACTAGCATTATTCTATATGAAATGGGTAGGTGATAAAATGAATTTAGTTAAAATAGGTCAAATAGTAAATACCCACGGTATAAAAGGTGAATTAAGAATAATTTCAGATTTTAAATTTAAAAAAGATGTATTTAAAAAAGGAATTAAACTATATATAAATAAAGATGTGCAAACAATAAGTACTTATAGAGTACATAAAATGTATGACATGATTACTTTTGAAGGTATTAACAATATAAATGATGTTTTAATGTATAAAGGACAAAATGTTTATATAGACAAAGATGAAGTATTAATAAAAGGTGTACTAGATGAAGATTTAATTGGATTAGATGTATATAATAATGATACTTATATAGGAAAAGTAAATTCAATAATGAAAACAAAAGCTAATGATATTTTAGAAGTTATAAATGAAGATAAAAGACATTTAATACCTAATATAAAAGAATTTGTATTAAACGTAGATTTAGATAATAAAAAAATCCAAATAGAAGTAATTAAAGGTTTATTAAATGAAGATTGATATATTAACATTATTTCCAAAAATGTTTGATGGATTTTTATCTGAATCAATTATAAAAAGAACAATTGATAAATCATTAGTAGAAGTAAATATTCACAATATAAGAGATTATTCGAAAGATAAACATAGAAAAGTAGATGATTATAGTATCGGTGGAGGTGCTGGTATGGTATTAATGCCACAACCAATATTCGATGCAGTAAGAGATTTAAAAACAAAAGATTCATTAGTTATATTAATGACACCACAAGGTGTCCCATATAAACAAAAAATGGCTTATGAATTAACTGAAAAAAAACATCTAATTTTAATATGTGGACACTACGAAGGTTTTGATGAAAGAATAAGAACTTTGGTTGATTTAGAAATTAGTATAGGTGACTATATTCTAACAGGTGGAGAATTAGCAAGTATGGTAATATCTGATAGTATAATAAGACTATTAGATGGAGCAATAGAAAAAGATTCTCATATAAATGATTCATTTAATAACAATTTATTAGATTATCCAGTTTACACAAAACCAGTAGAATTTGAAGGTATGAAAGTTCCAGATGTATTATTATCTGGGCATCATGCTAACATAGATAAATGGCGTTTAGAACAAAGTATCTTAAAAACAAAACAAAGAAGAGCAGATTTATTAGAAGAGAGTGATTAGTATGAACAATAACTATATTTTAATTAAAAATGATATTAAAAAAATAGCTTTTATTAACCATAAAAAGTTAAATGGGTTACGTATCACACCAAAAAATACTGTTGTTTATGATGGTGTAGTGGTAAATAAACTATTAATCATTAAACCTAGTTTTATCGATAAACTTTTAAAGAAAAAAGTAAAAAGAAAGCTAGATGTATATTTAAAATATATTATTGACATATTAGAGGATGAAGAAGAAGGTTCTAATTTAGATGAAGTATTAACAGATTTAAAAAGATATAAAAGTATTGTAGATAACAAATATAGAATATATTTAGAAGAAAAGTATATAGAATTATTACTTAAAAAAATAGAATTATTAGAACATGAGTTAAAATCTAAAATGTTTGTTCAAAGTAGAGTATTTCAACAACCAGAAATAGAACAAGAAATAGAAGAGCCTACAATTGAAAATGATCAATTAGAAGGTCAAATTGAATTAGAGTTTCCAGAACTTGAAGAAGAA
>CAYJEO010000025.1:0-6929 GCA_964369355.1 uncultured Muribaculaceae bacterium | reverse complement strand
GAACTTGAAGAACAAGAAGCTGAAATAGAAGAACAAGAACAAGAAATAGAAGAACAAAAAGAAGATAAAGAATCTAAAATCGAAAGATTAAGACAAGAGCAAGAAGCTTTATTGAGACAAAAAGAATATCAAGAACAACAACAATTACTAAATGATTATTTATCTAGTTTAGGTAATGAAGAAAACGAATTAGAATATGATTATGAAAATGAATATTCTGAGAGAAGAAGAAGTAGATAATTATTGCATTTTTAAATTATATATGCTATAATTACTTGGTTGGTCCGCTTATATTTTTGATAAAGACCTACATTGAAAAGAAAAGGAGAGAGATTTATGAATTTAATCGACAAAATTACAAAAAGTCAAATTAGAACTGATCTTCCTACATTCCAAGTTGGAGACACTGTTAACGTTGGTGTTAAAATCAAAGAGAAAACTGGAACTAAAGAAAGAGAAAGAGTTCAAAACTTTGAAGGAACAGTAATCGCTATTCAAGGTTCTGGTATTAGCAGAAACTTCGTAGTAAGAAAAATTTCAGGTGGTGTTGGAGTTGAAAGAACATTCCCATTAAACACACCAATTATCGATTCAATTACAGTTACTCGTAAAGGTAAAGTTAGACAAGCTAAAATTTACTGGGTTAGAGATATTACTGGTAAATTAAGAATCAAAGAAAGAAACTAATAAGGCATAAGCCTTATTTTTGCTAAGGAGAATATATGAAAATAATAAAAGAATTAATACCATATGTAATAATCATAATATTAGTTTTAATAATACGTACTTATATAATAACTCCTGTTATAGTTCAAGGCACATCAATGAGTAATACATTAGAAGATCAAGATATATTATTTTTAAATAAATTCGATACTAGTTATGAAAGATTTGATATAGTTGTATTAGAACACGACTCATCAAAATTAGTAAAAAGAATAATCGGATTACCTGGAGAGCACATATATTGTGAAGATAATAAAATTTATATAGACGGTCAATTAATTGAAGAAGACTATATAACAGAAAAAACTGAAGATTTTGATATATTGAATGCAGGATTAACAGTTATTCCAGAAGGATATTATTTTGTATTAGGAGATAATAGAACTAACTCAACTGATAGTCGCTCTATTGGACTAATTAGTGAAGAAGATATTGAAGGAACAACTAATTTTAGGATATTTCCTTTAAACTATTTTGGGTTTTTCAACTAAAAAAAGAAACATTAATTTGTTTCTTTTAATTTACTAAAAATTTCTTTAACATCAAGTAATCCTAATTTAATTTTATAAACTGGTACTAAATGAAGATGGTAGTGCATTACATCTTGAGCAATTCCATTATTTTGAATTAAAGTAAGACCATTTATATTTAATTTTTCTTCTAATAAAATTTTCATTTTTAAAGCTATGTTAAATATATGTAAGTAAGTATTAGAATCAATAGTAGTAATATCTTTAGTATGCGCTTTTGGCACTATTAACATATGACCATTACTACTTGGATTAATATCTAAAAACACTTTTACAATATCATCTTCATAAATAGTATAAGAACTAATTTCATTATTTATAATTTTACAAAATATACAATCCATATAATCACCTAATTAAATTATATAACAAAATAAAAAAAGAGAAAACTCTTTTTAGTGAATATCTGCGAAATATCCTATTTAATAATGTAGTAAAATAAACTTATTTATACAAATTAACAAAAATATGTTAAAATATAATTATTAAATTTGTGTTTACAAATTACAAATAAAATATATAAGTGAATAAAATATAATAGAAAAATGGAGGTGTATTAATGAATAGAGAAGACTTTTTAATATTTAATCAAGAAATAATATATTTTGATAATGGAGCAACTACTCAAAAACCAAAAGTATTAGTAGAAACTTTAAATGATTATTATTCTAATTATACAGCAAATGCTCATAGAGGAGATTATGATCTAAGTTTAAAAACAGATATTAAATATGAAGAAACAAGATTAAAAGTAAAGCAATTTATAAATGCCAAAAGCGAAAAAGAAATAGTGTTTACAAGTGGAACAACTGATTCAATAAATAAAATAGTATTCGGTTATTATAAAAACAAACTAAAAGAAAATGATGAAGTTATATTAACAAAATCAGAACACGCATCTAATTTATTACCTTGGTTTGAATTACAATCCCAAATTGGTATAAAAATTAAATATATTGAATTAGATGAAAACTTAAAAGTAACAATATCTAACTTAGAAAAAATAATTACGCCAAATACAAAAGTAATATCTATAGCACATATTACAAATGTTGTAGGAGATATTAGATCAATAAAAGAAATTACTACTTTAGCTCATAAAAACAATATTGAAGTATTAGTAGATGGAGCACAAAGTGTAGCACATTTAAAAACAGATGTTCAAGATTTAGATATAGATTTCTTAACATTCTCAGCCCATAAAATGTTAGGACCAACAGGAGTTGGAGTAATATATGGTAAATTAGAATTATTAGAAAATGTAAAACCTATTATAGTAGGTGGTGGAATGAATGCTGACTTTGACTATTTAGGTAATAAAGTATATAACAACTTACCTCATAGACTAGAAGCAGGAACTCCTAATATTGCATCAGTTATAGCATTTGGTTCAATAATTGACTACTTAAATGAAATAGGAATGGATAATATAACTAAACATGAATTAAATTTAAGAAAATATGCAATTGAAAGATTAAAAGAAATAGATAATATCATTATTTATAATGAATTAAGCGAATCTGGAATAATATCTTTTAATTATAAAGATATATTTTCACAAGACTTAGCAATTTATTTAAATAAATATAATATATGTATAAGAGCCGGAAACCACTGTGCTAAAATATTAAAAGATGAAATTAATATAAAAAATACTTGTAGAATTAGTTTTTATTTATATAACACTTATGAAGAAATTGATATATTAATAAATGCATTAAAAAACAAAGACATTAAACTAGAGATTATTTAATCTCTTTTTTTTGTAAAAAAATGTCTAGTTTTATAATATATAATACATAACAAAAATAAATATTGTATAATTATTGTAGGAGATGATAAATATGTTTAAAAAATCAATAATAAAAGAAGTAAAAGCAAGAGAAGTATTAGACTCAAGAGGAAACCCTACTATTGAAGTAGACGTTATATTAAAAGATAATACTCTAGGTAGAGCAATAGTGCCATCAGGTGCATCAACAGGTTCTAAGGAAGCATTAGAACTAAGAGATAAAGATACTAGATATAATGGTTTAGGTGTTTTAAAAGCTGTAGAAAATGTAAATAAACATTTAAGCAAAGTAGTAATAGGACTAGATAGTTTAGATCAAAAATTAGTAGATACAAAAATGATAGAAGCTGACTCAACTGAAAATAAAAGTAAATATGGAGCCAATGCAATTTTAGGAATAAGTATGGCAGCATTAAAAGCAGCAGCTAACTTTAAAAAAATGCCTTTATATAAATATGTAGGTAACGGAACTACATTACCAGTACCAATGATGAACATTATAAATGGTGGAGCACATGCTGATAATAAATTAGACTTCCAAGAATTTATGATTATACCATCAACTACTTCTTTAAAAGAAAGAGTTAGAATGGGAGCAGAAATATTTCATGCACTAAAAAAAGTATTAAAGAAAAAAGGATTAGCAACTAGTGTAGGAGATGAAGGTGGATTTGCACCTAATTTAAATTCAAATAGTGAAGGTTTTGATTTAATAATTGAAGCAATAAACAATGCTGGATATAAACCAGGTGTTGATGTATTTTTAGGAATAGATGTAGCAGCTTCTGAATTTTATGAGAACGGAATGTATAATTTGGAAGGTGAAGGAAGAAGTTTAACAACAGAACAATTAGTAGATTTTTATGTTGAATTAGTAAATAAATATCCTATCACATCAATAGAAGACCCAGTGGATGAATCTGACTTTGAAGGTTTTAAATTAATTACAGAAAAATTAGGTGATAAAGTACAACTAGTAGGAGATGACTTATTCGTAACTAATAAATTATATTTACAAAAAGGAATAGATATGAAAGCTGGTAATGCAATATTACTTAAAGTAAATCAAATAGGAACTATTACAGAAACTATTGAAACTATAAATATTGCAAAACAAAATAATTATAAAACAATAATTTCACATAGAAGTGGTGAAACTGAAGATACAACGATTGCAGACTTAGCAGTAGGTTTATCATTAGGTCAAATAAAAACAGGTTCTTTATCTAGAACAGATAGAGTAGCAAAATATAATCAATTAATACGTATTGAAGAAGAGTTAAATAATTAACTCTTTTTTATGCAAAGTAAATTACAAAAATATAAAAATATGTTATAATTATTTTGTAAAATAATATAGGAGGAAATTATGAAAAAAATTATTTTTTTAATTACATTTATGATAATGTTTACTGGATGTGATATCACAAATAATAATGATGAAGTAACCGATACTGAATGTTTAAATAATGCATATGTTGAAGTAGAAAAGTATTTTAATAATAATAATGAAAATTTTGTTTTTTATGGTTTAGGTGAAGATAAAGTTATCATTGGTCTTATTGATGTTGATACTGAGAGCGCAAAAGATTTAAAATTAAAACTCGATGACTATTTAAGTTGCATAGAAATAATAAAAACAGATCCTAATAATACACATATTAATAATGATTAAATATAAATAAAGAGTTAAATAATTAACTCTTTTTTATGTAAAGTAAATTACAAAAATATAAAAATATGTTATAATTATAATACAGTAGGGGGTAAACTATGGCAAAAAAGAAAAAAAGAAAAGAACAAAAGCCAAAAACAAAAGACTATCATTATGAGTTAGTAGGTTTAGTTTTAATACTAACAACTATTATTGGATATTGTTCATATGGATTTGTAGGTAACTTAATAAAACAATTTTTTGTCTTTTTATTTGGTACTTGGTATTGGATGCTATTCGTAGCTGTTTTTATTGTAGGCGGATATATGATGCTAGAACGTAAAAAACCAAATTACTTTACCTCTAAACTATTTGGTATTTATATAATTATAATATCTATTTTAGTGTTAGCACATACTAGATATTTAACAGATAATAATTTAGAAAATTTTGGAATAATAACAGAAACTGTAAATAATTTTTTAGAAGCTGCAAGTGATGTAACTAGAGCACAAGGTGGAGGAATTATAGGGGCAATATTTTCACTTATATTTGTAACAGGTTTTGCTCGTGAAGGAACTATAATAATAACATGGACTCTACTTATTGGTGGAATAGTAATGTTTACAGGTATTTCTATTATGGATATGTTAAGAAATACAGGGTCTAAAGTAAAATCTTCTTTTAAACAAAAAGAAAATAAAAGAACAAAAGAAATAATTAAACAAGTAGAAGAAGAATATGAAAAAGATACAAAAATAGTAGTGTCTTCAGTAGAAGATTTAATTAATATGGGTTCTAAAGAAGAAGTAATTGAAAAACCAGTAGTAGAAGTAAAAGAAGAAATAGAAACTATTGAAATTACTAGTATGGGAACAACTCATGTAGAAAACAAAAAATATTACTTACCTTCAATAGCACTACTTGAACAAATTACTAAAAATAATGATAAAGAAAATGCTAAAGCAATTAAAGATAATGTACCAGCAATAGAAGGTGTACTAAAAGACTTTGGAATAGAAGCTAAGGTAGTAAAAGCAAATGTAGGACCTTCAGTAACTCAATATGAAATGGAAATAAAAACAGGTACTAAGGTTAGTAAAATATTATCAATCCACAGAGAAATAGCACTAGCACTAGCTGCTAAAGATGTAAGAATACAAGCACCAATTCCTGGTAAAAAAACAGTAGGTATAGAAATACCTAATGCTAAAATATCAATGGTAGGTGTAAGAGAAATATTAGAACGAATTCCATCAAACTTAGAAAGTAGTAAAGTATTATCTGTTTTAGGAAGAGACATTATGGGTAAACCACAATGGATGGAAATTAATAAAACACCACATTTACTTGTAGCCGGTTCAACTGGGTCAGGTAAATCAGTATGTATCAATAGTATGATTGTATCTTTATTGATGCGTGCAAAACCAGACGAAGTAAAATTAGTATTAGTAGACCCTAAAAAAGTTGAATTATCAATGTATAATGGTGTACCACATTTACTTGCACCAGTAGTAACAGATCCTAAAAAAGCTAATATTGCTTTAAAGAAAATAGTAGTTGAAATGGAAAGACGTTATGAAACATTTAGTGAGTCAGGTACTAAAAATATAGCAGGTTATAATGCTTATATAGATAAGAAAAACGAAAAATTATCTCCAGCAGATCAAATAAAACATTTACCTTATATAGTAGTTATAATAGATGAATTAGCAGACCTTATGTTAGTTGCAGCTAAAGAAGTAGAAGACTCAATTATGAGAATAACACAAATGGCAAGAGCAGCAGGAATTCACTTAATTGTAGCAACACAAAGACCTTCTACAGATGTAATAACAGGTGTAGTAAAAGCAAATATACCATCTCGTATTTCATTTGCAGTATCATCATCAATTGACTCAAGAACAATACTTGACCAAACAGGTGCTGAAAAATTATTAGGTAAAGGAGATATGTTATTCTTACCACAAGGTGAAAATACTCCAATACGTATTCAAGGAACATATATATCAGAAGAAGAAATACAAGCAGTAGTAGACTATACAATATCACAACAAAAAGCTCAATATGATGATTCATTATTAGTAGAGAAAGAAGATATGAATGCTACTAGCATGGTAGAAGATGATAATGATAACGACGAACCTTTATACAATGACATAGTTGAATTTGTAGTAACACAAGGTAAAGCATCAGCTTCATTATTACAAAGAAGATTTAGACTAGG
>CAYJEO010000024.1:0-12386 GCA_964369355.1 uncultured Muribaculaceae bacterium | reverse complement strand
GAAAATTTAAGATTAGCAGCAGTCGAATATGCAAATTTATATAATAATCAAGAAAATAGCAAGAATAAAATAACAGAACAAAATACTATAACTAAGACTAAGAAATTAACTCATCCAACTGATGATTTAGATATCTAGTCTTTTTTCTATAAAAAAAATAAGATTAAATTAATCTTATTTCATCTTCAGTATAAAACTTTTTCTTTTTATCAATTCTATCATAAAATATAATACCATTAATGTGATCTATTTCATGTTGGAATGCTATTGCTAAATCTTCTCTAGCTCTAAAAGATATTTTATTTCCATCTTCATCAAAACCTTCAATCGTAACTCTTGCATATCTTTTTACATGACCTTCAACTTCACGGTTAACAGATAAACATCCTTCACCAGCTTCAGCAGCAATTTCTTCAGTAGAATTACTAACTATTTTAGGGTTAATTACAACATAGTTATCAAAAACACCATCTTCAACTTCATAAACAACTACTATTATTTTTTTATTAATACCTAATTGTGGGAAAGCAAGTCCCATACCAGGTCTTAAATCATACTTTTTAGCATATTCATCAATTTGGCTATAAGTTAAATGATCTATAATTTGCTGAATAGTTTTTTTATCTTCTTTTGATAATGGGAATGTAACTTCTACATTTTCCATTCTTAATCTTTTATCTAATTCATCTAATATATTTAATTTCTTAAACATAAAATCACCTCAAAACATTAATAGTTTACCATAAAATACAATATTTGACAAATAAAAACTCTATCATATGATAGAGTAATTTAAATTAAACAGTATAAGCGCGAGCTCCAATGATTATTACAAGTAAAATAAATAATACTAAAATTACAGCAGCTCCATAACCAGTTCCGTAACCAGTATTATTATTGCAGCATCCATAACCTTGATATCCTCCGTAGTAATACATAATATCCCTCCTTTTATACTATATTTTATTTAATTGTATAAAAAGTGTTTATAAAAATAGTCTATTTGTATAAAAATATTTTAATTTATTTTTTAATATGGTATTATAGATAAGAGAGTAGGGGTAATATGAAAAAATTTAAAAAATTAATAAATGATACAGATAAAATATTATTATTCTTTACTATCTTTTTAATTATATTAGGAACGCTTAATTTAGTTACAGCATCAAGTAGAGAAGCAGTTGGATTAAATGCAAGTATATATCATTACTTTTTTGAACAATTAATATTTTTAGGAGCTATATTAGCTGTAACTCCTATAATATTATCAATGCCGACTAGCAAATATAAACATTTAATTACACCAGGATATATAATAGTACTAATACTTATGTTTAGTACATTTACAGTATCAAATCGTGGAGCCAGTAACTGGACACCCATAATTCCTATGCAACCAAGTGAATTTGCCAAACCATTAGTAATAATTGCGTTAGCGCTATATTTTGAAAAATACTATAAGTTTTTTAAAACAAAACCAAAAACAAAAGATGAAAAAACACTATACTATAATAAAATATTAACTGCATTAGTAATAGGTTTAACAATGCCTATATTGATATTTTTACAAAGGGACTTAGGAACAATGACAATAACATTAGTTACAGTTGTGGTAATATTCTTAGCAAGTCCTATCCTTAGAATATTTAAATTTAATTTAGCACAATTAGCTATATTTACTTTAGTAGGTGCATTTATGTTAATTAATATAGCAGGTATGCCACTTCTATCAGAAGAGCAATTAGACCGTTTTGATTTTATAAATCCCTGCAGTAATTATGAAGAAGGTGGATATCAAATATGTAATGGTTATATCGCAATAAATGAAGGTAGTTTGTTTGGACTTGGAATAGGAAAAAGTAAACAAAAATATTCATATATACCAGAACCACATACAGACTCAGTATTTGCTATATTTTTAGAAGAATGGGGTTTATTAGTAGGAACTGTTGTTATAGGAAGTTATATAGTAATATTAAAAAGAATGTTATTAATTTCATCCAAAGCAACTAGTGTAAGAGGACAATTAATTGCATTAGGTGTATCTGTGTACATGTTTATGCACATTTTAGTCAATTTAGGCGGTCTTTTTGGTATTTTACCACTAACTGGCGTCCCGTTACCATTTTTAAGCTATGGTGGGTCATTTACGACAACATTTATATGTTCTATAATGATAGTACAACGAATAAATATAGAAACAAAAAGAACTAAAATAAAATTATAGATTTTAGTTTTTTTTTATGATAAAATTAATATGGAGGTAAGATATATGGAGTGTAAAAATTGTAAACACAAAAACCCAGCTAATAGCAGTTTTTGTGAAGAGTGTGGAACTAAACTAGAAGTTGCACAAGTAGTTAATACTACAGTTTTAAAAGAAAAAAAACCAAAACAACCAAATCAATTATTAGAAAAATTTAAAAAATCTTCTATAGTTGTAAAAGTAGGAGTACTGGTAGCAGTTATTTTAATAGGAGTAAGTATTTATTTAGTAAATGCTCAAAAATTAGAAAATGTTGCTCAAAAGTGTATTAAAGGAGTATTAACAGGTGAAGCTGATATTGAAGCTTGCTTTGATATTGAATATGTTAAAACACCTTATTCATCAAAAGAAGATTATAATAATATAATTGAAGAATTTAAAGAAGAAATGCAAGAAGGTAATGAAGATGTACCAGATTTTAGTGTTGAAATTTTAAGTATTGAACAAATAGAAAATTCAGCAATAGTTGAAGTTGAATTATCTGCTGTAATAGATGGAGAAATTAAAACAGAAAAAGAGACAATTACTTTTGTGAAAACCGATTCTTTCTTATTTTTTGAAACTTGGAAAATAGCTTCAGAAGACGCATTTTCAGTTTATTTAAAAGAAGTAGAATTTGAATTACCAACGGGATCTAAATTTTATATTAATGATGTTTTAGTAGATACAGATTTAATGGTAGAAGAAAATGGATATGATTTATATACTATTCCTACATTATTAGATACTGCTCATAACTTAAAAGTTGAAGTAGATGGTATTACTATAATAGATTATGAAGAAGAATATTTTTATTATTCTACTGACTTAACAGAAGTAGATATTGATACTTTTAATACTGAAGAATTAGAAAAAATGGAAGAAGAAGCATTAGCAATTATTAATACTTTATACGACCAACTTATAGCTAAAACTTCATTCGATGATGTATTAGATACTTATGCTTTTGAAGGATTAGATACTGAAAATTTAAGAGAAGAATATGATGAAATGATTGAAGATTTAGGATATTATTCAACTTATACATTAACAGATATTGATTTTACAGCAATTGAAATTACTGATTTAGAAGTAATTTCAGATGGGTATTTCATTACAATGACTTTAACAGATACTCATAAAGTAACATCATCATCTGGAGTTGAATATACTAAAGAAAATGATAAAAGTTATTATGAAGAAATGACTATTAAAAAAATTGATGGTACTTATAAACTAGTAGCTATCGAAGATTTAAATACATATTTTTCAAGATAATAAGGATGTTTAAATACATTCTTTTTTTATAAAAAAAAAATCACCATTTAAGATGATTACATGAATATAATTCCAGCAATGAATGATGAAACGATTGCGAATAACATTATATAGATTACTATTTTTTGCACTTTTTCTCTTTTTTTTCTAGCCATTTTCTACACCTCATAATAATTATAATATATTTTTATTAATTTTGGAATAAATTTTTTAATTTTTAATACTATTAATTGAGGTGGAACATGTTAAAACATATGCAACAGTTAAAAAAAATTATTCGAACTAATAAAAATTACAAAATCTTTTTTATCACTTTATTTATTATAGCTTTAGTAAATGGATCAATTTTTGCTCTATTAATAAGTGAATTTGATTCTACTTTAGTAACTAATTATTTAAATAACTATTTTACAAGTATTAAAGATACAAATATTAATTTTACAGATTTTTTTATTAATAATAATATAAATTATTTAATATTTATAATTATTATGTGGCTATTAGGATACTCTATTATTGGACTACCTATTAATATAATAATATTTTTTGGAAAATCATTTACTTTAGGGTTTTCAATAGCATCTATTTTAGTAAATTACAAACTAAAAGGCATATTAATAGCATTAATATATGTGGTGCCATGTCAATTAATTTACTTGTTTATATTTTATATAATTTTATTTTACTCAAGTAATGTATCTATTAAATTAATTAATTCAATATTAAAAAAAGAAACAATTAATTTCAAAAACATTAATAATATATACTTAATAATTTTAGTGTTAAGTATAATTACTATTGTAATAACAACTTTAATAAATTATGTATCTAATCAATATGTATTAAAATACCTTTTATCTATGTTAATTTAATGATATAATAGTGCCGGTGATAAGTATGAAAAAAGTTGTAGTCGGTATGAGTGGAGGAGTAGATTCTTCAGTTGCTGCTATTTTATTAAAACAACAAGGATATGAAGTAATAGGTTTATTTATGAGAAACTGGGATAGTTCTTTAAACAATGATGTTTTAGGAAACCCAGATTTTAATAATACTGATATATGTCCTCAAGAAATGGATTATGTTGATGCTTTAAAAGTATGTGAAAAACTAGATATTCCATTACACAGAGTAGATTTTGTAAAAGAATACTGGGATTATGTGTTTACTTACTTTTTAGAAGAATTAAAACTGGGAAGAACTCCTAATCCAGATATTATGTGTAATAAATATATTAAATTTGATATGTTTGCTAAACACGCTAAACAATTAGGTGCAGATTATATAGCAACAGGTCATTATGCTAGAATTAAAGACGGATTAATGTATAAAGGAATAGATGATAATAAAGATCAAACTTACTTTTTATCACAGGTTTCAAAAGAACAATTAAAAAATGTTTTATTCCCTATAGGTGAATTAGAAAAAGTAAAGGTTAGACAAATAGCATTAGAGCATGATTTAATCACAGCTACTAAAAAAGATTCAACAGGAATTTGTTTTATAGGAGAAAGAAATTTTTCTAAATTTTTAACTAATTATTTACCTAATATACCAGGTGATATAAAAAACATTAAAACAAATGAAATTATTGGAAAACATATAGGATTAATGCATTATACTATCGGACAAAGAAAAGGATTAAATATTGGTGGATCTACAGATAAGATATTTGTAGTCGGAAAAGATTTATCAGAAAATGTGTTATTTGTTGATTTTGGCGATGATTCTACTTATTTATATAGTGACTCTTGTTTAATTGATAATGTTAATTTAATTACTGATAAAAAAATAACAGAAGTGTCTGCTAAATTTAGATATAGACAAAAAGATACTAAAGTTAAATTAGAATATTTAGAAAATGGAGATATTTTAGTTAAATATGATTCTTTAGTTAAGTCAGTAACACCAGGACAAGCATGTGTTTTATATGACAATGATTTATGTTTAGGTGGCGGAATTATTAAAGAAGTATATAAAAACAAAGAAAAATTAACATATTTATAACTATACTTTTACTTTACACTTGACATTTGACATAATAATGGTAATATTATTATAGGAGGTCTAATGTATGAATAAATTAAACGAATTACTACACGAATTAGGAATTTCAAAAGTAAAGTTATCTAAGTTTTTAGGTGTTTCTAGACAGATGATTTATAATTATTTAGAACTAGATGATATCAATAAATGGCCTAAAGATAAAAAAGTATTATTACTTAATTTATTAGGAGTAAAATCAGTAGAAGATATTTCTAAAATTAAAGTTGATACAGATTATATTTTAGACGTTGAATCTAGATTAAATAATTTAATAGAAACAACTCATAAAGTAGCTTTACCAAGCGAATTAGGTATTTTAGAAGGCGTTAGTTCTAAAAATAAAGCAACAATAATAAATATTGTAGAACTATTAAAAGACGCTTTAGAAGATACTAAAGAAGGGGAGAGTGAAGTAAAATACTTATATCACTTCCTACAAGCTATGGAAGCTTCTAAAGAATTAAAATATGTATTAGGATATTTTGCTAAAGCAAGTGGGGCAATTAAACCACTAGAATTTACTTTTAATGAAGAAGAACAATTTATTTTTGAGAGTATTTTATTTTCTGCAATGACTTTATATAACAACGGATCTATATCTAAGTCTAAAATAGCAGAATCTCATAAAAGATTTGTAAATCAAATTGAACACAAATTAGAAGAAAAATTAAGTCGTACAGTTGAACTTAATACTGCTAAGACTCAAGCATTAAAAGAATTAAATTATTCAGAAATTAACGAAACTAATGCAGCAGAAGTTTTAGAAAAAATAGCTGAAATTCAATCAAGAAAAATTATGGATAGATAACTATCCTTTTTTCATATCCAAATCCCCTATTATTTTTATTTAATTTAAAATAGGGAAAATAGTTAATTTTAAGCGCTTTAGAATATAAAAGTAATATAATTGTGCACCTCAAATTAAATTAATTACTGTATTACTATAATAAATTAATTTAAATTTAATTATTTATCTACAGTATATATGTTCGTATTAAATAAATCTGAATTTAGTTAATATAATATTATTTAATATTAATATATAACTTAATTAACTTAAATCCAATTAATTTATAAAACATTATATAATTATTATTAACTAAATAAGACATAATATCATCTTATTATTATATAATATACAACTTCGCATAATTTATATTATGTTAACTTCTTATTTTTGATTATTTTAGTATATAACTTATATTTTAGGTAATAATATTATTGGGTGATATTATGAAAAAGAAAATGAATAACTCTTTAAATGCTAAAGATTGTAAAAATACTATGAATACTAATAGTAATACAAAAAATTGTAAAAATACAATGAATAATTCTAAAGCAAATAAAGTAAATAATTCAAAACAAAACGAAATTGGATTCGACGTTGAAGATAAATCATTTCAATTAGATGAAAATGACAATCATTCTTTTAAAATGAGATAGTATTGTTCCCAATGAAAAAAGAGTAGATACCCTACTCTTTTTATTGTGTAACTAATAATTGCTCTAATGCAATTGCTAACTGATCAGCACAAGAAGTTGATTTAAAACCACATCTAAGACCTTTAAATTTAGTAATAACCTCTTCTACTTCCATACCTTCAATTAACTTAGAAATAGCTAATAAATTACCAGGACAACCACCTATAAACTCTACTGATTTAATTTTTGTCCCATCTAACTCTATTTTAATATTTTTGGCACATACGCCATTTGTTTTATATTCCATATTTCCTCCTTATTTTAATTTATCTAAAAAACTAGTTCCAGGTAAATCATTAATAATATTAAAATTATCTAATATAGTTTTACCAATATCAGCAAATGATTCTAATTCATCAATTTTACCATTTTGTGCTAAATATTTATTATATATTAATACGGGTATTTGTTCTCTTGTATGATCTGTACCTTTAAAAGAAGGATCATTTCCATGGTCTGCAGTAATAATTAATAAATCATTCTCCCCCACTCTAGAAATTATTTCAGGTAAGTACTCATCGAATGTTTTTAAAGCATTAAAATATCCTACTGCATCTCTTCTATGGCCATATAATGAATCAAAGTCATTTAAATTAGCAAAACATAATCCTTCAAAATCTGAATCTAATGAATCTATTAGTTTTAAAATACCATCTAAATTATTTTTTGTTTTAATAGTTTCTGTAATACCATTATTATTAAATACATCAGCTATTTTACCTATCGAAATAACATCTAGGTAGTTATATGCTAAATAGTCTAATACTGTATCACTTACAGGATCTAATGCATAATCGTGTCTATTTTCAGTTCTTTTATAATTATTAGATGTTCCTGTAAAAGGTCTTGCAATAATTCTTCCTACTTTATATTTATCATCTAGTGTTAATTCTCTTGCAATTTTACAAATATTATATAATTCTTCTAAAGGTACTACATCTTCATGAGCTGCTATTTGTAATACAGAATCTGCTGATGTATATACAATAATACTTCCTGTTTTCACATGTTCATCACCTAATTTATTAATAATTTCAGTTCCTGATGCGCTTACATTACCTATTACTTTTCTATTTGTTTTTTCTTCTAATTGTTTAATTAAATCTTCTGGGAATCCATTTTCTGTAAAAGTTTTAAATGGGCTTTCTGTAATTACTCCCATCATTTCTAAATGTCCAGTTAGTGTATCTTTACCATTTGATACTTCATTTGCTACTGTATAAATTGCTTCTGTTTCATTATCTTGTCCTACTAAATTAAGTAATCCTAATTTAGCTAAGTTTGGTAATGTTTCATTTGATGCTTTTAATGCACTTAATAACGTATTAGCGCCAGTATCATTAAATTTATCAGCATCTTTTGCATTACCTACTCCTACTGAATCTAATACTACTAAAAATATTTTTTGATATTTCATAAAATTTCTCCTTTAATTGTGTGGGTGTAGACTATAATTGTCTTTTAAATGTTCTTTTGAAACATGTGTGTATATTTGGGTTGTTGATATGTTGCTATGGCCTAATAGTTCCTGTATTGTCCTTAAATCAGCTCCATAGTCTAGTAAATGTGTGGCAAATGAATGCCTTAATGTATGAGGTGATATATTTTTAATGTTTTTTTCTTCACCAATTGCTTTTATAATTTTAAAAAATCCTTGTCTTGTCATTTGTTTTCCATGGTTGTTTAAAAATAAATAATCACAAAAATATCCTTTTAACATAGATTCTCTAATATCTATATAATTAATTAAATAATCTTTTGCATACTCTCCTATTGGAATAATACGCATTTTATTACCTTTACCAATTACTTTAATAATATTATTTTCTAAATTAATATCATTGATACTTAAATTTATTAATTCTGATACTCTTAAACCAGATGAATACATAAGTTCTAGCATTGCTTTATTTCTAATATCAAAGTTATTTTCTATTTTTATATCTAATAATAAAAGTATTTCTTCTATTGATAAAGTGTTAGGTAATGTTTTAGTAATTTTACCTAAATGAATCATATTAGTTGGATTAACACTCAATACATTTTCAATAATTAAATATTTATAAAAATTTTTAATAACTGTTATAAAATGATTTATTGATTTTTGATTTAAATTTTGTTTATTTAAATAAAGTATGTAATCTAATATATCATCTTTTTTTATATCAAAAACATTTTTATTTATATAGGTATTAAAATTATATAAATCATTTTTATAAGATAATATAGTATTATTAGAGTATCCTTTGTCAATTAATAAATAATTTAAGTAATCAGTTATAAAATCTATCATACTATTCACCTATTTGATTATATCATTTTATTTTATATTTGTAAAAAAATATTAATGATATATGTATTATTTTTATTGATAATTTGATAAAATATAAAAAGAAAGAAGTGATTTTATGAGCCCTTTAGCAATAAGCCTTAGACCTAATAAAATAGAAGATATAATTGGACAAAAACATTTAGTTGGAAAAGACAGTGTTTTATATAATTTAGTTAAAAATGAAAAATTATTTTCAATGATTTTATATGGAAAACCTGGTATTGGTAAAACAACTATTGCTTTAGCTATAGTAAACTCACTTAATGTAAGACATCGTTTGTTAAATGCTGTTATTAATAATAAAAAAGATTTTGATATAGTTGTTGAAGAAGCTAAAATGTATGATGGAATAGTCATTATAATGGATGAAATTCATAGATTAAATAAAGATAAACAAGACTTATTATTACCTTATTTAGAATCCGGTTTAATTACTTTAATTGGTATGACTACTTCTAACCCTTATCACAAAATAAATCCAGCTATAAGAAGCAGATGTAATATATATGAATTAAAGGAATTAGATGATGAAGATATTTTACAAGGATTAAAAAAGGCAGTAGATTCTAATATATTATCTAATTTAAAAATAGATGAAGATTGCCTAAACTATATAGTTAAATTATCAGGTGGTGATTTAAGATTTGCTTATAACTTTTTAGAATTAGCTTATTTTTCTACTAGTGATTATATAGTTACATTAGATAAATTAAAAGAAATTAATACCAAACCAGTATTTTTCCATGATAAAAATGAAGATGGTCATTATGATGTAATATCAGCTTTTCAAAAAAGTATTCGTGGTAGTGATGTTAATGCTGCAATTTATTATTTAGCTAGATTAATAGAAGCTGGAGATTTAGATATAATTTATAGAAGAATGAGTGTAATTGCTTATGAAGATATTGGACTAGCAAATCCTAGTATTGGACCTCGTGTAGATGCTGCTATTAATGCTTGTGAGAGATTAGGATTACCAGAAGGTAGAATTCCTTTAGCAGCTGTTATTGTTGATATGGCGTTATCTCCTAAATCTAATAGTGCAGAAGTTGCTATAGATACTGCTTTAAATGACATTAGAAGTGGAAACACAGGTAATGTGCCTGAACACTTAAAAACTCCAGGAATCGGCTATAAATACCCTCATAACTACCCTGCTTCATGGGTTAAACAACAATATTTACCTGATAAGTTATTAAATAGAACTTATTATAGTCCTAAAACTACTAGTAAATATGAACAAAGTTTAAAAAGTGTATATGATAAAGTTTCTAAAAATTAAGTTATAATAAAAAACTTCATTTAATATGAACTCTCAGACCACTGACAAATAGGTTTAAACGTACTTATTTGTCTTTTTTTATTCTGATGATGTTATCCTATCTATTTATATGAATTGCATATTTTTATCAATAATATATTTATTTACAAAAAAACCACATCTTTTAGATGTGATTTAAAACCATATATATTATTTATTAGTTATTTTTTGTAAAGTTTTTTTACTATTTAAACTTACAATTGCACCTAATGATAATAATGATAAACCTATATACATAGTTACATTATCACTAGTTGCAGGGTTATTAATTGTATTACTTTCAGTTATAATCAAATTAGCTACAAGAAACTTACCATCAGAAAGTCCGATTTCAACACTATGAGTTCCAACTTCTAATGTATTTAATAATTCTTCTTCTAAAACAAAAACAACACTGCCTTCTACAAATCTAAATCCAGATGTAATTGTAATATCTCCTATTTTAACATAATCATATAAAAATGATGCAAAATCTAAATCAAATGAAAATAATGCTTCTTTTATATAACTTTTATCAATTACTTGATTATCACCTTCAGTAGGTTTAAAATGACTAATCTCAGATATTACTTCTATTGTTGAACCTTTTGTTACATTAGTTAAAGATACAGTATAAGTATTTACAGGATTAGTTAGTACTTCAGTTCCATCAACTAAAACTGATTTAATTCTATAACCTTCTATAGCATCAAATATTAAATCCTTACTATCTTTTTCTTCTATGATTAAACTAGTACCATAACCATGCTTAATACCGCTATCTGTAGTAATATCAACTGTATATGTAGGAATTATCGTTCCAACAACGCTTACTTCTTCACCATTAACTACTTCATAATTTGTAGTATCAGTTGGATTATAAGAAGCTGGATAAGTATTAGTTCCTTCTAAAATTAATGTATTAGGATTATCAAAAGTCCATCCTTCAGGTAAACTTACGGTTGATAATGGTTTACCTGCATATCCATCATATACATTGCCACTTAAAGTTTCTACTTTTCTATTAATAGTAAATTTGTATATTAAAAGAGTGTTATATGTGTTTTCAAACGCATAACTAAATTTATCATCAAGTGCGACAAATATTCTATATTCACCAGCATCAATTGCTTTTCCATCAATGTCGGTTCTTTGCATTCCATTATCATTAAAACCTTCTAAAACCGGGTATATTTCATTACCAGTATATTCATACTCTGTAATTGGTAAAGTTGGTTGCGGTAAAACTGTTCTAGCAGGATAAACAGACAGTTCTACATCTGCTAACATATCTACTTCTCTACCTTCATATACTATAGTCATTGTCATCGTACATTTTATATCTCTGACAACTGAAGTATCATTTAAAGTATAACTTATATTTGTAGCTTTTCCTGCGTTAATTTTAGTTGCATCTAATCTTGTAATTTCAAGTGGACAAGCCTCATCAAATCCATATCTAACTATAGGATATTCAACATAAACTGAATTAAAATACGATACATAAGTATGCGGACTCAGTGATCCATATTGCTCAACATCACGGACAGATGATGTATCAATGCTAATATTAATACTACTTGGATCAATTACCTCAGCATTAACACTATTTAAATTTAAAAAGAACATTGTTATCATAATTGTAATAAATAATTTGTTTTTCATTTTATCATACCTTTCCTTGATAAAAATTATTATAACAT
>CAYJEO010000023.1:0-13191 GCA_964369355.1 uncultured Muribaculaceae bacterium | reverse complement strand
AGAACTTTTAAAAGTTCTTTTTTTATATTTACTTTTAAAATATTAAAATATTTAGTATAATAATTAAAGGTGATAAAAATGTTAGAAAATTTAGGAGATAGATTACAAAATGCAATAGATAAGATGAAAGGATATGGAAAAATATCTGAATCTAATATTGATGAAATAACAAGAGAAATTCGTTTAGCTTTATTAGAAGCTGATGTTAACTATAAAGTAGTAAAAGAATTCGTTTCTAAAGTAAAAGAAAAAGCTTTAGGAGAAGAAGTAGCAAAATCTTTAAAACCATCAGAAGTTTTTGTTAAAATTTTAAAAGATGAATTAGTAGAATTACTAGGTGGAGAAAAACAAGATTTAAATTTAACTGGTAAACCTGCAACATTAATGCTAGTCGGATTACAAGGTAGTGGTAAAACAACTACTATAGGAAAATTAGCAAATAATTTAAGAAAAAAACATAAAAAAAATCCTTTACTAGTTGCTTGTGATATTTATAGACCAGCAGCAATTGATCAATTAAAACAATTAGGTAAACAGTTAAATATAGAAGTATATGAAGAAGGATTAAATAATCCAGTAGAAACTTCTAAAAATGCAATTTTATATGCTAAAGAAAATAATTATGATTACGTATTAATAGATACAGCCGGACGTCTACACATAGATGAAGAATTAATGGATGAATTAGATAATATAGTAACTAATGTAAATCCTAATGAAATTTTATTAGTAGTAGATTCAATGACCGGACAAGATGCAATTAATGTTATTGAAGGGTTTAATAATAAACTACCTTTAACAGGCGCTATTTTAACTAAATTAGATGGTGATACTAGAGGTGGAGCAGCGTTATCTATTAGACATTTGACTAATGTGCCTATTAAATTTATTGGGGTATCTGAAAAAATGGATGGATTACAAGAATTTTATCCAGAAAGAATGGCAACTCGTATTTTAGGTATGGGAGATATAATGACTATGATTGAGCATGCAGAGTCAGTTATAGACCAAGATGAAGCCGCTAAAAGTGCAAAAAGAATGCAATCAGGAAAATTTGATTTAGAAGATTTCTTAAGTTCAATGAAACAAATAAAGAAATTAGGACCTTTAGAAAACTTACTTAAAATGATGCCAGGAGCATCTAAAATGGGATTAAATAATGTAAATATAGATCCTAAACAATTAGCCCATATAGAAGCAATTATATTATCTATGACACCGTTAGAAAGACAAGACCCATCTATTTTAAAAGCAACACGTAAAAAACGTATAGCGGCAGGTAGTGGACGAAGTGTTGAAGAAGTTAATAGATTATTAAAACAATTCGAACAAATGAAAACAATGATGAAACAATTTAAAAATGGGAATTTAAAAATGCCATTTTAAGGCATTTAACTTATTCAAAAAATTAAAACCCTCATATTATAAATTAGATAAAGGGGGAAAAAAGATGTTTTTTAATAAAAGATGTATGCCAAAACAAAATATGTGTTGTGCACCTCAAATGCCAACTAATTGTCAACAAGAAGTTATTGAACCAACTATAACTAAATGTATTGAAAAAGAATTTCATCATGAAGTTCCACATATTTGTCCAATACACACACACGTTATAAATAAACATGTTTACACACACAAATATATGCCACAATATACTTGCTCAGAAGAAAATGTAATTATCAATAATGATTGTGGAAAATGTAATCAATTTTAAGGATATTTTATATCCTTTTTAATTTGCAAATAAGTATCAAAAATGATATAATGTTTTAGTATTCGGAGTGATAAAATGAAAGAAATTTTTAATAAAATAATAAATATAACAAAAGATTATATAGCAAACAATATTTTAATTATAGTATTTGTAATAGGAGTAGTATTAAATGGATTTTTACTAAGATACTTTACTATAAATATAGTTAATGAAATACAACCTATATTAGGTGATTTAGTATTTGCATTAATAGTAGGATCTATTGCTTATCTATTTAAACCTAAGCATAGATTCAATTACTTTTTAGTAGCATCTATTTTATTAGCAGCGATATGTTTAATGAATTCAATGTATTATTCTAACTATATATCGTTTACTTCAATGTCAGTATTATCTGCAACATCGCAATTAGCAGATGTAGGGGATGCGGTTGTTGAAAATATTATGGAACCAAAAGATTTTGTTTATTTTTTAAGTGTAATTGCACTAGTATTTACTTATATTGTAAATAAAAACAAAATTAAAAATCAAATTAATAAAGATAATAAAAAACATGCATTAAATATTTGTGTAGTTGCTATTATTATATCTGGTATGTTTATATCATTACTTACATCTACAGATATTTCAAGATTAGGAAAATTATGGAATAGAGAATCGGTAGTTATGAAATTTGGTATATATATTTACCAAGTAAACGATGCAATTTCAACCATAAGAGCAGAGATTACTCCATTATTTGGATATGATAATGCTGCTAAAACATTTAGAGAATATTATGATACAAAAGAAGAATCTAGTGATAATGAATATACTGATATTTTTGAAGGTAAAAACATTATAACAATTCACGCTGAAAGTATTCAAAATTGGACTTTATTTGAAACAATTAATGGACAAGAAATAACTCCAAACTTAAATAAACTAGCAACAGAAGGATTATATTTTTCAAACTTCTATGCTCAAGATGGAGTAGGAGCCTCTTCTGATGCTGAGTTTACATTAAACACAGGTTTAATGCCTCCATCAACTGGAACAGTATTCTTAAACTACTTTGATAGTGATTATCAAACAATACCTAAACAATTAGGAGATTTAGGATATTATAATTTCAGTATGCACGGTAATAAAGGAGATTTTTGGAATAGAAATGTTGCACATGATAGTTTTGGGTATGATTACTTTTATTACCATGAAAAAGACTATGTTATAGATGAATCAATTGGATTAGGATTATCTGATAAATCATTTTTTAGTCAATCTGTTCCTTATATACAAGAAATATCTAACACACATCAAAATTTCTATGGAACAGTAATTATGTTATCTAATCATACACCTTTTTCAGATATTAATAATTATCATGAGTTTGATATTACATATACATATGAAGAATTTAATGAAGAAACAGGATTATATGAAACAAAAACATTACCTTATTTAGAAGGTAAAAAAATAGGAAGTTACATAAAATCAGTAAATTATGCTGATGAAGCAATTGGACAATTTATTAATGATTTAGATGAAGCTGGTGTTTTAGATGATACAGTTATAGTTATATACGGAGATCATGATGCTAAGTTAAGTGCTAGTGAATATAGATATTATTATAATTATGATCCAGCTACTGATACTACATTAGACAAAGAAGATGAAGGTTATGTTGCAATGGACTATTATGAATATGAATTAAATAGAGAATTACCTTTTATTATTTGGACAAAAGATAGTGCTAATAATAACTTATTAAATCAAGAAGTTACAGAAGTAATGGGTATGTATGATATTATGCCGACTTTAGGAAATATGTTTGGTTTTGATACTGATTATTCTGTTGGAAGTGATATGTTTAGTGTTGAAAACAATATCGTAGTGTTCCCAACTGGTAACTGGTTAACAAATGATATGTACTATAATGTTCAAAAAGATGAAGGTATGGTTTTAAATGAAGGTCTTACTATCAGTGAAGACTATATAACTCAAAACACGAAAGAAGCTGAAGAAAGATTAGAAATTTCTAATAATATTATTATTTATGATTTAATTAGAAAAACGAATGAACAAGAAGAATTACTGGATAAAGATGGGGAATAAAAATGAAAAAAAGAAAATTAAACACTAAAAAAGTAATTATCTTTTTAATAATTTTAATTGTAATTATTACAGGTGTAGTACTTTTATTAAACCAAGATAAAAAAGATGTTATTGAAATAAAACCAGAAGAAAAATTTAGTAATTATAATTACACAGTATATGAAAATAAAGGTACTTATTATGACACTTTATTTGATTTATTGAGAACTGAATTAAACAAAAGTGAATATAATGAAAATACTTATGCAACTTTAGTTTCACAAATATTTATAAGTGACTTATTTTCTTTAGATAATAAAACTAGTAAAAATGATATTGGTGGAGTTCAATTTGTTTATGAACCTTATAGAGTTGATTTTGAAAAGTATGCAAAAGATTCTATTTATAAATTAATAACAACTGATTTATTTGGTGAAAATGATGATGAATTACCAATTGTTACAAATGTAGAAATTATTTCTATAAATCAAGATAGTTATAATTTTTCAGGAAATGCTTATGAAAATTCTTATTATGTTGATGCTATAGTGACTTATGAAGTAGATTTAGGTTATCAAACATCTATTAGTTTAGTTTTAATTAATAACAATTCTAAATTAGAAATTGTTAAAATGTATTAAAATATGATTTATCATATTTTTTTATTTACTTTAAATTTATTTTATAGTATTATAACCATTAAGAAAGAAGAGAGAACATGCATAAAGTAACAATTTCAATAAATAATTATAAATTAGAATATTATTATGATTTAAAGAAAATATATATTGATAAAAAATATGATTTTAATTATAATGAATTATTATTAATAGAAAAATTAAGACATAGTAAAAATTTTAATATATCTGATTTGGATATTAAATTTATTTCTAATGAAAAAATAGATTATTTAGACACTACTAATTATAAAAAAATTCTAAGTAAAAAACAAAAAGAAGTAAAATATGATTTTAATACACTAAAGCAAGCAATCGGACAAAATAAATATTTAACTAAAGATGAAAAGAACTTTTTATATAGTTTAGAAAAATATTTTGAGATGGTTAAAGATTATATTGATTTTAATGATTTATTAATCAATATAAAAGAATTAAAGTTTCGATATGGAAAAAATACAGAAGATAATGTTGCTGCTGAATTCACTAGGTATGGATTTAATAAAAATACAATTGATTTATATCAAAGTGAAGAATATTTATCAAATAATATTAATAATAGTTGTGATGTAACTATTATTCATGAACTAAATCATTTTTTAGAAAATATACCAACATATTCTAAACTAAATGAAGTTCAAACTGATAATTTTAATTTGATTAGTTATAAATATGGTGAATTTTATTTATTTTTATTTGAATTATTTAATGAATTAATTTTATTTAATTATGCTGATTATAATATAAATAAATTTCATGATAAAATATATGAATATCAAATTCCACTAGCTTATATATTAGCTGAAATAGTTGGATTTGATATTATATGTAAATCTAAATTTTCTTGTTCAACTAAGCCTTTAATAGAAAAGTTAATTGGAATAGGTGGGGAAGACAATACTTTCTTACTTTTAAATTTAATTGAACAAATAGATTTAATTGTAGATAAATTTAGTGAAATTGATGAAGATGATGATTTTTCCCATGAAAAAATTAGGAAAGAATTAAAAGAATTAGTTAATAAAATATATGAATTATTAAATATGTTTTATATGTGTGTTTATAACGAAGATATTAATAATAATATTGATATAATGATGATTAGTGAAAATACTATGTATGATAGAAATATTTATTCTGAACTTATTAAAAATACTTTTAATTTAGATATGGAAGAATTATATGTTGTATATAAAAATTACTTAGATGATTCAACGAAAACAACTTATATAGATATGATGACTAATGAATCTATTAATAGTGATCAAATAAAAGAATATATAAAATCTATAAGACTTAAATAGTCTTTTTTTCATGAAAAAAACTATTACGTTTTTGTAATAGTTTATCTTCTTTTTTGTTTATTTGAAATTTCAATTCTGATTTTTCTTTTGCTATATACTTTATTAGTGAATTTTTTAATGAATTCATTAACAACTTTTGAATCAACATCAACGAAAGTGAATGTAGATAATATTTCAATATTATTGAAATGATCTTTATTCATTTTTGTTTCTTTTTTGATTAAGTCAAGTAAAGTACCTTTTTTAAGACCATCTTTAGAACCGATATTTACAAATACTCTTGTTTTGTTTTTATCAATACCTTTAACGTGTCCTGATTTATCTTTAATGTTAATCTCTTGTGTAATGTCAGAACCTATTGTAGATGCTACTGCATTTTTTAAAAGACCTGCAGCTAATTTTAAAATATCAGCTTTATTGAAATCTCTTAAGTATTCCATAGCTTTATCAATATCTTGTACTTCATTAGCAGATTTAATTAATGATAAATATTTGCTTTCCATAATGTTTTCACCATTAATAACCGGCATTTCTTCTAGAGTTGATTTAGTACTTTTTTCGATATTTCTTAATTTAGACATTTCTTTATGAGTTAATAAAGTGATTGCTTCACCTTTGTTATTAGCTCTACCAGTTCTTCCGATTCTGTGAACATAAGTTTCAGATTCTCTTGGAACTTTGAAGTTTACTACTAAATCAATGTTATCGATATGAATACCACGAGCGGCTACATCAGTAGCGATAAGTACTTTAAATGATCCATTTTTGAATCTATCTAAAGTTTTCATACGCATACTTTGAGCGATATCACCGTGCATTGCTTCGATACTATAGTTTTTAGCTTGTAATTCAGTTACTAATTCATCACATTCTTTTTTAGTATGACAGAAAATGATTGTTTTAGCTGAATTTCTAAAATCTAATATTCTACATAAAATTTCTAAACGATATTTTTCATTTACTAATGTGTAATATTCTTTAACATTATCTGAAGTTTTAGTTTCACTTTTAACTTCTACATGTTCAAAATCTTTTTTCATATAGTTAGCCGCTAATTTTTTAATAGTTTTTGGCATAGTAGCTGAAAATAATAAAGTTTGTTTTTCTTCTGGAGTAGTTTCTAATACAGATTCAATATCTTCTAAGAATCCCATATTTAACATTTCATCAGCTTCATCTAATACAAAGAAACTAATATCTTCGATTTTTAATTTTCTTCTTTTTAATAAATCAAGAACACGTCCTGGCGTACCAACAACAACATCAGCACCACGTCTTAAGTCTTTGATTTGTCTTTCGATCGAATCTCCACCATAAACTGCAACAATATCGAATTCTTTAGATTGATTTAATCTTCTAAATTCATTACATACTTGCATAGCTAATTCTCTAGTTGGAGTTAAAATTAAAGCTTGTACAACATTTTTTGAAACGTCGATTTTTGATAATATACTAGCTGCGAATGCTAAAGTTTTTCCCGTACCTGTTTGTGCTTGACCAATAACATCAGTTCCTTCTACAATTAAAGGGATGATGCTTTCTTGGATTTTACTTGGGTTTTCATACCCTAAACTCTCGATTGAGTTTAATACCTCTTTAGATAAACCTAAAGATTTAAAATTACTATTCATTTTTATTTCCTCTTCTTTCAACCCAATGATTATACTATACTTAAGGCATTAATACAATGTTTTTTTAACAATTTCGACAAATATAAATATGCATATATTATTTTTTGGCATTTAACCTTATAAATAAAGGGCAAAATAGCTTTCGGATAAAATAAAAAATATTTAAAAAAAAGAAGATTTTTCTTAAAAAATAGGTATTGCATAGAATATATTAGGAGGCATTTATGAAAAAGTTAAAAATAATTGTTTATGCAATATGCAAAAATGAAGAAAAATTTGTTGATAGATGGGTTGAATCTATGAGTGAAGCAGATGAAATATATGTGCTTGATACAGGTTCCACTGATAATACTGTAGAAAAATTAAAATGTAAAAATGTTAATGTAGAAAGCATAGAAATAAATCCTTTTAGATTTGATATTGCACGAAATAAATCGCTTGATTTAGTACCAAATGATGTGGATGTATGTGTATGTACTGATTTGGATGAAGTGTTTGTAAAAGGTTGGAGAGAAAAAATAGAGTCTATTTGGGAAAGCGATACTAATAGATTAAGATATACTTTTAACTGGAAATTAGATAATGATATACCAAAAGTTAGTTTTTTTGGTGAAAAAATACATTCAAGAAGCAATTATAATTGGATTAATCCTGTCCATGAGGTTTTAAAATATCAAAGTGATAATGAACTGTTTAAAATAGACGAATCAATTATTTTAAATCATTATCCCGATGAAAGTAAATCGAGAAGTTCATATTTACCACTTTTGGAATTAGCAGTTTTAGAAAATCCTTTAAATGATCGAAATATGCATTATTTAGGAAGAGAGTACATGTATTACGGGATGAATAATGAATGTATCGATACTTTAATTGAGCATTTAAATTTAGAAAGCGCAACTTGGAAAGATGAAAGAGCAGCTTCAATGCGTTTTATAGCAAGATCATATTTAAAATTAAAGAGAATCGATGAAGCAAAAATGTGGTTAGATAAAGCTATAATAGAAGCACCTTACTTAAGGGATGCTTATGTAGAATATGCTTTATTAGAATACAAATTAAATAATTGGAAAAATGTTATAAAATATAGTAATAAAGCTTTAGAAATTAAACATAAAGCAAAAAGCTACATTAATGAAATATCTAGCTGGGATAATACTCTTTATGATATTTTATCAATTGCATATTTTAGAGTTGGTGAGTATAGTTTATCACTTGAAAATATAATAATTGCATTAAGTATGAATCCAAGTGATAATAGATTAATAGAAAATAAAAAAATAATAGAATTGCAAATAAATAAAGATATATAATCTATTTAAGAAATTACTCTTTGCATATTATAAAATGGAAGGAGGATAAAATGGATAATTATAAAAAAGCAAATGAAAAAATAAACAAACATAAAAAACATAATATATTTCCTTTTCTAGTTATGGGAACACCCGGGGCAACGGGTGCAACAGGACCAACCGGTCCAGCAGGGCCTGCAACTATAAATGTGGGTACAACCACAACTGGAGAAGCTGGAACTAATGCAATGGTAACTAATGCAGGAACAGAGCAGGATGTAATTTTAGATTTTGTAATTCCGTCAGGACCAACGGGACCAACCGGACCGACAGGACCAACAGGATTAGATGGAGCAACCGGACCAACTGGACCAACTGGACTAGAGGGAGCAACCGGACCGACAGGACCAACAGGATTAGATGGAGCAACCGGACCGACAGGACCGACAGGGCCAACTGGACCGGCAGGTACACCAATAACTGATTTATTTGAAGCAGGAGCAACAGGATCTAATGTTGTTGATAGCGACAATACATTGCCTTTATCAACTATAATAACAAGTGATGCTAATCCAATAACGGTAACAGGTAATGTAGTTACTTTACCGCCAGGAATGTACAAAATAGATGTTTCAGTTACTATGCAAGCAATAACTGCAGGAAATCAAATAGTAGATATAGTAAGAAATTCTAGTGCTATGTCTAGAAATAAAATGATAGCAACACTAGGCGTAGATGATTATTGTACAGTTCATCAAACTTTTTGTATGGACGAAATATCTGAATTCACATTAGCTCTTCAAAATTCTTCAGGAAATTCATTAAATATAGAAAACACTAATTTTGTTATATCAAAATATTAATTGATAAATTTAGAAAATAAAGTTATAATAAAGTAGGTGATAATATGGAAGCAATCGAAATGATTAAAGAAAGAAGAAGTATAAGAAAATATAAACAAGAAAAAGTATCAAGAGATACATTAAAACTAATAGTTGATGCCGCCTCATATTCCCCTTCATGGGCTAATCAACAAATAGCTAGATATACTTTTGTTGACAAAGAAGAGTTAATAAAAGAAATAGCAGACAAAGGTGTAAAAGGATTTGCATATAACATAAAAACTTTACAAACTGCACCTGGGGTATTAGTTTTAAGTTATGAAATAGGAAAAAGCGGAAAATTAGGTGGAGTAGACGGAGATAAAATTAAAGAAAATATGTGGGAAATGTTTGATTCGGGAATTGCTTGCCAAACATTTTGTCTAGCTGCACATAATTATGGTGTTGGTACATGTATTTTTGGAGTAATAGACGAAGAAGAAATAGCTAAAATTGTTGATTTACCAAAAACAGAAACAGTAGCAGCAATAATTGTTTATGGATATCCAGAAAGCAAAGGAACAGTTCCACCAAAAAAAGAATTAAACGAAATAATGCGTTTTGTCGATTAAGAACTTTTTAAAAGTTCTTTTTCTATACAAGAATAAATAAAATATGTTATTATATAGTTAACAAGGAGGTATTATGACAGATATAGACTTTATTAAAATAATAAAAGGGTACTTACAACGCCCTGATGTTGAATACAATAACTTAGAAATTAGTTTATATGAATTCACAGAAATATTAAATAGTGAATTAAAAGAACTAAGAGAAATTGTAAGTGAAGAATTAATAATAAAAGATATAAACAAAACTAAAATAAAAGAAATTAATAAGGTTAGGCATATTATATATACTTCAACAGATAAACTTTCTAAAATATATATAACATTCAAAAATAGCAGTGAAAGTGCGTGTATAATTAAAGAAAAAAATAAAGAAATAATACCTGAAAAAAATAAAAAAAGTGAAATGATAATGAATACATTAAAAGGTAAAATAGAAAATGTACTTAATTTATTAGAAGACACAAAAGATAAATATAAAAGCAATTTTTCGGGTTATACATTTGAAAGAACTAGCCAATTACACGACATTATTGAATCTAAATTAAATCACTTCACAATTAAAACAAGACTAAGTCATAATTTAAAATATGAATCAACTATTATATTAGATGAAATAGTAAAAGAAACAAAAGAAATTAAAAGAATATTAAAAGCAAGTAAAAATCACTTATTAAAAAAAATACCAATTGACTTAACAAAAACAAATGAAGTATATAAAGAAATAATTTATAATCATAAAGATAAAAATACTAAAATTAGATAAAACTTTACAAAAAAATATAATTGTAGTAATATATACGACAATGGAGGAACAATTATGGAAAATAAAACAATAACTGGAACTGAAATACTTGAAATAACAAACGAATACGTAAATGAATTTAAACAAATTAATGAAATGAAAGGTACATTAAAAACAAAAATTAATGACTATTTCCCACCAATATTAATTGAACTATATCGTCAAAGTACTGATAAAGATGTTAAATTACTTACATCAATTAAAAATATTTTAAAAAATAAAAAAGTTGATTTAATTAAAAATATTGAAATTGAACATAATAAAGAATTAAATTTTATTACACTAACTTTTATTAGTAATGATGATAATAGTATAATTGCAAAAGTTAAAAGAGAATTAAAAACAAAAATTCATTATGCTATAAAAGAAGATATGACAGATATAATATTAGAATTATATCACCAAGAAATAGTAAATTTATTTGATTTAATTGAAAATGTAATGACTGAAAAACTAAATTTATTAAAAGAAAATCAAACTTTTAAAATTTTAACTGATACAAATTTAGAACAAATACTTACAATAGAAGAAGACTATAAAGTTAGTATAAAAGATTTTCTAGGTAATACATTACCAAATGATTACTTGGATGAAACTACATATTTAAAAACTAATCTAATTAATGAATTAATAAGTAAATCAAAAACAAAAAGGCTTTCATAAGAAAGTCTTTTACTTTACAAAATTAGAAATTTATAGTAATATATTCCAAGTTAAAGAGGTGCTATATGGAAATTAAAAGAAATTCATTATTAGATTTATATGTAAATGCTAATAAAACGTATAAAGAAATGCAAGAAATTCATTGTCTTAAAAATAATCTAAAAAACAATATTAATAAAAATTATAAAATAATAGATGCAATAAGTTGTGAAATAAAAGAAGAAGATTTTATTCAACTTAACTTTTATTCAGAAAATTGTTTAGGTGAAATAATAAAAATAGTAAAATGCATAAGCGATAATAAATTTTATGGAACTACTTTAAATGATAAAACGATATATGTGTTAGAAAAATATAAAGAAGAATTAAATAATTTATTCAACACTATTCAAAATGCATATGAAAAAAATGGTTATATAAGAGACGAATTTACAAATACAAATGATATAATACATGAAGTAATAGCAGATAATAAAAATTATTATTTAAAAATAAAACCTGATTCAAGTATAGTTGTTAAAGATAATTTAGAAGTTACTTTAACAGAAGAACAATTAAATAATTTAAATGTATCTATGATCATATTTGAACCAAAAGACACACAAAAAACAAGAAAACTTTCTTAATGGAAGTTTTTTTTATTTTAAAATATGATATACTTAAATGAGAATAGAGGTGCACATGATAAAGATAAATAACTTAACAAAGTATTATGATAAAGTACTTGCTGTAGAAAATTTAAACTTACATATTAAAAAAGGTGAAATATTTGGTTTTATCGGACCAAATGGATCAGGTAAATCAACAACTATTAGAGCAATACTTAAATTTATAAATAAAACAGAAGGCGAAATACTAGTAAATGGTATTAACACAGACATATCAGAAGATTACAAGGATGATATAGGATATTTACCAAGTGAAATAAATTTATATAAAAATTTTAAAGTAAAAGAAATGTTTGAATATGCTAGTTGCTTTTATAAAAAAGATTGTAATAAAAAACTTGAATATTTAATAAATACTTTAGAAATTGATACAAATAAAAAAATATCTGAACTATCATTCGGTAATTTAAAAAAAGTAGGAATTGCAATAGCTTTAATGCATGATCCTAAAATATTAATATTAGATGAGCCAACTAATGGATTAGACCCTTTAAAACAAAAAGAATTTTTTGACATATTAATAAAAGAAAAAGAAAAAGGAACAACAATATTTTTATCATCACATAATTTAGAAGAAGTAAAAAAAGTATGTGATAGAGTAGGAATTATTAAAAATGGTAAGATTATTGAAATAAAAGAAGTAAAAGAATTAATAAATGATAATTATCAAATAGTTACTCTTAAAACAAAAAATAAAATTAATTTGGAAAATAAACAAATTATATCCAAAGAAAATAATGAAATAAAATTTATATATAATGAAAACTTAAATGATTTAATTAAAGAATTGAGTAGCATAAAAATAGAATATCTAACCATAGAACAACCAAGTTTAGAACAAATATTTATGCATTATTATGAAGGTGATAAAAATGATTAAAAAAGAATTTAAAAAAAATATAGCATCATTTACT
>CAYJEO010000022.1:0-13595 GCA_964369355.1 uncultured Muribaculaceae bacterium | reverse complement strand
CTAATATTGCTAAAACTTCTATTAATGTAAATCCTTTTTTATTAAATTTCATATACTATCACCTATTATTAATATTAACATATTTTTAATTTTTTTAAAAGAAAAAAGAGCTTATGCTCCAAAATCATTTTGATAACTAATCATACTAGCAGAAATAACTCCTGGAAGATGATTAAACTTAGATAATATTTCTGTATCATTACCTTTTACATCAATTTCAAAAGTAACTTCTACTGTATCAGATACAAAAGATTTACTTTTTATTTTATATTTAGGTAATTTTTTTAATTTATTATTAATACTATCTTCTGCATCAACTTCATACTTTAAGATGAATAAATATTGAGAACTTACTTTAAATCCTAAAATATAACTAAAGAAGTACAATACTCCTAAACATAAAGAACCAACTACAGATACTAAATAAAGTCCAGCACCTGTCATAATTCCTGCAGTGATTGCCCAAAACATAAACGCTGTATCAACAGGTTCTTTAATAGCAGTTCTAAAACGTACTATAGATAATGCTCCGACCATCCCTAAAGATAATGCTAAATTTGAGTTAATTGTTGTAATAATTAATGAAGTTGTCATTGCAAGTAATATAATACTTAATGCAAATGATTTTGAATAAACTACTCCATTAAAAGTTTTTTTATAAATATAAATTATAAATAAACCTATTAAAAATGTTGTTATTAATGATATTACTATTTGATCTACTGTTATTGTACCTGTAAATTCGTTTGTAATACTGTCACTTAATTTGTCTAAAAATTCCATAATTCCTCCTACTTAATACTTCTACACATTGCAAATTTTGAATATGCCTGTCTAAACATTGAAACTGTTGACAGTATATTCGCTATATGTTCTGGTAATATTTCATTATATTTTACTTCTAATACTACTTCTTCATCTTCAATTACAGAAGTTGAAGCATAGTTATTATCAAATAAATCATAATTAAATGCTCCTGTTTTGATTTTTGAATCAAATGTAATTCTTACATCTGAAATATGATATGTATATGCTAATCTATTATAATCAACTATAATTGATGGTTTTAAATTATTCATCTTCATATCTAACATAAATTGATTCATTAACTGATTTGCTGTTTTTATATTATAAACATCACCTTCAATAAATCGTTTATATACTTCTTTATTAATTTTGACTTGTTTTTTACTAGTCATATTATTATGTTTATATTTACATTCTAATCTTATAAATGAATCATCAAAGTTATATATTCTAATTCGATATTTTTTTCTATATAAAACTCCATCTAATTTTTCATAATATGCACTTGATCTTAAATCATCGAAATAAAGACTTCTTATAAAATAAGTGTTATCTTTATTTTTAGAATTTTTATCAACTTGCATAAATATACCTAATCTTTGTTTTAATATTTCTGCTTGATTTTTATTTATTATAAATTTAATTTCATGTCTGTATTTCATATATCACCTAAAAATATTCTTCCATTTGAGCAGTTGTTAAACCAAAATAAGATTTGATATATCTTAAAAAATAAGTTTCTCTTTTTTCAACAAAGTTTTTTAAATCATCAATTCCATCTTGCCAATCTTCTAAAGTACTACCCCATCTTATTTTATCACGTTCCATCTCTGGTAAATAATAATTATATATTTCATCAATTTGCGCTAATACTATTTCTTTATTCCAAGTGTTTGCCATATTGTAACTAAGGCGCTCTACAAATGTGTTTTTAAATTCCTGATTTCGCATTAAATTTCTTAATAAATCTGTTGAATATCCATGTTCTGTCATACCTTCTGGATTAGTTGCAAAAGTAAAATAATTTTCTGTTATATTATAAAAAGCAAAATCTAGATCATAAAATATAAAATTCCATTTACCATCATCAACATCAGGATGTGAGAAAAATCTCATATTAACTATATCATTATTAGATGTATAAGCTTCTGCTATCCAAAAGTCTATTAAATTTACAATATCTACTTGTGTTTTAACATATTCATAATTAGATTGTATCATCAAGTCATGTGAATTTACATATCTTATTAAATCATAATAATCACTACTAGATCCTGATGTAACATTTCCATCTATTCTTACTATATCTGCAGATTCATCAACATTATAATGATTTGAAATAAATTCTGCTTCTGTTTTTTCTCTTATATTATATACACCCCAATATTGTCCATTTATATATAAAATAACTGGTTTATATGCTTGTACATCTACATCAGTATATTCATCTACTAGAGAAGTTGCTAATACATCTCTTATAAATGCTTCTTCATAGTCTTGCGATCCTGATCTTAAGACTAAAGAATTAAATGAAGAAAAATCTCTATTATCAAATACTTGATAGTTTAATTTTGCTTCTCCATATTCACTTCTAAATTTAAGTTGAAAACTTTTTTTAGGCATTCCTCTTACAGAACCACCAAATAATTTTAAACCACAATCTATATCAAAACTACTTCCATCTTCATATAATTGTGCATTTACTTCTATTTCTAATTCTTCATCCCATGCATCTTTTTGTAAATAATTAAAATCTGCTTGATTAGTCACAATAGACATAACTGGCATTGTGTGGTTTTCATTTACGATGTAAGAAGCTGTATTAATATCAGATGGTAATTTATTAGCTTCATGTGACACATACTTAATTACTGTTGTTTTATCAACTAAAATAGGACTAGAATACACATTAGATTTATTTGTTGGATCAGATCCATCTAATGTATAGTATATAGTCCCATTTGAAGTTAATTCAATTGTTAATGAAGCATCATTGTATACACCAGGTTCTACTGAGTTTATGGGAGTATATGCAATTTGCATAACTCCTGTTGAGTTATTTTGATTAGGTGTTGGGCTTTCCATGTAATAAAAACCATTTGCATCTGATCTACCGTAACTATATCCTAAAGGTATATTGGCTATAAACATTGAATCTATTATTTGTTTATCTTTTAATATATAAATAGATTCTACATCACCTATTTTAAAATTTGCATGATAATATGTATTATTAGATAAATTTGTTTCTCCTGATGCCATTATTACATATACTTGTCCTGGTGTTAAAGTTATATCTGGTAATTTATATGTATTTAATGTTTCATTTGTTGATAAATAATAATCTTGTAAATTAATATTTTCACTTGAATTATTTTTTAATTCTATCCAGTCATAAAATTGATTTCCATTTTGTCCTAGATATTCAAAGTTGTTATTCATAACTTCATTTATAATTAAACCAGCATTATTTTTTAAATAAGTTGTTGCAAACGTAGTTGCACCTTCTTCTGTATTACTAAATCCTGGACTAATATTATTTGATTCGAAAAATTGTTCGTTGTTTCTTAATAAAGCCATTCCATTTGCTAAATTAACATATTCAACTCTATCAACTATTTTTCCAGCATTACTTAAAATAGCTTCTCCTGTTTTATTAGATAAACTAAAATTTGCATATGTTAATTCACTTATATGAGTATCTGTATAAATTAAATAAACTTCATTTGGATTTAAATTAACATCTGGTAATTGAAATTCAAATGGTGATAATATAGAATTTGAAACAGAATAACTTTTTAAATTAATAATTTCAGTTGATGTATTAATTATTTCTATATAACCTGAATACAGTCCATCTTCATTTTTAAAGTTACCATCGTTTTGTGGTAATATTTCATTTATTTTTATTAATGAATCTGATAATAAAGAATTTTGATATTCTTCTAAACCAGTTTGTGTATTAATGTATCCCGGTGTTGGCATACTAGATGTAATCCAGTTTCCATCTAAATCACGGGCTAATACATGATTGTTTTTTAAACTTATAGTTTCTACTGCATCCAATACTTTTTTAGAAGCATCAGTTAGTGCTAAACGTTCTCCACCAGCACTTGTTAATTTAAAAGGTGCATATAAACCTTCTTTATTTTCTCCTGATAAATATACTATTAAATATTGATTAGGTTGTATTTCGATATCTGGAAATACCCATTTAACTTCATTTTCATCATCTGTTAAACTATAATTTTTCAAATTTATCGTTTTAGATTCCCCATTATAAAGTTCTATCCAATCATAAATGTTTCCTTCTATATCTGCGTGTGCTCCTTTATTTGCAGACATTATTTCATTTATCACTAGTGATTTAATGTTATTATCACCATCTACAGCCAAATCTTCATCTTTGTAATTTAAACTATTTTCAAAAGAAAAAGTTAGAAGTATAGTTATGCTTATTATAATAATAGATACAATAAAAAATATTAAATTTTCTTTTATTGTTGTTTTTTTTACATCAAACATAAACTACCTCCTAGTCTAATAAAATAATATCATATTTTTATTATATAGACAATTATCAATTCAATAAGTTAACACTTTATTTACAAAAAAAGAGTGTTAATCTCTTAGTACTGAATTATATACTTCTATTAATTCAAGTCCTACTTTTTTAACATCTCTATTTTGAGCTACTTTATAACCTTCTTCCACTAATGAAGGTAATTTTTTATTCAATATTAATTTTATTTTTTCTTCAAAGTCATCTACCGTTTTTGCTTTATATATATTTTTATTATCAAATAACCAACCGTCAAATACTGGTATATCTCGTACTATTGCATCAATTTTACAAGCACAAGCTTCCATAGCAGGAATTCCTTCAGTCTCTTCTAATGTTGGGAATATATATAGATCAGCACCATTCATAGCACCTGCTATTATTTCAGGTTCCACATATCCTGCAAATGTTAAATTATCTAACTTAGTATTTACAGCTTCATTTATTTGTTTTGATGAAAATGTTAATGGACTATATCCAAACCAAATAAATTTATATTCTGGAAGTCTTTTAGCTAATTCGACAAAATCTAATAACCCTTTTCTTTCAACATATATACCAATTCCGATAATTACCTTTTCATCTTTTTTAATATTGTATATTTCTCTAAAGTTTTTACCTAATTCTTTATTTTGTTTGAACTTTTCTAAATCAATCCCATTTGATATAGCTCGTATTGGATTTGTTATTCCATAGTTTTCTAATAACATTTTAGAATATGGTGTTGGAGTTATAATATAATCTCCTAAAGAATAACATTTAATTAACCATTTTTTAAAGTAAGGAGCTAATTGATTTGAGAAAATAAAAGAGTTTTTAAAATCCTCTTCTGTACTATGAGCATGATAAACTACTTTTCTACCTAGTTTCTTTGCTTTTTTTGCTAAAGCATAGCTTTTTGGTCCAAAGTAATTTATATGTACTATATCATAGTCTTCATCTTTTAAATCGGTTGTATATTCTATATTATTTGCTTCTAAGGCTCTCATTTGGTGTTTAATTGCTTTACCTAATCCTGATTTACCTATAAGCTTTAAATTTTCTGTATATAATAAAACTTTCACGTTATCACCTATTATTAATTATACCACACTTTTTATAAAAAAAAAGTTCTTAAAGAACTTTTATAAAAATAACTTACTAGCGATGTAAACAACAATTCCTAATCCAATTAAAATCGCTGTATAAATATATGGTTTTTTATCTTCTTCTACTTGAGTTACATGAGTAATTCCTTCATATAATACTGTTGAATAAAATACTGAACCTACTAAATACACTACTGCTAATACTTCAAATGAAATATATATAGCTACTATTGCAAGTAAATTAACTACTGACATTAATACAGATGTGATAGCTACTAAAGATGTTGATTTAGTTAATGCAATTTCTTTTTTAAATACATAAACTGCTACTGCATAGATTGCAAAAATTGTTCCTGCTACTACTACTGCGTTATATAATGCTAATTTAATAAACACTTCCATGAAATCAAATTCTACCATTGATCCATATCCACCAAAGGCATTCATTAATCCCATTGTTAATTCTTCTGTTAATATAGTTGTTGTAATACCTGCCACAATAACAGCTATTGCTAGTAAAAAGTAAGTTGTGTTTTGATCAATTGTTTCTACTTTTTCTTTTACTGTTGTAATTGGTTTTTTAATTAAACTTTTAACTAGTTCAACTGTTTCATTAATCATTGTTCCAAAGTCAAATGAAGATGTAGAACTTGCTAATACTGGTGCTGCCTTAACTGTTTGGCATTCGCATGCACTACCTTCTACTAATTGTTTTCCGCAGCTAGTACAAAATTTCTTTTTAACTTCTTCTACTTTTTTTACTGTTTTAGTTGTTTTTGGTTTTGTTGTTTTTGTTGTTTTAACTTTCGTTTCTTTTTCTTCCATAAATATACTCCTTCTAAACTTATTGTCATATGTATTATAACATTTTTTTTTATTTTTTGTAAATAAAAAAGATTACTTAGTAATCTTAGTTTATGTAATTCATTAAAAATAATACAAACAAATTTGCTGCTGATATAATTTGTGGTTTAAATTTCAAAGAAAATTCATATAGACTAATTGATGTATCAACTGTATTTACAATCCAACTTTCTTTATATTTTGGAATTGCTAAATTAAGCGGAAACATATGCGATTTAATCATATCTTTTTCTTTTTTAGTTAATTCAAATTGTTTTTCAGCATTTATTTGTGCATCATATGAATGTTTCGTAAATACTCTTATTTTATCTTTCGTTTTACTAAAATCAGTAGTTGTTTCGTGGAAAAAATCATGTAATAATCCACCTCTTGCTGTTTCTTTGTAATTTAATTTTAAAAATTTAGCTATTCTATAAGATATGTATGAAACTTTTATTGAATGATCTAATCTATTTGTATGATGATGCTTTATGGTACTCATCTTTTTAATATCTTCATTTTTTAAAATATCGTTTGTTAATTTTAAATATTCTTCATTTTTTAAATACTTCATTGCTTTTTATTCACCCCAAGCGTAAAAAGTATACCATCTTTTTATTTATTTTGCAAATCGAAATTAATTAATCACTAATGGTTGATTTAATGGTTGTATTTGTATGTAAGTATTTCCATCGCTTACTTTAATTTCTTCTCCATTTAAATGTTTATATACAGTTTGACTTTCTTTACTAGTTTTTTCCCAAGTAATAGGAACAGCATATCCATTTGTTATATAATACCCAGTCCCTGTTGTAATATTATGTAAGTCTTGTCTTCCATATGAGTCTATTGGTGTATTTTCTATTGGCGTTATAATTATATTTTTAGCTGTATATTGTTCTTTTGTTACATAATCTATATGTGGATTACCATTTTGAAATCTTTTATATAATCCAGTTTCTACATCATATGTAAAACTTACTGTGTGACTTGTTGAATATGTAATTGAAACATTGTTAGCTACTATACTATTTTCTAAATCCATTAATCTAACATAATAAGGTGTATAGTTTAATAAAGATTCTTGTGTTGTAGTTGTTTCAAAACCTCTTTTTGCTACTACTTGATTAATTAGTGCAGTTGAAGTAAATGCGGTATGTTCACTTGCAACTGGCAAATTGTATTCACGGTTAAATGCACTATCGTATAAACCATTAATGTTATCTATATTATATGCACTATCTTCTGATTGTGCTTGTGGACTCCAACCATAGTGAACATATATTGCATCATTTTCTAAAGCATAATCTTGATAATAATGCCTAGCTGATCTAACTGAACCGATTCTTGCAACATCTTTGTCTTTATACACAGCCATTAATCTAGATATTCCACCTTCTGCTACTATTTCATAAACAAGAAAAGCATCTTGAAGTCCAGACTGATAAGGTTGTGCCACCGATATATTATTTATCATTACAGCATATGGTCTAGAATCAGATTCTAAATCTATTATTTTTACAGTAGGTATTACTATTGGTTCTTTATTAGCATTTCCACTACTTATATATGTAAAACCTTTGCCTTCTAAAAATAGCAGCAACAAAGATACTAATATTGTTGAAACAATTATTAAAATTAAAAAATATAAAATACTTTTCTTTGTCTTTTTTTGTAGTTTTTTCATATTATCACCTAGAATAAGTATAACACACTTTATTTATTTTTTTACAAAAAAAGAATAGATTACTCTATTCTAAAATCGTCTAAAAAATCATCTATTGTTAATATTTGCTCATCTATTATTTCTAATGTTGGGGTAACTTTTTCTTCTTTAACAATTTCTTCTTTTGTATCTTTATTTTCTAAAACAACTTTTTTAAATGATTCTATAATTGGTGCTTTAATAATTGTACTTCCTGTTTGATATCTATCAGAAATTGGTAATTCAGTTATTTTTAAATCAATTATTTCATCTTTGGTAAGTAACCCTAAAAGTGTCTTATGTGTTATTACAAATGCATTAGTTATATAATATGGATTTGTTTTAACATCTCTTATTACTTGTAATCCTCTTCTTGCTCTTGAAGATACTTCTAAATCTACTAGTTTTAATCGCTTACCTGTATTTTTGCTTGTAATTAATGTTATATAATCGATATTATCATCAAATACAATACCTGATACAACTAAATCATTTTTTAAATTAATAGCTTTTACTCCAGAAGATTTTATTCCTGTTACTGGTATTTCTTCTGCTTTAAATCTAAGTCCATAACCTGTTTTAGTTACTACTAATACATCTTTATGATTGTTAAATGATACACTTACTACTTTATCTTTATCTTTTAATTTCATAGTGCTTACAGGTTTTGAATATCTTTGTAATTTATAATCACTTAGTTTACTTCTTTTTACCATACCATTTTCAGTAAAAGTTGTTACATATATTTCTGTTTCAAAGTCATAAACTGGATATGATGCAATTACTGATTCCTCTGCATCTAGTTTTATTATATTACTTACATGTTTTCCTAATTCTTTCCATTTTAAATCTGGTATTTCATATACTGGAATATGTAAATAATTACCTTTGTCTGTGAATATTAATAAAGTATCTAAAGTATTCATTTCATATAATCCTATTAAATAATCACTTTCTTTTAATAAAGTATTTTCTTCTTTATTATAACTTCTATAAGATGTTCTTTTTACATAACCTTCTTTAGTAACTACAACGATTACATCTTCTTTAGCAATCATTTCTGTTGTATCTATTTTTATTTCAGTAATAGTATCACTTATAATAGTTTTTCTTTCTTGTTTGTATTCATCTTTTATATAACGTAGTTCTTTTTTCATTACTGATTTTAATTTTTCTTCGTCATTTAAAATGCTTTCTAAGAAATCTATTGTTAATTTTAAATTAGACGCTTCATCTTCTAAAGCAACTATATCGAAGTTTGTTAATCTATATAATTGTAAAGTAATAATTGCTTCTGCTTGTTCTTCTGTAAATTTAAATTCTTTTACTAAATTAGCTTTAGCATCTGCCCTATTATTACTTTGTCTAATTACTCTAATTACTTCATCTATTATTGAAACAGCTTTTATTAAACCTTCTACTATATGCATTCTTTTTTTAGCAAAGTCTAAGTCAAATTTTGTTCTTTTTGTTATAAAATCTTTTTGATGATTAATGTATGCATCTAATAATTCTAATATTCCTAATGTTTTTGGACATCTATTTACTATTGCTACCATGTTATAGTTATAAGCAACTTGCATATCAGTATTTTTAAGTAAGTAATTTAAAATTAATTCTTTATTAGCATCTTTTTTTAAATCTACTACTATGCGAAGCCCTGTTCTATCTGATTCATCTCTTACTTCAGCAATTCCTTCGATTTTTTTATCGATTCGAATATCGTCCATTTTTTTAACCATTGCTGCTTTATTTACTTCATAAGGTATTTCAGTTATTATTATTTGTTCTTTACTTTTTTCTTTTGCAAATTCATATTTTGATCTTATAATTACTTTACCTCTACCAGTTGTGAAAGCATCTTTTATTCCATCGATTCCTTCTACTGTTCCACCTGTTGGAAAGTCTGGACCTTTAACTATTTCTAAAATAGTATCTATTCTACAATTCGGAGAGTCTATTCTTTTAATTGTAGCATCTATTATTTCAGTTATATTATGAGGCGGTATATTAGTTGCATATCCGGCTGATATACCAGTTGATCCATTTACTAAAAGGTTTGGATATTTAGCTGGTAAAACAGTTGGTTCATAATCTGTGTCATCAAAATTAGGAGCCCATATAACTGTATTTTTCTTAATATCTTTTAATAGTTCATTACTAATTTTAGATAAACGCGCTTCTGTATAACGCATTGCTGCAGGAGAGTCTCCGTCCATTGATCCGTTATTACCATGCATATCTATTAATGCAATATTTTGTTTCCAGTATTGGCTCATTCTAACCATAGCATCATATATACTTGTATCTCCATGTGGATGGTAATTACCTATTACAGTTCCAACAGTTTTAGCTGATTTTCTATATCCTTTATCAAATGTATTTTTTTCAGTATACATAGCATATAAAATTCTTCTTTGAACTGGTTTTAATCCATCTCGTGCATCTGGAATTGCTCTATCTTGAATAATTGTTTTGGCATAACGACCAAATCTTTCTCCCATTATTTCTTCTAATGAATAATCATGTATTTTTTTTAGTACTTCTTGCATATCATCACCTTTAACAATTATAACAAAAAATAGTTAAAAATCAAAGAAAAAACAGCTATTGCTGTTTATTTTTTTAGTTTTTTAATTGCCTAAATATGTTATTTTTGCAACACCATTACCTGTGTTACCAAAGTTTAAATTATATTCTCCACCTGTTGGAGTTGGTATATTAGTTTTATCTGTTTTCTCATTTGTCCAAATAAAACCATTACCATCTATCATAGTAGTATTAGTAAAAGTTAGACCACTATAATGTATTGAACATGACTTATCAGTTGTTTCTGTTGTACATCCTGATTTTGGTGTTATATCTGTAAGTGATGTTATAGCTATTGCTCCCGTATGCCCTGATATATAAGAAGTTCCTGCTGATGCTGGACTATCATATATATTACTTGGACCATTTGTAGCATATCCACCATAATAACCACCCGAAGCTCCTGACACTGATTTATTTGAATATAATCCTTTTCCAGATTCTCCGTAACCAAAATTATATCCAGCTATTTGTGTTGCAAGAGCTGAATATCCGTAATTGACACTAGTAAGTCCACCACCTGATGCACCTTTAGTATAATGAGAGGCGCCACTTCCTCCTGCTGCTACCATAATCCTAGATGCCAGTGATTCTGTATTATTCCAAGTACCAGATACTAATCTAAAGTCAGTAGCTCCACCGCCGGCACCATCGGCTTCATCATCTGATCTATCTGATTGACCATTTCCACCACCGTTGTAACCACCAATACTTTCAGCTCTTTTTACAGCATCTCCACCTTGACCACCTACATAAATATATATAATGTCTCCTTTTTCTAAATAAATTTCACCTGATGTATATGCACCGTGTCCTCCATAACATCCACCAGTAACCATGCAACTTGTACTTCCTTCAGCGTGACCTGTTGAACGGCTTCCACCGTCTAACATAGAAATTCCACCAGCTGCTCCCCAAGCTTCTAGTTTATAGTTACCTGTTTCTTCTGCTGTGAATGTTTGATAATCTCCGGTATATATATAATAGTCAGGTTTTGTTTCTTCTTCTTCTAAACTTGTTCCTACATAAGTTACTGTTGCGTATCCATTCCATGTACGTCCTTGACCTAGTTCATAATATGTTCCTGCGGGTGTTGGCATTGGTGTTATAGCATCTTTTTCATTAGACCAACTATATCCTTTACCATCTATCATAGTTGTGTTTTCTAAAACAACGCCACTATAATGTATTGAACATGAATTATCTGTTGTACCTGTAACACAACCTGCTTTAGGTGTTAAATTAGTTTGTGATGTGATTGCAACTGCTCCAGTATGGCCTGAAATATATGAAGAACCTGATGATCCTGATCCTACTACATCAATATTATATGAACCTCCCGAACCACCATAATATCCTCCAGAACCACCTGAACCATGACTGTATTGTGGTGCTCCACCAATTCCAAATGAACCATTTTGTCCATTTGTTGCTCCTGTTGCCGCTAATCCTGATGATGTTTGGTTTGCTCCTACTGCATTAGTATAAGGATTATTAAGGTTTGTTCTATATAATTGACCATCATATCCTATTAAACCACCGCCTGGAGCTGGATTTGATACTGGTATTCTCCAGTTAGCTACTCCTACTCCACCTGCAGCTACCATTATTCTTGATGCTAATGAAGCTGAATCATTCCAAGCACCAGATGTTAATCTAAAGTCTGTTGCTCCTCCTGAACCAGTTCCACTAACTTGTCCAGAATATGTACTTGAAATAGAACCACCATTATAACCTGCTGATGCTAAATCACTTGCTGTTGTTGCTGTTTTTCCTTGACCACCAACTTGAATATATATAGTTTCTCCTTTATTTAATTTTACATATCCTGATGTATATGCTCCATAACTTCCTATATAAACTCCATTAGTTCCACCTTGTGCTCCCCAAGCTTGTAAATAATAGTAACCAGTACTTGGTGCTGTAAAAGATGATTCTTCTCCTGTGTATCTATATTCAAAATGTATATTATCATTATTTTCTGGAATAAAATTTCCAACATATGTTACTTTTGCATATCCATCACCTAAATTACCTACGCCTATATTATAAGTTTCATTATTAGGTGTTGGCATATTAGTTTGTCCTTGTCTTTCAGTACTCCAGTAATATCCATCACCATCTATCATAGTTGTTTGTTCAAAAGACAAATTACTATAATGAACTGAACAATCATTATTAGTTGTTCCTGTTGTACATCCTGATTTAGGTGTTGTATCTGTAAGTGAAGTTACTGCAACTGCTCCAGTGTGACCAGAAATATATGAAGTTCCTCCTGTAGATGGATGTTGGTAACTTCCAGTTACAAAAACTACTTCGCCACCATAGTAACCACCACCGGCTCCAGGGATAGATTTGTTATATTCTATATAAACAGCACTTTCTCCTATTCCAAAACTATTTCCTGAAGTTTGTGTTACATTTCCATTTTCAGATTTTAAACCTCCAGCATCGTTTCCCTTTGCTGTAGAAGCTCCTCCACCTCCACCTGATGCTACCATTACACGAGAATTTAAACTATTTTCTTCTTCTACTGAAACTAATCTAAAGTCAGTGGCTCCTCCACCACCGCCATCGGCTTCATTATCAGAAAAATCATGGATTCCATTTCCACCACCATTATATCCTCCAAGACTAGTTTTTCCATATTGTCCAACTTGTCCATTAGTTCCTACATGTAAATAAATAATAGTTCCTTTTTCTAAGTAAACATAACCAGCAGTATATGCTCCATTACCTCCATAACATCCACCTACTGCTAAACAAACAGTGCTATTTTCTGGATACCCAGTTACTCTGGTACCATTATCTAATATACTGTTTCCACCTTGTGCTCCCCATGCTTCTAAATAGTAATATCCACTATGTTCTACTATAAATTCTTGTTCTTCTGCTAAGGCTTCATAAGAGTACTGTGTATTTAAAGCTAAAGAAAAAGGTACACACTCTTCTAAAGATTTTATAGTTTCATCTATTATTATTTCTTTACTAGTAAAATCTT
>CAYJEO010000021.1:0-14446 GCA_964369355.1 uncultured Muribaculaceae bacterium | reverse complement strand
AATAGGAGGAAACTTATGAAAAAGCAAAACTATATTAATTATGGATACTTTATTAATGAAATTTACAAATATCAGCAAGAATTTCCTGAAGTTTTAACTAAAGAAGAACTTTATAAAAATTTATCTAATAACTGTTTCAATAAAAATGGTAAGAAAATTATTTCAGATTATGGTGATTGGAAATACTTTACTCCGATGGTAACAGAAATATTTATGAACAATTTAGAAGAAGTTAAAAATTTAGTTGAAAGTGGTTATGATTTTAATGAAGATGTTAAAGATGGCTTGACACCTTTAATGATAGCTACTTATTTAGATAGAAAAGAAATTATCAATTATTTATACTCTTTAGATAAAAGTATCGTAAATAAAAAAGATAACTTTGGAAGAGATTTACTTAAATTTGCTTGCAAGATCAAAAACATTGATTTTATAAATCAAATAATGCCTGATGTTGATATAAATAGTGTTGATATTAACGGTTATAACGCTATGCACTATAATTTATCTACTTCAATGGATTTAACACATCTTAATTTATTAGAAGATACTGCACCTGGTATGGTAGAAGCATCATTTTTTGAACAAAAGAAGTTAAGTTTAAATGAATTTATGACAGAAACATATCAAGTTTGTGAATTACTTGTTAGTAACAATATTGATCTTTCTGGGGTAAACCCTTTATCTAGAATTAACTTTTGCCTGCCTTATAAATATCTAGATAAAACTATTGATTTACTTTTAAAAAATGGTGCATCTAGAACTATAAATAGTAATGAATACTCACATTTTGAAGAAATGGAATATTCTTTTGAAAAGTTATTACAAGATATTAAAGATTTCGATATATCAGAATGGATTGAATTCCCATTTCTTCTTTCTGTTTTTAAAAAATTCGAACATCTAGTAAAAAAATATTCTTTAACTGTTATAGATGAAGAGGTAAAATATTCACACACTAAAGAAAAAACTTTAACTAAATCTAAAACTATATATGAAGATGGATTTAGAAAAAAATAAAACATATTTTAATTTTATGAAAAACTAACTATATTAAACATTATATCGTGTCTTTAGTTAGTTTTTTGTTATCTTGCAATATATAATTATAAATGGTAAAATATTTTCAATTGAAAGAAGGTATAAAATGAATATAAAATTATCTTTAAAAAATTTAAAAAATAAATTAAATTATATAAAAGAAATAAAAAATCCTAATTTAGTAGAAATCAATAATTTATATCTTTGTGAAGTTAAAATGTTAAGTAGTTTTAAACCAATATCTTTAATCAACTTTAGTTATCAATTTTCATCTGTAAAATTTATTTTAGCTAAAAAGAATAACAATGAATTTGAAGATATTTTTACATCTAAAATATATAAATCTGAAAATAATATAACAGCAGATATTGGTACTTTTTTTGTAACAGGCATCTCAAAAATTAATTCTAAATCACAATTTATAGATAAAGAAAAATTAAATACTTACCTATTAAATAAAAAATTAGAACTAACAAAAGATAAATTAATCAAACATAGTGGTAATATAGAAAAATATAATTGTGGAAATGATGAAATATGTGATACATGTTATATATGTGGAAATATTGAATATGAAAATTCATTAGTAGATATAAGTAATTTACCTGTATGTATTAATTGTTATAATAAATTTAAGACTAATAATGTAAAGAAGAAAATAAAAACTTTATAATATGTAAAAACTAACTATTTCTAGTTAGTTTTATTCATATATACCTACTAAGGAACCTACTGTTTCCAATGCTATATTAGTAACATTATTCCAAAAAACAACTTCTCCTGTAGTTAATTCAACTGGAACTGCATCAATTATTAAAACATCATTTTCATATAATTTTATTGAGTGTATTATAGTTGTTCCATTAACATGTCCACGAATCCATCTTCCCTCATTATTAGCAAATAAATATAGTTCAAATATACTTTGCCAATATGTATCAGGTGGATCATAGTAATTTCTACCATCTAGTATCATAGCGTTTTTACTAACATCTGCTGTATGCTTAACATCGTATTTAAATCCTGTTGCCCCTAAATTATAACTTATAGTATTAAATTGTAATAAACTTTCAGTTGTGTTAAATGCTACTCCAAACATTTGATTCTGATATGCTCTTCTAGAACTAAATATCCAAGTTGAAACACTTCTAGGTTCTGTCATAGTAAATTCAACTATAAACCTTGAATTAACACTTGGATAAAAACCAGTTCTTACATACGATTCTAAAGTTGAAGTTGCACCAGTTAAAACAGTTGCAATTTCCGAATTTTCATCCGGATAACCGAAATTAAAAGTTATTCCTATCGAACCTGACTGCTGGCTTCCTGATAAGTTTGAAAAAGTTACTGTAAATGTAATCCTTTCCCTAGGTGCTAAAACATGACCAACAGATAAACCATCAATTCTAAAAGATAAATATTTATTTGAATATTCTTCTAAAAATCCTAGATATACTTGATTTTCACTAGTATAGTTAGTAATTGTTACAGAGTATTTTAAAGTTGCATATATATTATTAAGATGTGGAAAAAAGGTTGCCTTATTGTTTATCATTTCAGCTGTATATTTTTCATAACCATTATACTGACTCACAAAAGAAATATCAGTAACTATTACTTCTTGAGTATGTATTACCAAAGCTTCACCACTTATATTAAGTTCTGTATTTAAGGCTGAGTAACCTATGCTCATACCTAATATAGATATTAATAAAATAATATATATATAAATTTTATTTTTCATAACTACTCTCCTTTACTTACATTAATATTTTATCATATATACAATATTAAGTCATCATATGAAAAAGACTATAAATTATAGTCCCATATTTCATTATTATAATAAACTTCATAACTTAAATTGAGTTTTTCTGACAATGATTCAATTGATTTAATCATTTTAGCAAAGAAATAGTAATTTTCTATTTCTTTTTTATTACAATTATTATCTACTTTAAAATAAACGTTTAAACTATTTTCAGTTATTTTAACATCTATTTTTTCTACATGTAAAAATTGTTTCATTCCTATATCATATTTACCAGCTGGAGCTACCCTTTGATATGTCATATCCATTTTATCAGCAAATATTAAAATAGCAGTCAGTAAATCAAGTTCTTTTGATTCTGAACTATGATTTAATATAGCATTTATAACTCTATTTTTATCTTTTAAAATAATATTATTTTCTTCTATAAAAGACTTAGCCATTTCACCACTTCTTAAATGATGATCTTTTTTTCCACAATATGCTCCTATATCATGTAATAAAGCCGCTACTTGATAATCATTTATATCATCTTTATTTATATTTAATTGTTCCATAATAGAAGTCATTAAATTTAAGACATTTAGTGCATGTGTATAATTGTGATATCCCATAGCTAGTGGATCTATATTTTCATAGTCTTCTACTTGTTTATATAAGTTTATTAAGTTTTCATTTGTTAATAGTTTTTTAATCATTTTGTTATTTCATCCTATCCTTAATAATTATATCAAATTATTATTTACTTTAAAACATTATCAATATCTTTAATATTTAATTTATTAATATCACCTTCATAAAATTTCAAATTAAGTTCTTTTATATTCGATATTATAAATGGACTATTACCCACTAATTTAAAGTAATTTTTATTTGACACTCTATGTTTGTCAATATTATTACAGCTAGTTATAGTAAGTATTTTAATCTTTCTATTAGTAAATATTTCATCATTAGAAATTGAGAAATCACAATTGTGAAAACACAAATTAGTAATATTTTCCAAAGATAATATTGTATTTACACATTTGTTGTCAATTGTACTATTATATATAGATAAATCTTCTAAATTTTTTAAATATTTTAATTCATCATAATCAATATTTAATGGCATTTTATCAATTTCATCTATAGAATCTATTTTTAATTTTTTTATGGTTAATAAATCATTTTTTGTTATATTATTTTCACCATAAAATGATTTGCCAGTAAATTCTTGAATTATACTATTTGTTTTTATTTTCATATAATCACTTCCTAATTAATAATATCATATAAAATAAAAATGTAGAAATTAATCTACATTTTTTATATACTCTAAAAGTAAATCAACACTTGATTGTCTTACTAAGTTATTATCAATTAAATCTTTTACTTCTTCTTTAGTATAAAATTTAGCATACTCTACTTCATCTTCTTGGTAAACTAATGAATTTATATCTATATCTTTTTTTAAACTATATACATCAAATATTAATCTATCATTATTACCTGTATTAACTAATGATAATTCTTCTTCTTTTATAGTTAATCCTAATTCTTCTGCCACTTCTTCAATAGCTGCTTCTTTACTTGTTTGACCTGATTTAACATGTCCACCAGTTAATGCTATAACACTACCTTTTTCAATTGATGTTTTTTGTAGTAGTAATTCTTTTTTACTATTTTCTATAATTATAAAAACAATTATATAATAACTACCTTTAGGTACTTCACTTTTTTTACCTTTTTCTCTTAAATATTTTTCTCCAGTTAAGTTTTTATTAATATCATATAAATCTAAATATTCCATAATTACCTCCTATTTAAAACATTATAGCATAAAAAATAAAAATGTAGATTAATCTACATTTCATTTGTTACTTTTTCTATTAATTTATAGTATTCATATTTATCTTGTGCTGTTTTTTTATTAAGTTCTAGTAATTCTTTTGCTTTTAATGGATTTACTTTTTCTAAGTTAGAATATCTAGCTTGTGAACTTAAATAATCATAATATTTATCAAAATCAACATTTTTACTATCAAGAGTTAATTTTTTAGTTGATGGATTATATCTAAATGTTGGGAAGTACCCACATTGTGTTGCTAATTTAGAAGACATAATAGAATTTTGCATTCCACCTTTTAAACCATGAGATATACAAGGAGTATATGCTATTACTATAGAAGGTCCATCATGTTTTGCAGCTTCATCTAAGCATTTTATAGTTTGCATCATATTAGCACCTATACTAGTTTGAGCTACATAAACATGTGGATAACTCATTGCTATTCTTGCTAAATCTTTTTTGATATTTTTTTTACCACTTGCTGCAAATTGAGCTAAGGCACCAGTTGGACTTGATTTACTCATTTGTCCACCTGTATTTGAATAAACTTCTGTATCTAAAACTAAGATATTAATATTTTCATTAGTAGCTAATACATGATCAATTCCACTAAATCCAATATCATAAGCCCATCCATCTCCACCTAATATCCATACTGATGATGCTTTGATATAATCTTTTAACTCGATTAATTCTTTTGGAACAGTTGTATAATCTAATTTATCATATACTTCTTTAGTGATTGTATAATCATTTATATTATCTAACCATTTTTTAAATAAGTCTGCATTTTTATTATCTAAATTATTTTCCATAATTTCTTTTACTCTACTACGTAATGTAGTATTAGCAATATGCATTCCAAATCCATATTCAGCATTATCTTCAAATAAAGAAGAAGCCCATGGAATGTTATATGGAGAAGATGGAGCTGAACCACCATAGATTGAAGAACAACCTGTTGCATTACTAATAATCATATTGTCACCATGTAATTGTGTTAATAATTTTACATAAGGAGTTTCGCCACAACCGGCACACGCACCTGAAAAGCAAAATTTAGGTTCACAAAATTGACTACCTTTAATAGTTGTTTTTGGTGTTACTTCTTTATTTTTAATAAATTTATCTAAATATTCAAATACTTCTTGTTCTTTGTTTTCTACTTCTTCTATTAAATCTTTAAATTCTAATGCCTTATTACCCATTTTACCTGGACAAGTATTTAAACAAACTCCACATCCAGTACAATCTTTAACAGAAATACCTAATGTAAAGTAATAATTATCTTTTAAATTAGGTTCAAAAGGTCTTAAACATCTTTTTTTAATATATTCAGGAGCATTTTCATATTCTTCATTTGATAATAAATAAGGCCTTATAACTCCATGTGGACATACTAATGAACATTGAGCACACATTATACAGTTACTACTTATTAGTGATGCTACTTTATTACTAATCATTCTTTTTTCAAATCTTGTTGTATTTGCTTCAAAAGTTCCATCTAATGTAAAATCAGATACTTTTAAATCATTACCATGTCTATTACTCATTGCCTCAAAAATGTTTTCTTCTTTTTTTACTTCTTCTTTTAACGTTTCGTTATTAAGTCTTACTTTAACTAATAATTCTTTTGCATTTTCTATTGCTAATTTATTTGAATTAAATATTTCTTCACCTTTTTTAGCATATACTAATTTAGCATATTCTATCATTTTTTCTTTTGCTAAATCGTAGTTTATATCATCTAAGAAAGCCATTATTATACTTTGTAAAATAGTACTTATTTTATTATTTAATCCTATTTCTTTGGCATATTTATAAGCATCTACTATAAAAATATTTGCTCTTTTTTTAACTAAAGTATTTTTAACTTTATTAGGTAATAAGCTAATAAAATCTTCTTTTGATTTATCTGTTGTTATTACAACATTTCCGCCTTCTAATAAGTTATCAAACATATCATATTTAGTTAAATAACTTTCTTTAGTTACTACTATTAAACTAGGATTTTCAACATAGTAAGTTGAACGTATTTTATTATCATCAAATCTTAAGTGACACACTGTAACTCCACCTGATTTTTTTGAATCATATTCGAAGTATCCTTGTACTTGTTTGTCTGTATTTTCACCTATTATTTTTATAATTGATTTAGATGCACTTACCATACCGTCTGATCCATATCCATACACTAATAATTCGTGTCCTTTTTTTAGTTTATAATCTTTTTCTACTTCTAAACTTAAATTAGTTACATCATCATTTATTCCTATAGTAAAGTTATGTTTAGGACTATCTAACATATCATATACTGCTTTTATTTGATTAGGTGTTGTGTTTTTACTTGATAAACCATATCTTCCACCTACTACAGTTTTATTATTTAATATAGCTTTTATATCTAAGTATAAAGGTTCTCCTAAACTACCCATTTCTTTTGTTCTATCTAATACTGCTACTAATTCTACAGTTTTTGGTATTACCGATAACAAGTATTTTTCACTAAATGGTCTATATAAGTGTACTTCTACTAAACCAACATTATAATTTTTATTATTTAAATCATCTATAGTTTCTTTTATAGTTTCACATACTGAACCCATTGCTACTATTATTTTTTTTGCTGTTTTGCTTCCATAATAGTTAAATGGCTTATAATCTGTTTTACAAATTTTATTTATTTCTTCCATATAATTACTAACTATATCTGGTACTTTATTATAATGCGTGTTTCTAACTTCGGTACTTTGGAAATAAATATCATCATTTTGTGCTGTTCCTCTAGTTACTGGTCTATTTATATTTAATGATTTATTTCTAAATTCTAATACCTTGTCATAGTCTATTAAGTGTTTATAATCTTCTTTATCTAATAATTTTATTTTATTTAATTCATGACTTGTTCTAAAACCATCAAAAAAATGTAAGAATGGTAAACTTGCTTTTATAGTAGATAAATGTGCTACTAATGACATATCGTGTGCTTCTTGTACTGATGATGCTGCTAACATACAAAATCCTGTACTACGTGTTGCATATATATCTTGGTGATCTCCAAATATACTTAAAGCATGTGTTGACAAACTTCTTGCTGCTACGTGAAATACTGTAGGTAACATCTCTCCTGCTATTTTGTACATATTAGGTATCATTAATAATAATCCTTGGCTTGCTGTAAATGTATTTGTAAATGCTCCTGCTTGTAAGCTTCCATGTACTAATCCGGCTGCTCCTGCTTCTGATTGCATTTCTATTACATTAACATTTGATCCAAATATATTTTTTCTATCTTTACTACTATCAACATCTATATGTTCTGCCATTGGACTTGATGGTGTAATTGGATATATTCCGCATACATCACTAAATTCATAGGCTATATGACTTGCTGCTTCATTTCCGTCTATTGTTTTTATTTTCATATTATCTTCCTTTCTTACTCTAAATACATTATATCACACCAATAAAAAAATAGTAATTAATACTATTTATTTTTTATTTATTTTAACTAGTTGTTTTTTGTAATTTATACTAGTTAAATAATATGCTATATATAAAGCTATTATTGCTGCTGAATATGTCCAAAATAAAGGAAAGTCTAATATTTTTAATATTGGGAAGAATTCTAAAATATGTTTAGGTAAGTTTTTTACCATTAAATAATTAGTATCAAATATATTGTTAAAAATTATTATTGCTATTAAATATGCATTTGCTAGTATAAATGAATTTTTTATATCTTTTTTATTTACTTTCCATTCTAGTACATATAAACAATATAAACTTGCTATTAAAAATACATGATGACTTATTACAAATTGCCAAAATTGAAATCTATCAAATCCTACTGTTAAGTCTGGAAATATAATTGCTGGCAGTGGTCCTATAAACGATAAAAAATATACTGATTTAAATAATTTTTTATTATTTGTTACTAATGTATACATAAATAAATATCCACCGAAGAAACATAAATGTAATGGTAAATGTACTTTGTAATTATATGTATTGTTTACTATTTTATGTCCGTAATATATAGCCATGTTTAAAAACATTAAAATAGCTATTCCATACCTAAATATTATATTTTGATATTTTATTAATTTTAATTTTTCTTTATTTATATAAATTAAATATATTATTAATATTGTTAATAATGATATAAATATATGAATACTCCCAAATAATTCAAAATGAAATATTCCAGGTTTATAACTAAAAAAATCTTTCATGTAAAACACCTACTCTGTATTTATTATATCTTTTATAAATGACTTTTTCGTGACATAATAAAAACTTATACTCTTATATTAGTATATCATAGTTATAAACAATTGGTTAACAAAAAAACGACTAATAGTCGCTTTATTTACACGGAATTATTTCTAGCCAATATCCATCTGGATCTTCTATAAAATAAATTCCCATTTCTTTATTTTCAAAACAAATACAATTCATTTCTTTATGTAGTTCATAACTTTTTTGATAGTCTTGTGTTTCAAAGGCTAAGTGAAATTCTGATTCTCCTAAGTTATATGGTTCTTTTCTATCTTTTAAATATGTTAATTCTAAAGTAAAATCACTTTTATTATCTGTTAGATATACTATAGTAAAATTTTCATTTTCTATTTTACTTTTTACTTTTAATCCTAGTGCTAAATCATAAAATTCTAAACTTTTTTCTAAGTTTAATACATTAAAATTATAGTGTACAAATTTAAACATAATATTTCCTCTTTTCTTTTTTCATTATATCATATATACTTTTATTAAGGATAGGTGTTTTTATGTATCAAATTTTATGTTTTAGTCCGACTGGTAATACTAAATTTTTAGCAACTCGTTTAGCTGAATTACTTAATTGTGAAATAATAGGTGTAAATGATTTAGTAAATTGTGAACATTTAATCATTATGAGTAGTATTCATGCTTTTAGAGTTCCTTCGTTTTTAAAGAAAAAAATCAACAATATTAAATCTATTAGTTTCATTAATGTTGGTTGTAATACTTCTTTTATTAATGAAGCATCTGGTAATCATTTATTAAAGTATGCTAATAAGAAAAAAATTGATGTTATTACTTATAAAGTACTTGCTATGCCTTTAAATATTGTTAAACCTTTTGATTATAAATATGGGAAAAAGATTATAAATGATTCCTTATTAGAAATTGAAAGTATTGCTAATAATATTTTAAATAATAAAAAGGATATTATTTCTATTTCTTTTAAATCTAAATTATTTTCTAATATTCATTTTATTGAAAGTTTTTTTGTTAGATTATTTGGCTTAGAGTTATATGCTAATAAATTTTGTATTAAATGTGGTAAATGCGTTAAAGTATGTCCTAAAAATAATATAGTTATTAAAAATAAAGTTAAGTTTAAACTAAAATGTATGTTGTGTATGGCTTGTATTTATAGATGTCCTAAAAAAGCTATTCATCCTAGATTTTCTAAATTTATTGAGATTAAAGATTATGATTTAAATAATTATTTAAAGTAAAAAGAAGTTTATAACTTCTTTTATTTTATAGGTACTTTGATAATTTGACCTATACTTAATAAATCTGATTTTAAATTATTTATACTTTTTAATTCATCTACTGTTGTATTAAAAGTTCTAGCAATTCCATATAAACTATCTCCTTTTACAACTATATAATCATCATATGTAACATCAGTTGGTATTTTTAGTACTTGGTTAATACTTAAAATATTATTTTTTAAGTTATTATAACTTACTAATTGTTCTACTGTTATTCCATATCTACTTGATATTGCCCATAATGTATCTCCTGGCACTACTATATATTCAATATATTCTCCGCCTGGTAGTTTTAATATTTGATCTATACTAAGCAAATTTGAATCTAAATTATTTACTTTTTTTATTGCATCTACTGTTGTATTAAATTTTTTAGCTATGCTCCATAGAGTATCTCCTGATTTTACAACATATGTATTTTCTAACTCTGGTAGGTTAGAGTCTTCATAAGGTATTCCTATATACTCTGTTACAGCTTTTACAACCGCTTCTGCATATATTTCATAGTCTGATAGTAATTGTTCTATATCGTCTCCTGTACTATCTAAAAACCCATATTCTACTATTACTGATTCAGTATCTCCTGTTTCTCTATGCATAAAGTAATAATCTATATTAGGATCATTGGTTGATTGTCTTTGATATGCTCTTCTTATATTTTGACCTGCTAATCCTAATTGATTTAATATTAATTGGGATAATGTGTCATCATTTCTTAATGCATATATGACTTCCGCACCATCACCACCACCTGCGTTTATGTGGTTTGATAAAACTATTACATTCGGGTCATTTCCAAATGCATCTAAAACTCTTTGTGTTCTCGTATCTGGATCTAATGTTTCATCTGTATCCCTTGTCATATAGACAGGAACACCTAATTCTTTAAATCTATCATATTGAAGTTGAGATATATCTAAAACTAAATCTTTTTCAATTATTTCTTTACCAACAGCTCCTGGATCACTTCCACCATGACCTGCATCTATAACTATTTTATAATCATTCATAATAAAATCACCTATATTAATATATGTTATAGGTGATTTTGTGTTAATTTATATCTGAATAATTTATCTATTTACTTAAAAATCAGATAAGTTTTAGTGTTTTTACTAACCTATCAGTCACTAGATTTCTAGCATACCTTTCTTCCAGAGTCAAAACACATGCTCTATATATATTATAAGCTTGGTTATATTCTTCTTTTTTAATTAAGTTAACACATGAAACTATAACGCTATTATAAATTTTTTCGTAAATTTCATTTTCATCTTCGCATTTAGAAATGGCTTCTACTATAATAGGAGCAGTCGTATAATAATGTTCTGTATCAAAGCTACTAACGAAATTATTTCTAAACCATCTTAATACTGACAATTCTTCACAGTCGTCTACAAAATTTACTCCTTTATTTTTCATGCATGCCGTTGTTAAAAAGCACCCTACATCAGTCGTTTCTTTGCTTCCATTTGTCGTATCTACAATATTACCTTTATCTGTATTTTTGTCAATATTTATATGAATAGACTTATGTGTTGGATCTTGTGGATCCTTATCATATATATTAATATGACTTTTACCTCTTTTATCTTCATTTACTCTTATCACAATTTTTTCTTTGTTATTATCTTTTTTATCTGACATATTATTTTTCCTCCATAATCGATTTTTTCCATTTTTCTTTAAGTATTTCAAAGTTATAACTCAGTCTCTCACAAAAATTTTCATTTTTAGACTCTAAAACTATATATTTATCAAATAAATCTAATATATCAAAATCAATTTCTTTTAATAGAGTATTTGAAACCCTCTCTAGTGATTGACTATTTAAATATATGCAATGAACATTCTTAATATTTTTTTTAATTAATTCTAACTTTTCCTTTTCTGAATACAGTTTTCTTTTTTCCATTTCATAAATACTATCATAAATTTTTTCGAATATTTCTTCCATTCTTAGAACCTCTCTTCCATACTGTTTATTATATCATCATTTGCGTCAAAAAATAAAATAAGCATATATAACCTGATTTACAATTTTTTTATTCTATCATTTTTAAAAATAAAAGTTCTGAATTAAGTTCGTTGAATTTTCCAATCAAAAATACTATTATATCTAATATTTTATCAAAATTTATATTAACAGAAAATTTTTTGCTCTTCTTAAACAATCTTGAATACTTTCGCTATTTTTTGAACTATCATTTAAATTATAATCCCATTGTTTTAATACTAAATCATCATCACAAAAATGTCCTTCATACTCCCCAAAAGATCTTTCTTTTAAATAATCATTATATATAATTTCAAAATTATCTGAGACTATTATTTCAGCAGTTTTTCTAGTTCTTTTCATAGGAGAACATAAAACAATATCAATCTCATTTAAATCTATTATTTCCTTTAAATCATTTGCTTGTTTAATTCCTACCTCATTTAATTCGATGTCTTTGCTACCTTGCATTAGACGTTTAATATTCCAATCTGTTTGGCCATGCCTTACTATAAAAAGTTTATTCATAAAATTCTCCTTTAATTATTTTCATTAACAATCTTTATAAACTTATCAACATCTTGTTTAATTAATAAAAATCCTTCATTTAAATTATTTATGTCAATATTTAATTTTGACAATAAATTTATAGGTGTATCACTATCACCTGATTCTAAAAAGTCAATATATTTATCTACGTAAAATTTATCAGTAAATATACTATTTACAACCTTACTAGCAATTAGTAAACCAGTTGCATATTTAAACGAATAGTAAGTTCTTCTAAATAATATTCCTAATCTTGTCCACTCTATATTACTAAAATTTGAATAATCTAAATTGCCATAATATTTTTTAATTAGATTTTCATATGTATCATTTATATCACTACCTACATGAATTAAATTTTCAAATTCAGTTTCCATTGTCTTTTTATAAATCCAAACAAAATAATTTTCTATATTTTTAGTTAAGTAATATAATTTATCTTCTTCATTAACACTGATTTCGGATAAATATTTATTTAGAAGTAATTCATTTACTAAAGAAGCTACTTCACCACAAAATATAGAACTATCTTCATACAGAAATATTTGTTTTTGTTTAGAAAAAGTATAATTAACAATATGACCAATTTCATGAATTAAATTTTTAATATCAATATAATTATCTTTATAACTCAAAAAAGAATAATTCATCCAAGAAAACGTTATTGTTTGATGTTTTTTATCATCAACAACTGTATCAATATGACCATCAAATAAATCCTTTACTACTTTTAAATATCTCTCACCTAGAGGTTTTAAAGCATTTAAAATAATTTCTTTTGCTTCATCAAGTGGGTATTTATAGTTTTTATTCACTATAGATAAACCACAATCTATAACACTTGGATTAGATATATCCATGTATTTAAATTTATATTTCAAATAATTATGAATTATATCCAGATTACTATTTACTGATTCTATTAAATTATCAATAATATTTTCATCTAAATCATCATCTGCTAATGCACTTTCTAGAATATTAGAATAACCTTTTTTTATAGCATTATCATTTTTAAGTGATGATAATTTTCTCATAATTTTTATAAAGTTTTCTTCTTTTTTTAAAAATGATTTGTGCACAGAATTATAGGCAGCATTTCTCGTTTCTTTATTTTTAGAATAAGTATATTTACTGTAATTAGATGCCGTTAATTGAATTTTTTTGCTATCAATCATGATAGTACCATAATTAATAGAAGATAAAAGACTATTATATTCATCTAATAATTTATTTATTAAAATATTATTTTCTTTTATAGATACTTTCTTCACTTTAAATTCTTTAATTATTTTTGATAAATAGTATTTATATACTCCATCTACTTCACAAATATTATTTATCTCTATTATTTTTTCATTTATTTTATTTATAACATCAGTAGTTTCTTCAAATAAAGAAGTAGCTACTTCTTTATCTTTTATAGTGATTTCATTATTTATATCTTTGTAATACCTTAAAGATGCATAAACTAATATTTTAGTACTATCTTCTTTTAAGTTATTAATTAAATCTAAATAAAATTCTAAGTTAGATAAATCTATTTTTTCTATTTTTATAAACTCAAGCATATTCTTTAGATCTTCCAATTTACTTTTATATTTATCATGACTTACAAACAAATTACTTAAATCAAATTCCATATTGTCACATCCATTTCTTCTCCATTATACCATAAAATAAAAGACACCAATTATACGGTGTCT
>CAYJEO010000020.1:0-14854 GCA_964369355.1 uncultured Muribaculaceae bacterium | reverse complement strand
CAACAAAATACAAATAATGATTTAAATAGTTTAACTATTTTAGGTCAAACAGCAATATTTAATGCAGAAGAAAATAGATATGAAGTAACACTACCAAGTACTACTTTAGAAATAACTCCAGAAAATATTGAAATGTCAGTAGATGCTACAGCAACAATTACTAAAGGATTAGGTTTAAGTCTTACATATGGGGTGAATAACTATTCTGTAAAAGTAACAGCACAAAATGGCACTGAAAAAACTTATAATGTATTAATTACAAGAGAGTATAAAAACAATGCTTACTTATCTGATATAAAAATAGATGACACTACAATAACTAATTTTAATAAAGAAACAAAAACGTATGATATTACAGTAGATAATTCAAAAGAAAATATAAATTTAAAAGCAACTGTAGAAGATATAGATGCTAACCTTACAGCAACACTAGGGGATATAAATTTAGATTTTGGATTAAATACAATAACTTTAGTAGTAACCGCGCATGATCAATTAACTACTTCTACATATACTTTAAATATCACAAGAACTATTAGTTCTGATAATACAATTAGTAATCTATCTATTTTAGGTAAAACAGCAATTTTAAATACTGAAACTAATAAATATGAATTAACAGTAGATTCATCAAATGAAATATTAACAGCAAATGATATCGTAGTAAATAAACATATTTATGCAACTATTGATTTAGGTAGTGGTATTAATTTAAGTTATGGTGAAAATAATTATTCAATTACAGTAACAAGTCAAACTGGTGATGAAGCTGTATATGAAATAGTGATCTTAAGACCATATAAAACAGATGCTTATTTATCTGATATAAAAGTAGATGATACAACTATTTTAAATTTTGATAAAGATACATTAACTTATGATATAAATGTTTCAAAAGAAAAAGAATCTATTTATATTGAAGCAACTAAATCTGATGATGATGCTATAATATCTGAAATATTAGGAACAAAACAATTACAACCAGGCTTAAATACATTTACAATAACTGTAACAGCACATGATAATAAAACACAAATTACATATACATTAAATGTAACAAAAGAAATGTATACATCAAATGAAATTGTTTCACTTAAAATATTAGGATATAATGCAACATTTAATACAGAAACTAATCGTTATGAAGTAATGGTAAATAGTATGTATACAGCATTTACTCAAGACGATATTGTAATTACAGTAGCAGAAGCAGCAACAACTAATTTAGGTACAGGAATGAGCTTAGTATTAGGTGAAAATAATTATTCAGTAACAGTTACTAGCCAAGCAGGAGTAAGTAAAACTTATGATATATTAATAACATCAACAGATGAAGAATTAACTATGTCATCAGGAATTTATACGATTGAAGATGGTTTTATAAAAGGAATAGCTTTAGATACAACAGTAGAGGAGTTATTAAATAATTTATCACCATCACAGCATATAAAAGTGTATGATAAAGATGGAATAACAGAAAAAGAAAAAACAGATTTAGTTGGAACTGGTGTAGTAGTAAAATTAGAAGTAAATGGAACTTTAAATGAAACACTAGAAACAGTAGTAACTGGAGATGTAAACGGAGATGCTAAAATAAGCTTAATAGATGGTATGTCAATTACTAACCATATATTATCGAAAAAATTATTAGAAGGTGCTTATGAAGTAGCAGCAGATGCAGGTAATAATGGAAAAATTGATTTATCAGATGGTATGAGAATAATCAATCACGTTTTACTTAAAAATTTATTGCATTAGGAGGATATTATGAAAAAATTTATTTTAAGCTTAGTCATTGGTATCACATTATTTTTTGGGGCGCAAACAGTTAGTGCAGGTAGTGCTGAACTAAACTTTACTGCTCCCAATCAAATGATTGTAGGAACTGAGATAAGTGTAAGTATTTATGCAGATAAAATTACAGATATATCAGGAGGATTATCATCATTAACGTTTGATTTACAATTTGATGATACTCACTTAGAATGGGTTAGTTCAACTGCAGGTTCAACTATTCCAGGAGCAAGTTATAATGAATCAATCCATAGATATTTATTTATGGATACATCAGGGAGAAGTGGTTTAACTTCAAGACAAGTAGTTTATACATTTAAATTTAAAGTCTTAAAAGAAGCAACTTCAACTATAACAGCAACAAATGTAGAAGGAACAGATGAATGGGGTGACGTGGCAACTACAAACGTTGTCCCAATCACTGTATCTAGTCAAAACGCATCAAGTAATAACAACTTAGCAAGTTTAAGTGTAGCAGGACATACACTAACACCAGCTTTTGTAGCGACAACAACAAGTTATACAGTCAATGTTCCTTGGACTACTACAAGTGTAAATGTAGCAGCAACAGTTGCTGATTCAACAGCTTCACTAGCAGGAGTTGGTAATAAAAATTTAAATGTAGGTTCTAACGCTGTTACAATAACAGTAACAGCACAGAATGGAGATAGTAAAACATATACTCTAAATATAATTAGAGCAGAAGATCCAAGAAGTACAGATAATAATTTATCATCACTTTCAGTTGAAGGGTATACACTAAGCCCAACTTTTAGTGCAAACACAACAATTTATTCAGTGACTGTTCCAAATGAAATTACTAAAGTAAATGTAAATGCTACTTTAGCAGATTCAAATGCAACGATGACAACAACAGGAGCAACTAGTTTAAATGTAGGTTCTAATGCAATTACTATTAGAGTAACTGCAGAAAATGGAACTACAAAAACATATACAATAAATGTAACAAGAGAAGCAGATAACAGAAGTCATGATACAACATTAAAAAACTTAGTTATAACTAATCAAACTTTAACACCTGTATTTAATGCAAACACAAAAGAATATTCAATAGTTATTCCTTTTGAAGTAAATGAATTAGAAGTACTAGCAGAAGCAAATCATAACTTATCAACTGTAGTAATAGCAGGAAATTCAAATTTAGTAGTTGGACAAAATAAAATAACAATTGAAGTAACTGCAGAAAACGGCGATGTTGATACATATAATATTAATGTAACAAAACAAGAAGAAGTTATAGTAGAAAAATCAAAAGATGCAACTTTGAAAAATATTACAATAGAAGGATATACATTAAATCCAGAATTTGAAAGTGATATAACTACATATGCAATTAATGTTTTAAATGAAGTAAATTCAATTAATATAACAGCAGAAACAAATCATGAATTAGCTAAAGTAGAAATAACTGGAAATACAAATTTTGTAGTAGGGATAAACCCTGTTAAAATTAAAGTAACAGCAGAAGATGGAACAATAAAAAACTATATAGTAAATGTTAATAAAGAAGGTACTACAACAGTAGTAGCTACTAAATCAAATGATAATTACTTAAAAACATTAACTATTAAAGGTTATGAAATCGAATTTGATAAAAATTTAAATAGTTATAATATAAAAGTTCCATTTGAAATAACATCATTAAATATTGAATATACATTAAATGATTTAGATGCTAAAGCTGAAATAGTTGGAAACAATGGATTTATCTTAGGTATGAATACTATAGAAATAGAAGTAACAGCTGAAGATGGAAGTATTAGAGTATATACAATTAATGCAGAAAGAAGTCCTTTATTTTCAAATAATAAATTAGAAGAAATTTTATTAGATAATTCATTAATTAAAGGATTTGATCCTGAAGTCACATATTATGATATAACTATAACTGATATTGATTCCCTAGATTTAAAAGCAACAGCTTTAAACGAAGAAGCTAAAGTAACAATAGAAGGTAATTCTAATTTACAAGAAGGTAATAATACTATATTAATTAAAGTAGAAGATGAAAATGGTTTTGTTAGATACTATACATTAGATGTATATAAAGAACATAGTGAATCATTATTATATTTAATATTACCTTGGATTTTATTTGGGATAGTAGTAATAATTATTATGTGTGTAATTATAATGATAATTGCATCAAAGAAAAAAAATGAAAGATTTATCGAACAAATGAGTCCACAACCAACAATAATAGAATTCAAACCTGAATTTAACTTTGGATCTAAAAATGGAAGTGAAAACGAGACAAATGTTATAACTCATGAAGAAGTAGATAAACTTCCTATGAAAACAGTAGAAGCAATTTATGATGACAACGTAACAAAAGAAGAAATAATAGATGCTATTAACAATAAAGATCCAGAAACTTTAAAATTTTTATATGATCAAGAAATGTTAAATAGACAAAAAGAAAATTTAATAAATAAGCATAAGGATGATAACAATGAAATTTAAAACTTTATTCATCCTTCTTCTTTTTTTAATACCAAGCAATGTATTTGCAGCAACAGCTAGTTTTGATGGTAATAAATCAATAGCAGAAGGAGCATCAGGATCTGTTTCATTTTATGTAAATGGAAATGGTGCAACAATAGGTACAGTAGATGGAACTTTTTCATCATCAAATACAGCTTGTATTCAAATTACTAGTGTAGCAAGTGCTAATGCAAGTGCAAACGTAAATCCAATAAGTACAAATAACTTTAAATTAGCATACATGGATATGTCAGGAGTAGGATTTACCAACGCTAAATTAGTAACTGTAAATTTTAAATCTGTAGGATCAACTTGTAGTGCAACTATAAATTATACAAATGTAGAAATAGGTAATACAGATGCAGTAGCAGTAACAGGAAATAATGCAAGTTCTAACATAACTGTTTTAAGTAATAATAATAATTTAGAATCATTATCAACTTCGGTTGGTACAATTAACTTTAATCCAAGTACAACTAGTTATAGTTTACAAGTAGATTCAAATGTAACATCGATTACTATAAATGCAACTGCAGTATCAGGAGCAACATTATCTGGAACAGGTTCTAAAAATTTAGGATATGGAAATAATAGTTTTTCAATTACTGTAACAGCTCAAAGTGGTTCTAAGAAAACATATACTGTAAATATTAATAGAAAAGATGATCGTAGTAGTGATAATACTTTAAAAAGTTTAGTAATTAATGAAGGTACATTAGAACCTAACTTTAATGGTAATACAACATCTTACTCATTATTAGTACCTTTTGAAGTTACTAGTTTAAAAATAAATGCAGTAGTTAATAATAGTAAAGCTAGTGTTAGTACTGTAGGTAATGAAAATTTCATATCAGAAGAAACTCAAAATGTTATTATTAGAGTAACAGCAGAAAATGGAAACGTAAAAGAATATGTTATAGCAGTAACACGTGGTAAAGATCCAAATAAACCTTTATCCAATGATAATAATTTAACATCTTTAACGCCTTCTTCTGGACAGTTATCTCCTGCGTTTAATTCAGAAACTCTAAACTATTTAGTTTGGGTTCCTTATGAAGTAGATAAAGTTAATTTAGATTTTGTTAAATCAGATTTAAAATATGCTACTACAGAATTAATTGGAAATGAAGTTTTAACAGTAGGTGAAAACCTTTATGAAATTAAGGTAACAGCAGAAGATTTAACTATAAAAACTTATACTGTAACAGTTATGAGAGGATATAGTTTAGAATCATTAGAAGAAAAGTCTAGTTTATTAAAATCATTAGAAATAAAAAATGGTAGTTTAAAACAAGTTTTTGATTCTAGCACTTTTTATTATGAATATACTGGAAAAAATATAGAAGTAAATGCTATACCTTTAGAAAGTGATACCGTAGTAGTAGTTAATAATATTAATGATGTTATAACTATTTTTACAACTTCTTCAACAGGTGAAATTAGCTCTTATGTATTAATTCCATACGAATCTGATTTAATTTGGTATATAATAATTGCAGTATTAATATTAATTCCTATTATTATATTTGCTATATTTAAAATAAAAAATAAGAAACAAAAAATAAAAGCAATAAAAGTTAAAAAAGTAAAAAAGAGAACTAAATTAGAAGATGAAATTATTAATGTTGAAATAAAAAAAGAAGCCGAGTAATCGACTTTTTTTTACATTTTATGATATACTAATACTATGGAAAAGATTAATAAGAAAATAAAAAAATCATTAGCAATTCAAAAAATAATATTAATAGTTTTATTAATAATTTTAGTTATGTTATTATCTTTTATTCCATATAGATTTTTTAAAGAAGTAGAAAAACAAGAAACAAAAAAAGAAGTAGTAAAAGTACTTCCGGATTTAATTATACAAGATAATGTAAATATAAATGATATAGTAAATGCTAAGTATAAAGAAAAGTTTAATACTAAAATAAAAGAAATATCTAATTTAAAATATCCTGCCTATATAACTGATATATTATTATCAGAAAATACATTAAAAACTTATTCTACTAAAGATTTATATTTGGAAATTGGTTTTTACAATGAAACAATTAACTATGGATTTTCTTATAACTTAAAAGTTTATTATAATGAAATAAAAGATTACTTAAATTATAAAACAGTTGAATATTTAGATTATACAAATGAATCTGCATATGATATAGATTTAACAAAAAAACAAGTAGCAATTACATTTGATGATGGACCACATTCAGAACATACACCTAGATTATTAAATGTATTAGAAAATAATAAAGTACATGCAACATTTTTTATGTTAGGTTTAGAAATGGATAAATATAAAGATATTATAAAACAAGTTGATAGTCATGGACATGAAATAGGATTACATGCATATTCACATACATCTTTTAAAACCATGTCTTTAGAAAGTACTAAAAATGAATTAGATAGAACAAATCAAATTTTATTTGAAGTAACAGGTAAATATTCTAATATTGTAAGACCTCCTTATGGAAGTTTAACTGATAGAGTAATTAATGAATTAGGATATAGTTATATATTATGGGATATTGATACTAATGACTGGAGATATAAAAATCCAAATGATTTAGTAGACCATGTTATTAATAATGTAGAAGAAGGTAGTATTATATTATTTCATGATATATTTTCAACTAGTGTAGATGCTATTGAAATACTATTGCCTAGATTATACTCTATGGGGTATCAAGTTGTTGATGTATCAACTTTATCCCAAGCACAAAATATACCATTACAAACCAATGTTGTTTATAGATATTTAAGATAAAAGTAACTTTGAATAGTTACTTTTTTTTGCAATCAACAACAGCAACTTTAAGTTTGCTATATAAAATTTGTTCTAAATGAGAAATTTCATCGATGGTTTTAGCAACTGATTCATTTAATTTTATTAAATCTCCCATACATTCAGCTTTATCAATGCCTGCTTGTATTTTTTTTCCTTCACTATTTAGGACACTTGCTAATCCTTTTTCCATACAGGCGATTGACTTTATTATATCATCACAGCTATTATGGCAATGTTTAGTTTCACATTCATAGTCAACTCGACACTCACAATCATCTTTTATATGACATATCTTACAACAAATAGAAGTAATGTAAACATAGTTATAGCAATCTTTTTTAGTAACTAGTAAATTTAAAACATTATTAGCGGAAAATAAGGAATTAATTTTAATGTCATCATCAATATAAATATTTTCGATAATACTTCCATTACTTGATAATTTTAAAATATAAGCAGCATTATTTTTATAATATGCTATGTATAAATAATCACAAAAATATCCAATTGCTGTAATATTTATTTTTTTAACTATATGCGTAGGTGTATAACAACAACCACTCATTGATTTATATAAAGTAGAGTTATTACTTTTTTCTTCTATTAAAGAAATAATTTCTTTTGATAATTCATCTTTAATAAAATAACCATCAATAGTAACTGAAAATAATTTAGTTTTAGAAGCAATAATTATTTTATTAAAATCATAATTATAAGTAATAGATAATATAGTCTCTTTATAATTTTTGGGAATCTTTAAACAAATTTTATCTATTTCTTTAAAACAAGAATCTAATATATATATATTTGAATTATCATTTTCCTTTATAACAAAAAATTGATTATATATTACTGCATTAGTAATAACTGTATATTTAGAACATGTATTTATTTTGTTACTTAAATTAAATATGCAATCATACATATTTATTAATTTACAATTTGGTAAAGTAAAAATATAATTATTATTTTTAAAAGTTGCACTTGTATATAATTTATCACAACAGTTTAGCAAAGAAACTTTTTTTATTAAATTCATAAAATCACCACTAACGTATTATATACAACAAAATAAAAAATGTTATTTAAATGACTATACACTTTTAAAATTATTACATACAATGTTTTGAAAGGAGTTAAAAATATGTCAATGCCGGTTATAGAACCAAGTAAAACAACTAGATGTCAAGCGATAACAGATATCATTGAATCAGTTGCATTACAACAAACAGGATTATCTCATATTTTAAATGCAGAAGGAGAAAAAATCCAAGCAGGAATTAAATTTTCTGAAAGTGATCCTAATTTATTATTAGATGTAAATAAGTCAGTTCAATCAATGATTAATTCAATCACAAGATTAGAAGTAATTTTACAAGGTAAATTAGAATTGTTTAAAGATTGTATTTGCGAAACTTGCGAAGAAACAAAAGAAGAATTAGCAGTTTCTTTTGAAGTTAGTGATAATGGAGGAAGTATTGTTAAAACTGATACAGAAGATATATATTTATATACACCAGGGACTTTAAGAGCAAATATTAAAATAGTAACAGAAAATAACACACCAGTATCTGAAGTATCGAAATTACCAGAAGGATGGACTTTAGTAGATAATCTATTAGTAACACCTTTTGAAGCAGATTGGTCAGTTCAACAATTAGTGAAATTAAGAGTAGGAACAGAAGGGCAAGAAGGTTCATTTGAATTTACAATAGTAAATGCTATAGTGTAAAAATACAAGCAAAAAAATAAAATAATTATATACTAAAATGGAGGTGAAAAAATGTTTGGAAGAGACAGATATAAATTAAATTTCAGTAATGAATTTGATTTAAAAAATTTAGAAGAGTTTTATCAAACGATAGAACTTGATGAAGCTGAAACGGAATTTTCTGGTTCAGTAACAGGGACAGTAGTAGATGGTGATGGTAACCCTGTTGATAATGCAACGGTAAAAATATTCGACGTAGATTTTAACCCAATAAAACATACAATGACTAATGCAACAGGAGAATTTATTATTCCTAATGTTGATGCAGGTGAATATTTATGTTATGCGGTTAAAGATGGATATTTATTATCAGATAAAATCAACGTAAATGTTGGAACTACTGAAAGACCAGTTGGAAATTTAGTAATTGAAGAAGATACAACTTTCGAAAATGCTAATATCTATGGTATAACTTTTGATGATGCAGAAGGAAATATAATGTCAAATGTACGTATTTCATTAAGAACTGGATCAGCATCAGGAACAGTATTAACAGAAACTTTATCTGCATCTGATGGTGAATACTTATTTATGAATATTCCAGCAGGAACTTACTTTTTAACAGCGTCAGCAGAAGATTATATTTTAGGAGAAGCAATACAGGTAAGGATAACAGCTGGAACTCATTATCAACAACAACTATACTTAACTAAATTAAATGATGAAAAAGAAGGAACTATTAATGGTGTTATCTTAGATAGATTAACTAAAAAACCAATTAGTAATGCTTTCGTAGGTCTATATGAAATACACCCAGAAGATGGTCATGAAGTATTAATTAATACAACTAGAACAAATATTGATGGAAGATATTTCTTTGGTAAAGTAGTAGAAGGAAAATATGTAGTAAAAGCTAAATCTAAGTAAAAGTAACGAAAGTTACTTTTTTCTTGTATTTATAAGGAAATATGTTATAATAAGTTAAAAAAAAGGGAGAAAATTATGGAAAAAGAAAGTTTATATACTCCAATACTTAATGAATTTGAAATAAATGAATTAATAGACAAAGTAATAACATGGTATGAATTTAATTACAAGGAAATAAAAGAGTATAAAATGACTGGTAACAAATTACTAGAAGATTTTGAATATTTTGAAAAAAATATGAAATTAACTAAAGAAGAAAAAGAATTTTTAAATTGCTACTTTAGAAAAGATTTTGAAATTGAAGATATATTTACGGTAACTATTTACATTAAAAATAATTTAAATAAAGTTCAAAATATGTGTGTAATAACAGCTAATAAAGAAGGATATTTAAGACAATCTGATTTACGTCAATTAAGTAATTTTATTGAAATAAAAGACGAAATTGATTTAGAAAAATTATATATTTTATTAAGAAGAAAAGAAAATATAGATTTAAAAGAATTAAAGAAAATATATTATACATATCAAATTGATAGTGGTATGCGTAAGAAGTTTTTTACAGAAGTAATTAATAAATTAGCTGAATCTAAAACAGAGTCACAATATAGAAGAAAAAGAGCAAAAGTATTTGAATTAGAATATAATTATTTATTTAAAATAAATAAAGTTGATTGTATTAAAAAATAATACATAAAAGGGGTAGGTAATATGGTAAAAAAATATGAATATTTAATAGAAAGTAATGTTGCTTATGAAATAAGACATTATGAAGAAAAACCAAAAAAAACAACAATTATAACAAATAAAGAAAAAATAAATAGATTATTAAATAATTTATTAGAACTTCCAATGGAAAAAATTATGAATGTGGCTGATACATCGTATATTTGTTTAAAAAATCATAAATATAAAATAGTTATAAATAATAAAGAAAATAAAATTGATACTAGTAATTTAAAAACAATAAGTAAAAGATCAATTGAAAATACAATAAAAAGATGTAAACAATTTACTACTAGAAAAACAATTAAAAAAGGTGTTGTTTTATTAAGTTTAGTAACAGCAATAGGTATATTAGGAACTGGTAATTTTACTTTAGAAAAAGAAATGATACCTGTTGCTAAATCAAGTAAAGTACAAACTATAATTGAAAATAATACAAAAGAAACTAGTTTTGAAATAACAATACCTACAGAAATATCTAATAACAATATTTCTTATTTGAATCAAGATACATTAGTAGGATCTTATTTAAAAGATGAAAATAATTTACAATATTTAGAAATGCAAATGCAATCTGAATTAGGTAAATATATAACTCATTATGCACAACTATTTAATATTAATGAAAGTTTACTAGCAGCAATAAGTTTCCAAGAAAGCAATTTCAAACATAATAATTATGTTTATACATTAGAAGAATATGAAGGTAAAGCAATAGGAGCATTTCAAATTGAAGTAGATGCTTTTAATGGTAATAATATTAGTGCTGTTGATATACATGGACAAACTCATAGTATAGATGTTACATTAGAAAATGCAAATGTACTTGAAAATAATGTTTTAATGGCTTCAATACTTATGAAAAATAATATTGATAAATATCAAGGTAATGTATTATTAGCAACACAAGCATATAATTGTGGTAATGGCGCTGTTGGAATAATATGTTCAGAAGTAGCTTTAGAAAGTTTTGGAACTATTACTCAAGAAACTGTTAATATGATTTATAAAGAAAGTATTACTAATTCTGATTTAATGAATGATATAAAAAATAGATTAATTTTATTTTTAAATAATCCAAGTATTTATATGAGTGATATTGATAGTAGAGTAATTGAAGCAAATCCAAATGCATCAAAAGAATTTATTACAAAAGATAATTCATTTGCACATCCTCAATACTTAGAATCGGTATTAGGTAAAGTTTCAGAAAATTACATAAATAGCACTAATTTAACGCTAATAACTGCTTCTAAAGTTGACACTAAAACAATCAATTAATATTTACATCAAAAAAAATATTTGGTATAATATTTAAAGAATAAGAGGGTGTTTCAAGTGGGAAGAACTTTTGTAAAAAAAATAACTGGAGAAGTTAAAAGAATGTATGTACCAACTGTTAATGACAATGGTACTATCTTAAAACAGTCTGAAGTTAATTTATTATGTATAGAATTAGAAACAGAAGATGGTATGGTTAAAGTAATAGATAATTTATTTTCTAAATTATGTACTTTAATTATAGGCGATACTGTTGAAGTAGATAAATATATAACAACAGGTACATATAGTACTTATTTAAAAGAATTAGCAGATTATATTAATTTATATCACTCTAGTTTAAATAATGAACAAAAAGCTTTAGTTTATGATAAATATAAATATTCAGATATTGAATATAATGAAAATCCTAAATCAATAATGTTGTATGGAATAGCACTTAGTTAGTGCTTTTTTTTTATACTTGTATATCCTATGAATAATGGTTTATTATCATATATAAATGTAGGTATTTTTAAATTTTTATTATTTAAATAATCTTGAAAATACAAATTAGTTCCTTCTAAATTATTAATAGTAGTAGCTAAAGTATGAATCGGTTCTTCATTTTTATAAAATTCATTTATGCTATTTATATCATCTGAATAGACAATTGAAAAATTAGTTGGTATATCATATTCTTTTATTAAATTATTTAATAAATTTAAATTACCTAACATATAAGAATCTATTAAAATAGTAGTAATATGATTATAATAAGGTTCACTAGTACTTTGCATTATATTTTTATTTAGAGCTTCAAATAAATCTGAATCACTACTTTCTATTAAGGTTATTCTAGTATTATCCTTATCTGGAACAATATTAAAAGTTGTTACTATAAATTTTTCATTATACTCAATTGAAATCATAGAAACAATAGATATTTTAGCTAAATCTTTATATTGACATCCAGCTAATAAAAAGCAACTAAGAATTATTAATATTTTTTTCATGTATACCTCCCCATAAATAATTTTTATTTAATATTTTTATACTTGATAAATGAAGAATTAAAATAATACTTACAGTTAAAATACCTACTAATCCATAAATAGCCGCACCTATTATATATAAGTATCTCCATAATCTAAGGCCATTAACGAAATCTATATCTGAAAACAACAAACCAGATATTGAAGTAATTGCAACTATTATTACAGCAATAGGAGAAACTATTCCCGCTGAAACAGCAGCATCACCTAAAATAAGTCCTCCGACTATACTAATAGAACTTCCCATTTTAGAAGGGATTCTTATATCTCCCTCACGAAGTATTTCAAAAATAGTAACTAATAGTAATATTTCAAAATAAATAGGGAAAGGTAAGTTATTTATTTGACTTGCTAATGATATTAATAATTGAATAGGAATAATTTCTCTATTAAAACAGGTTATAGTTATATATAAAGCAGGAGTTAATAAGGTAATAAAAAATGCTAGAATTCTAATACTTTTAGTTAGTAAACTATTTAATTGTAAGGCAAATTTATCTTCGGGATTATTAAAAAATTCATTAAAAAAAGCCGGTAATATTAATACAATAGGACTATTTTCAACTATGATTGCAATTTTACCTTTAGCTAGATGCATAGCAACTAAATCAGGTCTTTCAGTAGAAATAACTTTAGGGAAAGTTGTTATATTATTTGTAATTAATTTTCTGATATAACCACTATCAATAATTGTATCAACATTAATACTATTTATTTTATTTAAAACCATTTTTAATTTTTTATTATCAACTATATTATTAATATATCCTACAGTAACACGTGATTTAGTAAGATTACCGATAAAATAATCTTTAAAAGTAAGTTCATTAGTTTTTAATCTTCTTCTTATTAAACCCATATTGATAATAGAATTTTCACAAAAACTATCTTTAGGGCCTCTAATTACTACTTCAGTAGTAGATTCAGAAACTCCTCTATCTAGAGAAGAACGAGTTTCTACTGCTATTATAAATTCGTTATTAGGAACTAATATTAAAGTAAAACCAATAGGCATTAAAGAAATAGCTTCTTTGATATTATTAATAATTCTAACCTTAGCATTAGGAATTGTATTATATAAATAAGTAAATAAATTATTTATATCTTTTATATATTTAACATCACTACTAATACTTCTAACTAAATAATTACTTAATTTATCATCAGAAGAAACACTTTCTAATAAAGCATAAGTTAAATCAATACTACCTAAATTAATACTTCTAATAAATAAATCACCAGATTCATTAAAAGATTCTTTTATTATTTTGATATAATCCATATAATCACCTATATTTATTATGGTAAAAATGTTATAATTTAAACGGTGATTTAAATGATTTTAAAAGTAGAAGCAATTGACCACTTTGGACGTGGAATAGCAAAAATAGAAAAAGATATTTATTTTATAAAAAATGCTTTAATTGATGAAGTAGTAAACGTTAAAATAATAAAAAGTAAAAAAAACATACATGAATGTATAGTATTAAGTTATATAGAAAAATCAAATAAAAGAATAGAACCAATTTGTAAATATTACAACGAATGTGGTGGATGTCAATTAATGCATATGACTTATGAAGAACAAATACTTTATAAAGAAAATAAAGTTAAAGAAATACTTAAAAAGTTTGCAAATATAAATAGTGATTTAATAGAGAAAATAGTTATAAATGAAGATAATTATTTTTATAGAAATAAGGCAATGTTTAAATCTAATAATAAAGTAGGTTTTTATAAAGAAAAAACTAATGATTTAATAAATATAGATAAATGTTTTTTACTAGATGAAAAAATAAATGAAGTATTAGTTATTTTAAATAAATATAATATAACAGGTGATATTACAATTAAAAAAAGTAAGTTTACTAACGATTTAATGGTAGTTTTTTATAACACTGTAGATGATAAGTTAATAAATGAATTAAAAAAAATATCAACATCTATTTATGTTAATAAAGACTTAGTATATGGTGATAAATATATAAAAGAGTATTTAAACGACTTTGTATTTAATATATCTCCAAAATCTTTTTTTCAAGTAAATACTAAACAAACAATAAAATTATATGATAAAGTATT
>CAYJEO010000019.1:0-14923 GCA_964369355.1 uncultured Muribaculaceae bacterium | reverse complement strand
TACGTGAATTTATAAAAGATAAAAGAACATAAAAAAAGTGTATTAAACACTTTTTTCTTCACCTAATGTGTAGTCTGTTTGATGCTTAGCATCATTATTATTATTATCTATAACTTTATTTTTATTCATAAAGTTTAAATGATTATTCGCATTTATTGCTAAACCTATAACAAATATATAAGCATTTATATAAATCCAAGTCATAAATACAATTAAATTTGATAATCCACCATATATAATACTATAATTTGAAAAATTAGCCACATAATAAGTATATATAATAGTCGCTAAAGACCAACCAATACTTGTAAATATAGATCCTTTAAAAACACTTTGTCTTTCTATTTTTTCATTAGGTGTTATTGTATATAAAAAATTAACAATAACATAAATAAGTAACAAAGTAATTGGCCATTTTAAAATAGAAAATATTAAATTTAAATTATTACTAATATATTCTAAAGAAAATAAATCTACAAAATAAGAAATTAAGAAAGTTCCTAGTCCTAATAATATAGTTAAAAGTAAAAATAAAAATATAAGCATAATTGTTATTACTATAGATTTTAATCTAAGTTTAACAAAGTCTGTTTTTTCTAATTTATACAACATATCAGATGATACGATAATCGATTTTGCACCATTGCTTGCTAAATAAAACCCTAACAAAGTAAAAAATCCAATATTAAAGTCAAATCCTTTACCTAATATAAATGGATTAATTATATCACTTATTTCAGTTGGAAAATTAGTAGTAATAAACTCAGCAACATAATGTAAATCTATTGAGAAAAATGATGCTATTAATACTAACGCAGTTATAGTTGGTATTATTGATAATACGAAGAAAAAAGCTAATTGTCCTGGTAATATTTCAAATTCTCTTTTTTTTAATATATTTAATACTTCTATTATATTTCTTTTAATTATTTCCATATACTTCACCTATATTAATATTAACATTTTTTATATTTTTTAACAATAAAAAAAGCAAGTATTACTTGCTTAATTATTTATTTCTTCTTTGGCATTACGCATATCTATAGTTGCTTCATTAACAGCATCATCAATTGTTTTAATACCATCTGTAATAATACTATATCCAATAGCTGCTCCATAACCATGTTTTAAATTTTTAAATTCTTTATTTAATTCTTTAATGTAAGTAATAACTTGTTTTTCATCATACTCAACTAAATATATTAAAAATTCATTACCATTAGTTCTTATTATTTCACTTTTTGGTAATTGTGCTTGGATTAATATGCTTGAAGCTTGACAAATAACTTCATCACCTGCTGCATGTCCATAGTTATCATTAATATATGCAATATTATTTAAATCAACTATAACAATAGTTTGTGGATAAATTTCTGATTCATCCCATGCTTCTATTTTTTAAAGAAGTTAACATATCAACATATCTTAATTTATCTTCTTTTTTCAATTTAACAACTTTTTTCTTTGGTTTAATTAGTTTAATTCCAAAGAATACTAATATAAATGCAACTATTGATGATAATCCTATTAAGATCATTCTTAAGATTTCAGGTTTATTACCAATACTTAATAATTCTTCAAAACTTTTATTTACAACTTGTTGTTTATTAATAAACGATAAATAAAAGTCAAAATATTCATTAAAAACTTCATTTGATTCTATATTTCTTAAAGTATATGTATACTCAGATTTTAAATTAAAATCATAATCTACTTTGTAATTTGATAAAGAACCATTTTCATAATATTTATAACTTGCCTCATCTATTACTATAATATCTTCAGTTTTTTTATTATCTAATAAATCTTGAATTGTATCAAATTCAACTATCTTAATATCTAAATTAATTAAATACTCACTTGTTTTAGAATTTTTAACTGTTAAAACAGTTTGATTATTTAGTGAATATACTGAATTTATCGTAATATCATTTTCAATTTTTGAAATTATTACAATATTTTCAGAAACTGGAGACACTGTATTATAAACATCTATTTTATAATCCATACTCCCTGCTCTATTAAAATAAAAATCTATTTCATTTGTATTAAATGCTTCAGTTAAATCATTAAAATCATTATACTTTTGATAATTAATCTCAATTCCTGATGCTTTTGAAAATGATTTAATGAAATTACTATTAATTCCTAATAAACCACCTAATAATGTTGTGTCATAAGGCGCATCATCAACAAAGCCATACATATATCTTTTACTTCTAAAATTTGCTTCATCTTTTTCTGTTATATTTGCAAAGTCAAAATAGTTAAGAGCAAAATTATCATAAAAAGATTGTTCTAAATTTTTAGACGACCAATTATTAAAATATTTAGTTAAGATACTATTTAATCTAGAATCATCGCCTAAACTAATAACATAATCTTCTGTCATTTCAGTAATATTATAATTGATATTTAAAGTATCAGATTCTGCTATTTCATCAAAATAAGGTAATTTTGGTAAAACAATCATGTCTACTTCACTATCTTCTAAAGCTTTTTCTAAATCTTCATAAGTTTCATACCCTTTATAACTAGTATTAACAGATGTTGTTAAATATTTATTAGTTTCTTCTAATAAATCATTTACTACACCTATTTTAACATTTTGTATTTCTGATAATTCTAAAAAACTTTTTGTTAAACTACTTACCAAAACATAATTATCTTGATATATTAAAATGTCTTCTGAATCTTTTTCATCTACTACTTTAATAGCGTATTCTGTCTTAGATTCATCACCATAATCATATGATAATTTATTAAAAGTTAATCCAGTATCTTCTTCTAAACTATCTAAAAAATCAAACACTATTCCTTTACCACTATAATTTATTATTGAAACTTCATTTATAATTGATAAGTCTATTATATTGTTTTCATTACTTTCAATCCATTGTCTATCTAAAACTGTTAAAGATGTATTTTCATCTTGTACAGTAAGGAAATAATAAACTGAAAATATCAATATAGCTGCAATTATGATTGCTACTATTGTTAAATTTCTTTTATTTTTCATACATACCTCTTATCTATTATTGGTCCAAACAAAAGCATCACTAGCATTTTGTTTATATCCAATAACTGGAATTGCATCTTCATTTGTTTGAGACACAATAATTTGTAAATCATAAAATGCTTTTTCTTCTTCTGTTAATAATTCATTTAATGTATTAACAGTATGATCACATACTAAATTAATGTCTCCACCTTCAATAATATCTACAGTAAAAGTTATAACTTTACCTTTAATATCATTAACTACTTCAACAACATTTGTAATCTCTTTTATTTTACTAGATATAGCATTATATTTATCTTGAGTAATTTCAACATTTTCAATACCATCTAATCTATTTCCATATGCATCTCCATGCGGGAATAAGATATTGTAAAACCAAATCCCAAAAATAATTACTGCAATCAGTAAAATTGTTAATATAATAATAGTTACTTTATGTTTTTTTATAAATTCCATATATCCACCTCAGTATAATTAATTATACTATATTTTTTGATTTTTTGCAAAAAAAATATTAAAAAAAACGAAATAAAATTTCGCTTATTTTTTTAATTTAGTTAAAACTTCTTCTGTTACTTCAATTGCTTTTAATTTAACATTAGCAGCTGTTTCTTCTAAAACCGGAGTTCCTTTTTCAACAGCGTATTCTACTAATTCTGTAGCCATTTTTTGAATTTGTTTTGCTTTTTTATTAGCTATTTTTAATACTTTTTCTTTATCTAAGTCTTCTAATTCAATTTTAATATCTTCAATCATTGCTTCAATTTTGAATTTTACTTCTTCCACATCGATTTCATTTGCTTTTGCTAATAATTCATCAAATTTAACTTTTAGTTCTTTTCTAGTTTCACTACCTTTTTTAGGTGCGAATAAAACTCCAAGTCCCACCCCTACTAATGCTCCTGTAATAAATGATCCAATTTTTTTCTTTGCCATATTATTCATCTCCTTTTTTAAAAAATTTAATTATTTTTTCGTTGATTAAGCTTGTTGCTATTTCTCCAACACTTGTTAATGTTTCAGTTGCTGATTCTACTATATCAAATAAGCCATTTGTTTTTTTTATTTTCATATCAACATCTTCTACTATTGCGTCAACTTTCTTTGTTGTAAATATTAATTTTACTATTAATATAATTGCTGATACTAATAGTATAATCAATAAAAGATAAATTATGATTTGAAAAAAATCATCTAATGATACCATCATTCTTCATCTTTCCTTTCATACATAGAATCTATAAGATCAAATAAATCACTTTCATCTACTAAGTCTTTTGGTCTTTTAGGTGTTTCTTCTTGTACTGGTTTACTGTCTATTTCATCAAATATATCTAAGTCTTTTACTTCTTCTACTAATTCGATTTCAATTTCTCTTTTTTCTTTATATTTTTTAACCGGAATATCATTTTCTTTAAAACGAGTTAATATTTTTTCTTCTTTTGTTTCTTCGATTATTTCTACTTTTGGTTCTTCGAAATGTTCTAGTGCATCAAAAGTTTCTAAAATATCTTCTTCTTTAAATAAATCTTCTTTTTCTTCAAATACATCAGTTTCATCATTTAATAAAATTGATGTTTTTCCGAATAATGTATCTTCTAAATCATCTTCTAAAGTACCAAATGCTTTATTTCTAATTGAGTCTAAATTAGTATCTTCGGTTAATACATCAACCACTTTTTTCTCAACTATATCTTCTTTTACATAGTTTTTATCTAACATTCCATATATTGGCGAAATGATTGGCGAAGGTTTGAAATCTTTTTTTTCATCTACACTTTTCGTTTCTTTTTTAACAGGACTATGTCCGCCATATAATGGTTTTGGTTCATAAGAAGGATTAAAAGCTGGTTTGATTTCTACTTTTTCTTCTTTTTTCTCTTCTAAAATTTCAAAATCTTCATCGTCAAAAAACAATGTTGGTTTTTTTTCAGGTTTAATTTCTACTTTTTCTTCTTTTACTTCTCTTACTGGCGCTGGTATTTCAACTTGTAAGACTTCTTTTTTTATTGGTGTAGTTTCTTCTACTTCTTCCGTAAATATATTTTTTAGTTTATCCATGAATCCCATATGTCCACCCCTTATTCATTTTCTTCTACTAACTCAACAAAGTTTGTCGATTCTTGTTTAGATTCAAATATATCATATTTTTCTTCTTTTTCTGTAAAAAACTCTTCATCTAGCATTAAGTTAATTACATTGTTATTAAATTTAACTGTTGATAATATATACGAAGCATTTAATACTACTTCATTTATATCTTCCTCTGTTACCATTGTTTCTATTTTTGCATAGTTATACATAAATTCAATTAAGTATTTACCATCAATTTCACTTATTTCTAAATAACCACATTTATCTTCTTGATTAATTGCTTGTGAATAATATACATCTTGTTTTTCTTCGTATGTACATTCATTTTGATAATAATAACTTATTGCATCTATATATAAATAGTAGTAATTACCATCACTATATAGTTTATCGTTTAATTCACTTGAATCAATATATATAACTCCTCTTGGAACATAATATTTATATCCTTTTCCAACTCTGTTATATAATTGATTGTCTTTAGATAAAACTACACTGACAATATTTTCTATACTACTTGTATCTATTCTTACAACAGTACATCCTGTTATAAAAAGAGATAAGAATAGAATTAAGATTATTTTTTTCATATCTCACCACTCTTGTATTTATTATAACAAATAACTATAAATAAAAAAAGTTTTTCCTTTTTTTACATGTAAAGTATTTGTCTATTTAGTTACTTCTATTTTATAAATAGGGAAACCTAATTCATGAAATTTCTTTTCATATTCTGTTTGAACATTATCTTTAATATCATCATTATATAAATCTAAAGATAAATTTTGTATTGTATATCCAAAGTTTGCTAATGACATAACTGAAAATTCAAATAATTTTCTATTATCTGTTTTCATTATTATATTTTTTTTATTTTTAAAAATTTTTTCATATCTATTTAAAAATTCTAAACTTGTTAATCTTCTATGTTCATGTCTATTTTTAGGCCATGGATCTGAGAAGTTTAAGTATACTACGTCAATTTCATTTTTAAATATTTTTTCTATTTCGGTTGCATCAAATCTAAGTAGTTTTAAATTAGGTATATCTTCTTTTATTGATTCAATAGCTCTTACTAAAACACTATCGAATTTTTCTATTCCAATAAAATTAATATGCGGATATTTTAAAGCATTTTCTATTATAAACTTACCTTTACCCATACCTATTTCTATATGTAATTCATTATCGTTATTAAATAACTTTTTAAATTGTCCAATATGTTGTTCTGGATTTACTATTACATAACTACTATTATTTATTTGTTCTTTTGCACCTTTAACGTTTCTAAGTCTCATAAAATCACCTAAAACATTATACCAAATATATATATTAAAGTAAATTAATTATCTTTAAAATCACCTTTTTAGATATTTATCATATACTTAATTAGAAAGAAGGTAAATTATGAAAAAAGATAGAAATTATCCTATGTATCAACCAATGTATGATCAAGGTTATTGGCCTGGTATGCAGCAAGGAAATGTGCCTATGCAACCTGGAATGAATATGCAACCTGGTATGCCTAATCAACCAGTAGCTCCACTTCCTCAAAATAATCAAATGATGCAACAAATGAATGCCTTAAAACAACAAGTTGATAATTTAGAAAAAAGAGTTACTAAATTAGAACAAGGAACAGTACATACATATAGTAAATTTGCTGAAACTGAACAAAATTATCATATAATGTAAAAAAAGACTACACTGATGTGTAGTTTTCTTAAAATTTTACGTTAGGTACAACTTTTTCTTCTTCAGTTGCTTTGAAAAATTCTTCTGGTTTGAATCCAAAAAGTGATGCAATTATATTTGAAGGAAACATTTCTAATTTATTTTTATAATTTAAAACTGTATCATTATAAAATTGTCTTGCAAACGCAATTTTTTCTTCTATTGTTTTTAATTGATTTTGTAAATCCATAAAATTTACATTAGCTTTTAAGTCAGGATATGCTTCAGTTAAAGCAAATAATCTTCCTAAAGCTTGTGATAATTCACCATTTGCTTGCATTCCATCATGTTGATTTGTTGCAGTTACCGCTTTGTTTCTAGCAGCAATTACTGATTCTAAAGTATCACTTTCATGAGCAGCATAACCTTTAACTGTTTCTACAATGTTTGGAATTAAATCCGCTCTTTGCTTTAAATGTACATCTATTTGATGCCATTGGTCTTTTACAATATTTCTTAATTTAACTAGTCCATTATATGTTGTCATTACATACATTAATAGTAATACTACTATTACTCCGATTATTATATATATCATAATATCCTCCATTCTATTTTAATTATATAGTTTTTTTTTAATTTAATCAATGTATAATTTTATTTTTTTTATACATTATATTAAAAAGGAGTGTTTTATGAACATAAATATAAGAGAAAATATAGTACATAATTTTAAAGATAGTAATGAAGATTCTATTAGACAATCTATTACTGATGCTATTACTAGCAAAGATGAAATTGTTTTGCCTGGGTTAGGTGTTTTTTTTGAAATACTATGGAACAACTGCACAGATATAGAAAAAAACAATATTTTAACAACTTTAAAAATTAATTTATAGGTTGAGTTATTACAATTAATCTTTTATTATAACCATAACATGTAATTAAAGTTAATTGTGATTCACTACCTTGGAAAAAATAAGACATATCAGTTTCTTCTATTATGTCTTTTTTTATGACTTCATATTTTACTATTTCTTTCCCTATTATATTTATAGTATCGCCTATATTTAAATAATATAACTCTTTAAATAAATTTTCATAATTATGTGCTGCTAATACAGTGTTTTTATTTTCTTCTAAATTATTAAAAGTTTCCATTATTCCTACTACATTTTGATCTAGTATATCATTAGTTGTTCCATATAAAATTGGTAGTACTATATTATATTTTTCTATTTCTAAATAATAATTTATTTCTTCTAATTTTTCTTTAGATATTTCTTTTATTTCATATTCTATATAATAATTAGAAAAAAGCAATAATAAACAAATTATTTTAATAAACATCTTGATCTATAAAAACTTAAGAAAAATAGTAAATAGTATGTATAATTTATATTTATTTTATAACCTGTTTGTGGCATTTCTATTTGTTTATTAAATACATCTATACTTTGTGAAGTATTAGTTATTCTTATAGTAATTAATTCTTCATTTATTAAATAACCTAATGGTGCTTCTACCTCTTCTATTTCATAATATCCTTCTTTTAAATTATTAAGTATTAATATTCCATTTTCTGTAGTTAATATTTCTTCATTATTTATTTTAATATATGTGTTATCTTCTAATCTTTTTATTTTAAATTGCGCTTCTTTTATTAATTCATTTGTATCTATATCTTTTTTATATATTTTTAATTGATAATCGTTTACTTTTTCTTCTATTCTAATACTTGCTATAACACTGTCGTTTAAAGATAATGTTATTAATCTTTGGCTCCCTAATGAAGTATATATATAAGATTGATTATTATAGTTTTTTTCTAAAGTAACATTATCCAATCCATTTATTACTAATTGATTATTTTTAATAGTAGCTTGTCCTTCTGTTATTTTATAACTATTTAATACATTATTAGAATCTATCAAAGTTATTAGTTCATTTTGTTGTTTTTCAATTATTAAATTATCAAATGATGGTTTTGTATTATGATTATTAACTAAATTTAATATTTCGTTTTTATATTTTTCTATATCAATAATATCTCCTTGATAATTAGCTTTTGTAGTAAAATAAACATGTTCTGAAGTTAAATATCTCCATATTAATTCTTGGGTTGCCATATAATAATATTGATTATTGTGTCCCTCATATTCATATCCATAGTAAGCTATTAATTCTAAATATAATAAATCCTCTTCTGTTATATTAAATGAATTAAAATCAATTGTTTCATAATATGTGTCACTTCCTAAGTGTACACCTGGTTCAATACAATAAGATATTTTTCCATTTATGTATATATATGTTAATGGTGCCCAAGTTTTCTTCCCATTAACTACCTGGTTAGCATAAACATTATCTATTTTCACTTCTTTTACTAAGCCTATTGCTTTAACATTATTCATACATAAAAAAAATAAAAGAATAAAAATTATTTTTTTCATAAATCACCTCTAATAATTTATACTCGATAACTTTTATAATTCCTTTATTTTATTGTTAAATATATCATATATTATAAATTTATTGTTTTCATATACTAAATAAGTTGGTTTACTTTGATTTCTTGGATAAGAAATAGAACCTACACATATATGCGTATTTGTATTTATATTTTCTATATAAGGTATATGGTAATGTCCATAAATAATTATGTTGTTTACGACATTTATTTCATTTAATAAATGCCCATGAGTTAATATTATATTTTTATTATTAATTTTTAACTTTATTATTTCTTTTATATTAATACTTAAAAAATCAAAATCTGAATCAATATCACAATTACCTTTTAATATTATTAATTTATTTTCTATTTTTTTAAATAGTTTCTTTAAATAATTTATATCTTCTTCACTATAATAAGCAGAATAAAATACATCTCCTAGTATAATTACTTGTTTAGCATTTAATATTTTTTCTTCTATTAGTTTTACATTACTAGCATATCCATGTATATCTGAAATAAAAATCATTTTATTGCCTCTTTTACACTGTAAGCAGTAGATAACGCTAATGTTAAATTATATCCACCTATTGGTCCGTGTATATCTAGTGCTTCTCCTATAAAATAAATATTTTTATTTGTTTTTGATTCAAATGTTTTAGTATCTACATATTTTAAATCTATTCCACCTTTTGTTACATATGCTAATTTTATATCTTCAACTTTTTTTATTAATATTTCATAGTTTTTTAAGTTATTTATTATTTTAATTAATGTGTTTTGAGCTAATGATTTTATAGTGGTATTTACATAATCTTTTAATAAATATTCTACTAATCTTTTTTGTAAATAAGGTTTGAAAAAAGATATTATTTCTTTATTTCTATCATAAGTATTTATTTCATCTAATAATTCTTGTTCTGTTTTATCTTTTATAAAGTCTATTTTAATAGTTGTATTAGGTATTACAAATTCACTTATATTCATAATAGCAGCACCACTTAACCCTTTATGAGTAAATATTAAAGGACCTTCGGTGATTTGTTTTTGATATTTTATTTTTACTATAGCACTAGATCCTGCTATATCAAATACTTTATCTGTTATTAAAGCAGATTCTGCTGATAACAAAGGTGTTGTTGGTTGATTAATTTGATTAGCCAATAATATATGATCTCCACTACTTCCAGTATGAGGAAAACTGCTACCACCACATGCTATAATTAAGTTTTCACATTTGTATTTATTTTTAGTAGTTATTACTTCTAAAGGATTATTATTTATTTGTATAACTTCTTCATTATAATTTATTTTAGCTTTAGAATTTTTTAATAAACAATTTAATATATCTACAGCTTTATCACTTTGAGGAAATATTTTATTGTCTTCTTCTTCTTTTAGATATACTTTATTTTTAGTAAAATATTCATATACTTCTTTTGGACCAAATTTATTTATAGTACTGTATAAATATTTTTTATTATGTTTTATATTATTTAAAAAATCATTATTAGTTTTTTTATTTGTTATATTACATCTTCCATTACCTGTCATTAATAACTTTAAACCAGGTTGATTATTTTTTTCTAATATTAAACAATCTTCTAAAAAGTTAGATGCGAATAATCCAGAAGGACCTGCTCCTATAATTATAGTTTTATACATATTTATCACCTAAAACAATTATAACATATATAATAATTAATATTTTATATTTTGTTTAATATAATTATTTCTAAATAATGTGACCAACTTAATTTGGCAGACACTGACTTCCAAATTGGAAATATATTATATAATTTTCATATTGTCTTTCATTTTTTATTTAAAGAAAAAAGAACTTTAAGTTCTTTTAATAGCTAATATCTCCTGTAAAAATATCTGTAATAGTTTGGAAGTATAATTCAAATAAATTACATTTCTCTACATCTTCTTTTATTGTTAAATCTATTGTTCTTCCATCACTTAAGGTTATGTTACCAACAACTTCTCCTTGTTTTAATGGAGCATTTATTGTATCTATATTGATTTCATAATCTACATTTTTTAAATCTTCACCTTTTTTATTTAAAACATTTATATCTTCTATTGGTACTATTTCTACATATTCTGTTTTAGATTTTTCTGCTTTTATATTATCTACTTTGGTATCTTTAGATATTAAAGTTTCTATTTCATATTGAGCAAATGCATAGTCTAATAACTCTGTTATTTCTGAATTTCTTGTAGTTGAATCTGGTTCTCCCATTACTACTGCAATAAATCTTGTATTATTCTTTAAAGCTGTTGCTGTTAAACAAAAACCTGCTTCTTCTGTATATCCTGTTTTTAATCCATCCATTCCTTCATAAAATCTTACTAGTTTATTTGTATTTACTAACCAAGTGTTTCTTGAAGTATCTTCTCTTAAATAGTCTTCATATATTGAAGTATATTCTAATACTTTTTCATGTTTTACTAACTCTTTTGCTATTATAGCCATATCATAGGCTGTTGAATAGTGATTTGCTTCATCTAAGCCATGAGGATTTTTAAAAGAAGTATTTTTTAAATTTAGTTGGTTTGCACGATCATTCATCATTTGAACAAAATTATCTTCTGTCCCTGCTATTTTTTCTGCTAAAGCTACTACTGCATCATTTCCACTTGCTATTGCTACACCTTTAAATAAATCTTCTACACTCATTTGTTCATTTTCTTCTAATAAGATTTGTGATCCTCCCATAGAAGCTGCATTTTTTGATACAGTAACCATTTCATCCCATGTTATTATATCTTTTTCAATTGCTTCTATTATAAGTAACATACTCATCATTTTAGTCATACTAGCTGGATTTAATTTTTCATGAGAATTTCTTTCATATATAACTTCGCCTGTTGTTGGTTCTAATAAAATAACGCTTTTAGCGTTTACTGCTAGTTCTAAAGCACTTACTTTAATAGGTAATAATAAATATATACATAATACTACTAATAGTTTTTTCATACTATCCACCTCTTCTTAATTTTATTTTATTTTATTTTTTTTATGTATTTTTTTACAAATTATATATTATATGTTATTATTATACTAGGTGATAATATGGCAAAAAGAAGAGTTAAAAGAAGTGTTTTATATGTAGGGATTTTAGTTATTGCAGGTATTATTTTAATTGTTAATACTATCAATAATATGATGTATGAAAAAACTTATGAATATAAGTTTAAAAAGTTAGGATATAGTAATGAAGATGTTACTTACTTACTTAATTCTAATGATGAAATATTAGATTATTATTTAACTTTAGGTTATAATGAATCTTTAGTTAATTTAACTAAGCAAAAATACTATATTGATACTAATTTAGAAGCTTATTTAGATTATATTAATGATACTAAATCAACTGATTTAAAAGATGTTGTTAGTGTTGTTAACGTCTCTGCTAATAATGATTGGTATGATAAAATTGAATACAGTGATTTAACTAAAGATACTTTAGTATTAGTTAATAAATTTAATAATTTAACAGAAGATTTTGAGCCAACTGATTTAGTAAGTATTCCACTTACTTATGCTTATTCTAATAATTATTTAAGGGAAATTGCTAGTGATGCTTTTGTTTCTATGGCAAGGTCAGCGTTAGATGATGATATTAAGTTAATTGCCCAGCTTTCTTATAGAAGTTATGAGACACAAGAATCTGCTTATAATAGATATGCAAATGAATCTGGGGTTAAATATGCAGATGATATTTCTGCAAGAGCTGGTCACTCTGAACATCAAACAGGTTTATCTTTAGATATAGTAACTACTGAAAAAGTTGACTTTGTTGATAGTGAAGCTTTTGTATGGCTAACTACTAACGCTCACAAATATGGTTTTATTTTAAGATATCCTGAAAATAGTGAACATATTACAGGTTATAATTTTGAACCTTGGCATTATCGTTATGTAGGCATTGATGTTGCTACTAAAATATATAATCAGGGCATTACTTTTGATGAGTACTATGCTTATTATTTGAGGTAAGTTATGAAACGCCTTATAGTGTTTTGCTTACTAGTAATATTAAGCATTACCATTTATTTTCATTTAGATGTTATTAATTTAATGATTAAGGGATATGATTTTGATTATGCTTTTAATTTAATTAATCATAAAGATTTTAAAGAAGAAAATTTAGATAGATATTTAAAACTAAAATTAGAAGCTGATGAATCTATATTTATTGTTAATAATAATTATGATTTAGTAGAACATACAAATTTTAGTTTATTATTAGATTTTTATAATCAAGACTATTTTATTGAAGATAATATTGAAAGATATTTAGATTATTATAATGATACTTATACATTTGAAGAAGTTGTTAGTCATGTTAATTCTAATATAGATAATGAGTATTATACAAATATTACTAACACTAATACATCTGATGGTTATTTAATGCTGGTAAATAAATATACTTCTTTAGCAAGTGATTTTAGACCTAATAATTTAGTTTCTATTGATGACAAATATGGTATTGGTTCAATGGACAAAAATGCTTATGAACAATATATTAAAATGTATAATGATCTAGTAGATGAAAGTTATAAAATAAAAATAGTTTCTTCATATAGAAGTTATTCTTATCAAAACACTTTATATAATAATTATGTTGATAGAGATGGTCAAATAGCAGCAGATACATATTCTGCTAAAGCAGGACATTCAGAACATCAAACCGGACTTGCAATTGATATAACTGATGTAAGTGGAACACTAACTAGTTTTGAAAATTCTCCTACTTTTGAATATATTAAAAATAATGCTCATAAGTATGGATTTATTTTAAGATATCCAGAAGATAGTACTTTAATAACTGGTTATTCTTATGAACCTTGGCATTATCGTTATGTAGGTGTTGATGTTGCTACTGAAATTTATAATTTAAATATTACATTTGATGAATATTATGCTTATTTTGTAAACAACAATTAATTTGTTGTTTTTTTCATATACTTTATTAGGTGATTATATGGATAAAGAATTTTATAAGTGTGTTTGTATTGTTATTTTTATATTAGCAATTATTTATTTTGCTAATGAATTTATTTATTTTAATAGCAATTTTTATAATGATATAAAAGTTATAAGCGCATACTCTACTGATATGTTAGTAAATAAAAATAATAAATTAAATGATGATTATGTTCCAGATGATTTAGTGTTAATTGATTTAGATCATGCTACTAGTAATAAATACTTAAGTGAAGAAGCATATTTTTATTTTAAACAACTACATAATGATGCTAAAAAACAAAATTTAAATATAATTATAGTCTCTGCCTATAGACCTTATTCATATCAAGAAAAACTTTACAATGATTATGTTTTAGAATTTGGTTTAGTATATGCAGATAGTTGTTCTGCAAGACCAGGTCATTCTGAACATCAAACTGGTCTTTCTATTGATGTTGCTAGTCTTAATTTAGATTATGATAATTTTTCGGATACAAAAGAATTTATTTGGATGAAAGATAATTCTTATAAATATGGCTTTATTTTGAGGTATCCTTTAGGTAGTGAGCATATAACTGGTTTTAAATATGAACCCTGGCATTACCGATATGTTGGTATAGATGTTGCTACTTATATTTATGAAAATAACTTAACTTTAGAAGAATATAAAAAGGATAATTAAATTATCCTTTTA
>CAYJEO010000018.1:0-14931 GCA_964369355.1 uncultured Muribaculaceae bacterium | reverse complement strand
AAACTTTAACTTCAATAGAGTTTAATAAAGTTATATCTGCTGATTATGAAACTGCAGAAACTAAGTTTGATTTTTCAGATTTACAAGATGGATCTGTAGTAGGATATTTAGAAGAATTAGATGGTAAACAAATATTACATGTACAAGCAAACGGAATAATTGATTTTCATCCAAATGCAGGAGGAGCTTGTTATTCATATAGTAATTTATATAATTCCATGTTTTGTTCTATTGAAAATGTAACTAATATCGAATTTAATGAAAGTATCAGTACAATAAAAGTAATTAATATGGAAAATATGTTTTACGAAGCTGAATCTTTAGTAGAATTAGATTTAAGTAGTTTTAATACATCAAATGTAACCAATATGACTCAAATGTTTTATAAAATGATTAATTTAACATCAATAAATTTAGGTGATAATTTTGATACATCAAATGTAACAGACATGAAACAAATGTTTTATCAAATGTTTGATTTGACAAAAATAAATCTAGGAGATAAATTTGACACATCGAATGTAACTGATATGTCATACATGTTTGATGATGTGAGAAATCTTATTACATTAGATTTAGGCGATAAATTTGACACATCAAAAGTAACAAATATGGCATATATGTTTGCTAATATGACATATTTAACTGCCTTGGATTTAGGTGATAAATTTGACACATCAAAAGTAACAAATATGGCTTCTATGTTTACTTTTATGTCGTCCTTAACTAATGTAGACGTGAGTGGTTTTGACACATCAAATGTAACCAATATGACTCAAATGTTTAGTTATTCATATTCTTTAGTAAGTTTAGATGTAAGTGGTTTTAATACATCAAAAGTTACAGATATGACTCGAATGTTTAGTAATACGAAAGCTTTAACAAGTTTAGATGTAAGTAAATTTGACACATCAAATGTAACAAATATGTCACAAATGTTTATTTTTACAGAAAAAATAAGTAACTTAGATGTAAGTAATTTCAATACATCAAAAGTAACAAATATGACATATATGTTTGCTTATTCAAGTTCTTTAACAAGTTTAGATTTAAGTAATTTTGATACATCGAATGTAATAAATATGTCAGGAATGTTTTTATCGGCTAGATCATTGTCAAATTTAGTTGTAAGCAATTTTGACACCTCGAAAGTAACAGATATGGGAAATATGTTTGCATTATTACATGATTTAGAATATGTAGATGTAAGTGGATTTAATACATCAAATGTAACAAGTATGGCTCGAATGTTTTATTTTTCTGACTCATTAATTAGTATAGATGTAAGTAATTTTGATACATCAAAAGTAACAACTATGTCTGAAATGTTTTCTATAACAACTTCTTTAAGTGGTATAGATGTAAGTAACTGGGATACTTCAAATGTTACTAATATGCATAGGACATTTAATGATGCTAGTTCTGTAACAGAATTGGACGTAAGTAACTTTGATACATCAAATGTTAAAGATATGAGTGGTATGTTTAACGGTATGGAGTCTTTGGAAAATTTAAATGTGAGCAATTTTAATACTACAAATGTAATTAATATGTCTTCGATGTTTAGCAACTTAAAAGTATTAACAAGTTTAGATGTAAGTAATTTTAACACTTCTAATGTAATTGACATGGGTTATATGTTCGGAAATTCCAGTAGTTTAACATACTTAGATGTGAGTAATTGGGATACGTCAAAAGTAACTGATACTTCTTCTCTATTTTACTCTGCTAACTCATTGCTTAGTTTAGATGTGAGTAATTGGGACACTTCAAAAGTAACAGATATGAGTTATATGTTCTACGGACTAAGAATGATGACAGTTATAGATGTAAGTAGTTTGAATACAACAAATGTAACAAATATGAAATCTATGTTTTCATCTATGAGTTCTTTGACAAGCTTGGATGTTAGTAATTTTGATACGTCAAATGTAATAAATATGTCAGGAATGTTAGCGTATATGGGACAAATAACAAACTTAGATTTAAGTAGTTTTGATACCTCAAATGTTACTTCTAGTACAGATATGTTTATAAAAGCTAATTCAATAACAACAGCATACGCTAAAACTCAAGCAGATGCAGATTTATTAAATGCAACAACTAATAAGCCTACAACTTTTAATTTTGTTGTAAAACCTTAAAGAACTAATTGTTCTTTTTTCTTTTAAAATATTGCATTAACTAAATAATATGCGTATACTTAAATTAGAGTAGGAGTGTATTTATGAAAATGTTAATAGTCAGTTTTACACTTTTGGTAGTTTTATTAACTACTGGATGTGATTCTTCTAAGACATTAAGTTGTTCCTATGAAAAGGTAACTAATGATTTATTATCAACGTCTGTTATATCTATAAAATACGAAGAAGATTTACCTGTTTTATTAAAAATAACTTCTTCAATTGACTTAGGTGATGATGCAAAAAAAGTAGATGCTTCACTATATAAAGGTGCTTGTGATGGTTTTTTAGAAGAAATGGACTGTGAGGTTTCTATGGAAGGAACTAATGTTGTAATTAATGCGACTTCTGAAGATGCAACAACTTTAGCAACTAGTAATACAATTGATTATGAATCGTTTAAAAATCAATATGAAGGTATGGGATATACTTGTAAATAAGAATCACTAATTAGTGATTTTTTTTATATAAAAATTGTTAATTGTGGTATAATATATAAAGAAAAAAGGATGTGTGTTATGGATCAAATAATAATAAAAGGTGCAAGAGAAAATAATTTAAAAAATGTTGATATTACATTACCTAAAAATAAATTAATAGTTATGACAGGAGTATCAGGATCTGGTAAATCAAGTTTAGCGTTTGACACAATTTATGCAGAAGGTGAAAGAAGATATATAGAATCTTTAAGTGCATATGCTAGACAGTTTTTAGGTGGATCTGAAAAACCAGATGTTGATTCTATAGAAGGATTATCACCTGCTATTAGTATTGATCAAAAAACAACTAATAAAAACCCAAGATCAACAGTAGGAACAGTAACTGAAATATATGATTTTTTAAGATTATTATATGCAAGAATAGGAACTCCAATTTGCCCTAATCATAATATTGCTATATCTAGTCAAAGTATTGAAGAAATGACTAATCAAATTTTAAAGTTAGAAGATGGTACTAAAATAAAAGTTTTATCTCCAATAGTTGAAGGGCAAAAAGGTACTCATAAAGAAACTTTTGAAAAATTAATTAAAAATGGTTTTGTTAGAGCAATAGTAGATAAAGAAGAAATGGATTTATCTTTAGAAATAGAGTTAGAGAAAAATAAAAAACATAATATTGATATAGTTGTTGATAGATTAATTATTAAAGATTCTATTCGTTCTAGATTATATGAATCAATTGAAACTGCTGCTAAACATGCAAGTGGTAAAGTTGTTATTGATGTAATTGGATCTGATAAAATAATTATGAGTGAAGCTTATGCTTGTCCTTTGTGTGATTTTTCACTACCAGAATTAGAACCAAGAATATTTAGTTTTAATGCTCCTTATGGTGCTTGTGGTGAATGTAAAGGATTAGGAGTTAGTCAAAAAATTGATATAGACTTAATAATTCCAGATAAAACAAAAAGTATTAATGAAGGTGCAATTGTATCATTAAACTTAGATGATGATTCTAGTATTATGTCTACTCAATTAAATGCAGTAAGTAGTTTTTATAATATAAATTTAGATGAACCAGTTAAAAAAATACCAAAAGAAAAATTAGATATTATTTTATATGGTTCTAAAGATATTTTAGAATTTAACTATGTATCAAAAAATGGTAATACACGTACAGCAAAAGATTTTTATGAAGGAATTATTGTTAATTTAGAAAGAAGATATATTGAAACTAAAAGTACTTGGATAAGAGACTGGGTTGAACAATATATGACTGAACTAGAATGTCCAGTATGTAAAGGCGCTAGACTATCAGAAACTACATTATCAGTAAAAATAAATAAAAAAAACATATATGAAGTAACAAAAATGAGTATTAAAGATTTAAAAATATTTTTTGATAATTTAAAATTAACAGAAGAACAAAAAGAAATATCAAAACTTATATTAAAAGAAATAGATTCAAGAATTAGTTTTTTAATAAATGTAGGATTAGAATATTTAACATTAAATAGAGGTGCAGCAACACTATCAGGTGGAGAAGCACAACGTATTAGATTAGCAACTCAAATAGGATCTAGACTAACAGGAGTTTTATATGTATTAGATGAACCAAGTATTGGATTACATCAAAGAGATAATCAAAGATTAATAAACTCAATGTTAGAAATGAGAGACATTGGAAATACATTAATTGTAGTAGAACATGATCACGATACAATGATGCAAGCAGACTACTTAGTAGATATTGGACCAGGAGCAGGATTACATGGTGGTAATGTAGTTGCAGAAGGTACTCCTTTAGAAGTTATGAAAAATGATAATAGCTTAACAGGTAGATACTTATCTAAAAAAGAAATTATAGAAGTTCCTAAAAAAAGAAGAAAAGGTAATAAAAACTTTATTGAAATAAAGGGTGCATCTGAAAATAATTTAAAAAATATCAATGTTAAATTTCCATTAGGAACATTTACTTGTGTAACAGGAGTATCAGGATCTGGTAAATCTAGTTTAGTAAATGAAATATTATATAAACATATTCATAATAATTTATATAAATCAAAAGAAAAATTAGGTAAGTGTAAAAGCATAAAAGGATTAGAACATATTGATAAAGTAATTGATATATCACAAAATCCAATAGGAAGAACACCAAGATCAAATCCGGCAACATATACAGGGGTATTTGATGATATAAGAGATGTATTTGCATCTACAAAAGAAGCAAAAATCAAAGGATATGATAAAGGTAGATTTTCATTTAATGTTAAAGGTGGAAGATGTGAAGCATGTTGGGGAGATGGTGTTAAAAAAATAGAAATGCACTTCTTACCTGATGTATATGTTCCATGTGAGGTATGTAAAGGAACTAGATATAACCAAGAAACATTAGAAATAAAATACAAAGAAAAAAGTATTTATGATGTTTTAGATATGAGAGTGGAAGAAGCAATAATTTTCTTTGAAAACATTCCTAAAGTTAAAAATAAATTACAAATGTTAATGGATGTGGGGTTATCTTATATTAAATTAGGTCAAAGTGCACCTACATTATCAGGTGGAGAAGCCGGACGCATAAAATTAGCAAAAGAATTACAAAAAAAACCAACTGGAAAAACTTTATTCATATTAGATGAACCAACTACTGGATTACATATTGATGATATTAAAAAATTATTAGTAATTATTCAAAAAATAGTAGACAATGGAGATTCAGTTATAATAATTGAACATAACCTAGATGTTATAAAAGTAGCAGATTATATAATAGATATCGGACCAGAAGGTGGAGATAATGGTGGTACTATTGTAGCAAAAGGAACACCAGAAGAAATAATAAAAGAAAAAACTAGTTATACAGGACAATTTTTAAAAGAATTATTATAGGAGGAAATATGACACCACATATAGAAGCAAAAAAAGAAGATATAGCAAAAACAGTATTAATGCCAGGAGATCCATTAAGAGCAAAAATGATAGCAGAAACATTTCTAACAGATTATAAATTAGTAAATGATGTAAGAGGAATGTTAGCTTATACAGGTTATTATAATGGTAAGTTAGTAACTGTAATGGGTTCAGGAATGGGTATGCCGAGTATGGGAATATATTCATATGAATTATATAAATTTTATGATGTTGAAAACATTATAAGAATAGGGTCAACAGGAGCTTATACAAAAGAATTGAATTTATATGATTTAATATTAGTAGAAAAAAGTTATTCAAAATCAACATATGCTAAAACTCAAAATGGATGTGAATTTAATGTATTATTTTCATCATCAATTTTAAATAACAAAATAAAAGAAACTGCAGAAAATATGAAATTAAAATTAAATGTAGGAACAATTCATTCAAGTGATGTATTTTATAATGATTCTATAAATATTAATGAATTATATGAAACATATAACTGTTTAGGTGTTGAAATGGAATCATTTGCGTTATTTCATAATGCTAATGTATTAAATAAAAAAGCATCATGCATATTAACAGTATCAGATAACTTAATAACAAAAGAAGAAACAACTTCAGATGAAAGACAAAATTCATTTAAAGAAATGGTAGTATTAGCTTTAAACACTTTATAGAAAAGAGGTTACCATGGAATATACAAAACACAATTTATTACCTTATAATGTACATATTATAAATACAGATAAATTTAAAAGAGTAACTATTAAAATAAACTTCAAAAGAGAAGTAAAAAAAGAAGAAATAACAGCTAGAGTATTTTTATTAACTTTACTTTATTGCTCAACAAAAAAATATAATACAGAAAGATTAATGGAAATCAAATCAGAAGATTTATATGGACTTGCATACTCAAATACTCAAGTTATATCTGGGAATTATTCAATAATACAATTTACTTTTAGTTATTTAAATAAAGAATATAGTGAAGAATATATAACAAAAGAAGTATTTGAATTCATAAATGAAATATTATTTAATCCGAATGTAATTGATAAAAAATTTATTGAAGAAGAATTTGAATATGTAAAAAGATTAGGTAGAGAAGCAATAGCACAAATTGATGAAAATCACAGATATTTAGCTACTACAAGATTGTTAGAAGAAATGCTTCCAGAAAGTAGCGCTTCTTATATTTCAGAAGGATATTTAAATGATTTAGAAAATTTAACTTCTGAAAAATTATATGAATATTATTTAACTATGTTAAAAGAAGAAATAATAGATATATTCGTAATAGGAAAAGTAGATTCAGAAGAAATACTTGAAAATATAAAAAAGTATATTCCTATTAATTATGTAAAAAAAGAGGGAATAACTCATTATTTAACCCATGAAAAAACAACAAAGATAAAAGAAGTAAAAGAAAAAAAAGATATTAATCAAAGTCATTTAGTAATTGGTGTTAAATTACCAGAAGTTAATGATTTTGAAAGAGATTATGTATCTGCAGTATATTCATATATTTTAGGTGGAGGACCTGACTCATTACTATTTAAAGTAGTAAGAGAACAAAATTCACTATGTTATTCTATATCAAGTTCAATAGCAAGAGTTGCAAATATTATGTTAATAAAATCTGGAATTAGTAGCAAAGATTATGATTTAGCAGTTAAACTAATAAAAGAGTGTATTGATAATATAGCAAAAGGAAACTTTAGTGAGGAAGATATTGATAAAGCTAAGGTTACTTATCAATCAAGTATTGAAGAATTACTAGATTCACCTAAATCAATTTTAAATAATTATATATCAATGGAATACTTAAAAATAGAATCATTAGAAAAAAGAAGTGAAAACATTTTAAAAGTAAAAAAAGAAGATGTAATTAAATACGCTAAAAAGATAAAAATAGATACGATATATTTACTAGAAGGAAGTGATACTGATGAAATATAATATTCCAGATGTTAATATGACCTTAACTCATGAAGTAATAGACAATGGTTTATCAGTGTATATTATTCCTAAAGAAAATGTAAATAATATAGTAGCAGCACTAGTTACTAAATATGGTTCTAATGTAAACGAATTTATTCCATTAGGTAAAGATAAAATGACAAAATTTCCAGAAGGGATTGCTCATTTTTTAGAACATAAAATGTTTGAACAAGAAGATAATATAGATCCATTTGAGTTTTTTTCACAAAGAGGAGCAGATTGTAATGCATCAACTTCAAAAGAAAAGACAATATATTATTTTGCCGGACCATCTTCATTTGAAGAAAATTTAAATCATTTATTAGATTATGTTCAATCGCCTTACTTTACAGATGAAAATGTAGAAAAAGAAAAAGGAATCATAGAACAAGAGTTAAAAATGTATTTAGATCAACCTGGGTGGATATTACATGATTCACTAAATTATAATACGTTTAATATAGTACCTGAAAAATATCCTATAGGTGGAACTGTTGAAGATATAAGAAAAATAACAAAAGAGCAACTTTATGATTGTTATAATACATTTTATCATCCTACTAACATGTTTTTAGTAATTGTAGGTAATGTAGATGTAGATAAAACACTAAATTTAATAAAAGAAAATCAAAATAAAAAAAGTTTTGAAAAACAAAATGAAATTAAAAAGAAAAAATATAAAGAAGCTAAAGAAGTAGCAAAAATATATGAAGAAAAATATATGGATGTAAGTATTAATAAATTTACAAGAAACTATAAAATTCATGTAGGTAAATTAAAAGAAGAACAATTAGATGAATTAATTAGATGTACTAATTATATGTTATCACTAAAATTTGGAGCAACTTCATTATTTCTAGAACGTTTAAGAAAAGAACAAATATTAAATTCATCTATTGGATATTCAACTAATTATATAGATGAATATTTAATAATTAATTTTATAGGAGAAACAGAATTACCTAAAGAAGTATTAGATGAAATAGATAAAGAATTAAATGATTTAACAGTAACAAAAGAGCAAATCGAAAGAAAGAAAAAAATGTCAAAAGCAAACTTTGTTTCTATGAGTGATAGTATTTTTAGTATTAGTTCTAGTTTAATTCAAAAAATTATGACAGAAAAAAAATTAAATTTAGAAACATTTAAAACAATTGAAAAAATAAATTTAGATAATTATAAAAAATGGATGGAAAAACTATATTTTGATAAGCATTCTACATTTATAATTTATAAAAAATAACAATATATATTGAAATAAAATAAAATTTATGGTAAATTAGATATATCTTAAGAGGAGGTAATCCATTTGACAGTATTATTAATAATTGTATCAATTTTACTTATAGCTATAGTATTATTACAAAGTGGTAAAGCAGAAGGCGCATCTAATGTTATTTCTGGAGGTAATGCTAATTTATTTGCTAATAGAAAAGAAAGAGGCGGAGAATTATTCATAAGTCGTCTTACTTATGTATTAGGATTTGCATTTTTTATCATTTGTATGATATTAGGATTTTAATAAATTAATAATAGATTATTCTATTATTTTTTTTTGTTTTTTGTTATAATAATAATAGGTGTTAAATATGAAAAATATATATGATTATACAATTGAAGCATTAGAAGAATATTTTGTTTCAAAAAATGATAAAAAATTTAAAGCAACTCAAATATTTGATTGGGTTTATAAAAAAAGAATTAATAACTTTGATGATATGAGAAATGTATCAAAACAAACAATAGAACTACTAAAAGAAGAATTTTATTTTTCTGATATTTTACTATTAGAAGAACAACATGCAAAAGATGTAGCAAAATTTTTATTTAAATTAGAAGACGATAATAAAATTGAAGCAGTATTAATGAAACATGATTATGGAAATAGTTTATGTATATCAACACAAGTAGGATGTAACATGGGATGTACATTTTGTGAAAGTGGAAGACTTAAAAAGGTTAGAAATTTAAAAGCATATGAAATGGTATTACAAATATTAAAAATAGAAAAATTAACTAATTTAAAAATAAATAGTGTAGTACTAATGGGAATAGGTGAACCTTTTGATAATTATAATAATGTAATAGATTTTATTAATATAATAAATGCAGGAAAAGGAATAGATATAGGAGCAAGACATATAACAGTGTCTACTTGTGGGATAGTACCTAAAATAAAAGAATTTGCTTTAAATGGTAAACAAGTTAATTTAGCAGTATCTCTACATGCTCCAACTGATGAAATAAGAAATAAAATTATGCCAATTAACAAAGTATATAATTTAGAAGCACTAATAAATTCATTAAAAGAATATATTAATCTTACTAATAGAAGAGTAACATTTGAATATATTATGTTAGATGGTATAAATGATTCTGTAGAAAATGCTAAACAATTAGCAAAATTAATAAGAACAATGAACTGTTATGTTAATTTAATTCCATATAATGAAACAAGTCATATAGGAATTAAAAAAAGTAATAAAGAAAAAATAATGAAATTTTACGATACTTTAAAAAAAGAACGTATAAATGTAACAATAAGAAAAGAATTTGGATCAACAGTTTCTGCAGCATGCGGACAACTTAGATCACATTATGAGGAGGAATAAAATGGAAAATTATTATTTAACTGATCCAGGAAAAGTAAGAAGTCATAATGAAGATAGTGTAGTTATAGTAGAAAACTTAAGTAAAGAGCATTTATTAGCAGTAGCAGATGGAATGGGTGGGCATAAAGCTGGAGAAGTTGCTTCTTCTATAGCGATAACTCACTTAGGTAAAAGATTTAGAGAACTTAAAACAATTGGGTCTAAAGAAGATGCAATTGCTTGGATAAAAGCAACAGTAAGTGAAGTGAATGCAGATATTTATAAATATACAGAAGCAAATCCTGAAAGTGTTGGAATGGGAACAACTTTAGTTATAGCAGTAAAAACTAATGAATATCTATTATTTGGAAACATTGGAGACTCGTCTGGTTATGTATTTAAAAATAATAAATTACATAAAATGACAACAGATCATACATTAGTAAATTTATTAGTGCAATCTGGAGAATTAGCACCAGAAAATGCAAAAGATCATCCAAGAAAAAATGTATTAATGAGAGCATTAGGAGCATCTACTACAGTTGAAATGGATATTATAGATGTAGATAAAGATGTTGATGGAATATTTTTATGTAGTGATGGACTAACTAACATGTTAGATGATGAACAAATTACAAAAGTATTAAATGAAGATTTATCATTAGAAGAAAAATTAAAAAAATTAGTATATAAAAGTAATAATAGAGGTGGTACCGATAATATTTCTATCGCGTATCTGTTAAAAGGAGATAGATAGTATGATAACTAAGGGTCAAAAAATAAACGACAGATACCAAATCGTTAGAATGATTGGTGAAGGCGGAATGGCTAACGTTTATTTAGCCTATGATACTATACTAGATAGAAATGTTGCTGTAAAAGTATTAAGAGGGGACTTAGCTGAAGACGAAAAATTCGTAAGAAGATTTCAAAGAGAAGCAATAGCATCATCATCACTTACACATCCAAACATTGTAGAGATGTATGATGTAGGAGAAGACGATGGTAAATATTTTATCGTTATGGAATATATAGAAGGTAAAACACTAAAAAGTTTAGTAAAAAGAAGAGGTAAATTAACAGTAGAAGAAGTAATTGATATAATGTCACAATTAACTTCTGGGTTAATGTGTGCTCACGATAGTTATATAATACATAGAGATATTAAACCACAAAACGTAATGATATTTGATAATGGTGGAGTAAAAATAACAGATTTTGGAATAGCAATGGCTTTAAATAGCAATGAATTAACTCAAACAAACTCAGTAATGGGGTCAGTATATTATTTACCACCAGAACAAGCAAATGGTTCAGGTGCGACAATCAAATCAGATATTTATTCACTAGGAATATTAATGTATGAACTATTAATTGGTAAACTTCCATTTAAAGGTGAAAACGCAGTTGAAATAGCTATTAAACAAATGAGAGATCCGATACCAAGTGTTAGATTAATAAATGAAGAAATACCTCAATCAATTGAAAATATAATTTTAAAATCATGTGCTAAAAATCCAAAAAATAGATATGATTCTATTTTAGAAATGTATGAAGACATTAATTCAGCTTTAGATAATGAAAGAATAAATGAAGAAAAACATATTTATATTTATCCAGAGCAAGATTTAGAAGAAACTAAAAAAATACCAGATTTAACACGTTCAAATAAAAATAAAGATAAAAAAGAAGTTAATGACGATGACTTTGATATGTCAGATAATGAAAAACCTTTAAATATTATATTAATAGTAATGATAACAATAACTGTATTAATAGCAATTATTTTAGGAATTTTGTTTATAGTATTTCCTCAGGTTAAAGAAGTAGCAGAGGTCAAAATTCCAAATGTTAGTGAGTTAACAGAACAAGAAGCAATTGATAAATTAGAAGCACTAGGTTTAGTCGTTGCTTTAGAAAATAAATATGATGATTCAGAAGATATAGAAATTGACTTAGTAATAAGAACAGAACCTTCAGAAAACAAAACAGTTAAAGAAGGTCAAACTGTTACTTTAGTTATATCAACAGGAGATTCAGGAATACTTTTAGAAAACTATGTAGATAAAAACTACTTAGAAGTAAAAGGATCTTTAGAAGCATTAGGAATGCATGTTTTAATTGAAAAAAAAGATGTTGAAAATTCAGATGATTATATTGATAAAGAAGATATAGTAATAGAACAAAAACCACAAGCTGGTGAAAGAATCACAACTGGTGATACAGTTACTTTATATTTACCAAATGTAGAAATTAAATATCCAGACTTTTTAGAAGAAAATTATACAGTAGATATGATTGCATCATTCTGTGAAGATAATGGTGTTGAACTAGTGATTACTTATAAAGAAACTAATGAACAAACACCAGGTACTTTAATTTCACAAGATAAACCAAAAGATTATGTAGTTAAAGAAGGAACGACTTTAACTATAGTAGTTGCAAAAGCAATAGAAGAACCAGTTACACCTGAAATACCACTAGACCCAGATACACCGGAGTTAGAATAATGCAACTAGTGATTACTTATAAAGAAACTAATGAACAAACACCAGGTACTTTAATTTCACAAGATAAACCAAAAGATTATGTAGTTAAAGAAGGAACGACTTTAACTATAGTAGTTGCAAAAGCAATAGAAGAACCAGTTACACCTGAAATACCACTAGACCCAGATACACCGGAGTTAGAATAATGCAAGGGATAATTATAAAATTAATAAGTAATGATTATACAGTTTTAACAGAAAAAGGTAGTTTGGTATGTAAATCAAGAGGTAAATTCAGAAACATGAAAATATCACCATTAGTAGGTGATAAAGTAATTATCGATGAAAAAAATAAATATATAATGGAAGTACTACCGCGTAATAACGAACTGGTAAGACCTCCTGTAGCTAATATAGATCAAGCTATAATTATTATTAGTGCTAAAGAGCCTGACTTTTCAACTAATTTATTAGATAAGTTATTATGTATAATAGAATACAATAACATTAAACCTATTATTTGTATAACTAAATTAGACTTATTAAATAAAGAAGAAGAATTACAAATAAATGAATATATAAAGTATTATAAAAATATAGGTTATGATGTATATAAAAATACAGAATTAAATCAAATAAAAAACATGTTTAAGGATAAAATAAGTGTTTTCACAGGACAAAGTGGTGCAGGTAAATCAACTTTATTAAATAATTTAAATACTGAATTAAATTTAAAAACTGGTGAAATATCAAAAGCATTAGGTCGTGGAAGACACACTACTAGACATGTTGAATTAATTGACTTATTTGGTGGGATGGTAGCGGATACTCCAGGGTTTTCAGCTATTATGTTTATAGGGATGGAAAATTCTGATATAAGAGATAACTTTATTGAATTTAATACTTATAGACATGATTGTAAATATAAAGATTGTATGCACTATAAAGAAGATAAATGTGAAGTAAAAGATAAAGTAAAAGAAGGTATTATTTTAGAAAGTAGATATAATAACTATATAAAATTTATTAACAGAGGTGATTAAATGAAATATGCAGTATCATATTTAAAAATTGAAAATAATTTAGAACAAGAAATACAAAAATTAGATAATTTAAATATTGATTTTATTCATGTAGATGTAATGGATGGTAATTTTGTTGATAATAAAACTTTATCTATAGAAAATTTATACTTTTTAAAAGATACTAAAACAAAAAAAGATGTTCACTTAATGGTAGATGATGTAGAAAAATATATAAATGATTATAAACATTTAAATCCTGAGTATATAACATTTCATATAGAAAAAAATAATACAGAAAAATATATTAAATTAATCAAACAATTAAATATAAAAGTAGGGATTAGTATTAATCCAAATACAGATATAAATCTATTATTACCTTATTTACCTTATATTGATTTAGTATTAGTAATGTCTGTTAATCCAGGATATGGAGGACAATTATTTATTATAGAAACTATAGAAAAATTAAAACTTTTAAAACAGCTAAAAAAAGAAAATAACTATAATTATTTAATTGAAGTAGATGGTGGAATAAATGATGAAACAATTAATTTAATTAATGATTTAGCAGATATTGCAGTTGTTGGTAGTTTTATAACAAATGGTGATTATAATGCTAATTTAGACAAATTAAGAAAATAGCACAAAGTGTTATTTTTTTTATATTATGTTATAATTTATACAGGTGATAGTATGAATAAAAATTTTAAAATAATAGGTGATTTAAATTTTATAAATGAAATAGAAGAAAAAAGTAAAAAAATATTTAATTTTTTTAATATAAATAAATTAGATAATGAAATAGTTATAAAAGTATATGATGATATGAATTCTTTTAAAGTTTATTTACAACCTTATTTAAATTTTGAATATCAAGATTATATGATAATGTCTACTCACGATGGTAATATAAATATATTAAGTTTAGAACAATGTAAAAAAACAAAAGAACATAGTGAGATAACTAAAGATGAATATATAAATTATATTACTCATGAAATAGTTCATATATGTCAATCAATAGTAAAAGGGAGTAAACTAAATGAAAATATATGCTTTTATGAAGCATTAGCTACTAATCTAACAAATAATTATCAATTAGTGCATATAAATACTACTTTAGAAACATTAAATAAAAACTTTCACACTATTAATAAAAACTATCATATGGCTTATACAATAGGGCATTACATATTTGCTAATTATACAAAAGAACAAATACTTAATATGTGCAAAGATGAATCATTAATAAATATAGATATAAATAAAGTAAATGAATATGTTGAAAGTAAAGTAATGAGT
>CAYJEO010000017.1:0-14974 GCA_964369355.1 uncultured Muribaculaceae bacterium | reverse complement strand
TAATGGGGCGACTAGAGGGGATCGAACCCTCGAATAACAGAACCACAATCTGCCGTGTTAACCACTTCACCATAACCGCCATTTGACTACGAAATATATTTTACTTTATTTTTTAGAAAAAAGCAATACCTTTTTAAAATATAGTTAAAAAACCTATACAAAAATATAGGTCATACATACCTTATTTTAGGAGGTAATTATGAATAACTATTATAATTATAATAATTTTTATAGAGAAGAAAAATTTCCTTATGAAAGTTTAGATAATATATATGATCCTTATCAAGGCTTTATTAGAGGGAATATGTATCCTCAATTATATAATACATATCGATTTACTAAACCTGTAGAACTAAGTCCTACTAGTGAACAATCTGAATGGATGTTAGCAATACAATCTTTATCATTTGCATGTCATGACTTAAATTTATATTTAGATTTACATCCAGAAAATTTAGCTGCTAGAAAGTTATTTGAACAATATAATGTAGATTTAACTACATTTATATCATATTATGAAAATAAATATGGTCCATTATTTGTAAATGATGATAATTTACAAGATAATTCTTGGGGCTGGATAAAATCTCCTTGGCCTTGGGAAAGTATATAGGAGGTTTTTATGTGGATTTATAAAAAAACGCTACAATATCCAGTTAATATAAAAAACAAAGATTTAAAAATGGCTAAATATTTATCAGAACAATACGGAGGTCCTTATGGGGAATTAGGAGCTTGTATTCAATATTTAAATCAAAGATATACAATGCCAGATGATAGAGGGAAAGCATTACTTACAGATATTGGAACAGAAGAAATAGGACACTGTGAAATAATCGCTGCGATGATATATCAACTAATGCAAGGAGCAAGTATAGAAGAATTAGAAAGTGTTGGATTAGGAAGTCATTATGCTAAATTTAATCATGCAGTATTCCCATGCGATTCTTCTGGTAATGCATTTACAGCTAATTATATAAGTACAACAGGAGATGCTATAGCTGATTTAGAATCTAATATGGCATCAGAACAGAAAGCTAGAGCAACTTATGAACATTTAATCGATATGACTAGTGATCCCGATATATTAGGACCTTTAATGTTTTTAAGACAAAGAGAAATAGTTCATTATGACAGATTTAAAGAATTAAAAGAATATTATGAAGAATTGAAAAAAAGACCTAAAAACTAGGTCTTTTATTCTTATTTACCTTTATAAGATTTTTTTCTTAATTCAGTATTTAATATTTTTTTACGTAATCTATAACTTAATGGAGTAACTTCCACTAATTCATCATAATTTAAGTAAGCTAAACAATCTTCTAAAGACATTTGTCTAGGTCTTTTTAATACTGTAGTATGGTCAGAACCAGAAGCACGAGTATTAGTTAATTTTTTACCTTTAACAACGTTAATAGCTAAATCATTATCTTGATTATGCTCACCTACTATCATACCTTCATAAACTTCAGTAGATGGTTCGATAAACATAGTTCCTCTATCTTCTAATTGTCCTAATGCATAAGCAGTAGCTTTACCATTTTCCATAGAAACTAGTACACCAAGTTTTCTTTCTCCAACTTTTGCACCAGCTTGTTTTCTATATTCTTTAAATGTATGATTTAACATACCATAACCTTTAGTAATAGTCATAAATTCAGTAGAAAAACCAATTAATCCACGTGAAGGTGAAGTATAAAGTAATCTTACTTGACCATCTGTATTAACCATGTTTTCCATAATAGATTCTCTATTTCCTAAAGCTTCTATTACTGAACCAACATATTCTTCAGGTACATCTATTTGTACATCTTCAAACGGTTCACACATAACACCATCTATTTCTCTTGTAATAACGATAGGTTTAGAAACTTGAAGTTCAAAACCTTCTCTTCTCATATTTTCAATTAAAATAGATAAATGTAATTCCCCACGACCTGAAACGATAAAACTTTCAGAATCATTTGGTTCAACTTTTAAAGATACATCTCTTTCAGTTTCTTTTCTTAATCTTTCTTCTATTTTAGAAGAAGTAATTAATTTACCTTCTTTACCACAAAACGGTGAAGTGTTAACTCCGAAAGTCATTTGTAAAGTTGGTTCATCAATTCTTAAGTGTGGTAATGCATCTTCTTTACCAATAGTACATACAGTTTCACCAACACTTATGTCAGGTAAACCTGCTATTGCAACGATTTGTCCTGCACTGGCTTCAGTAATTTCAATTCTTTTTAAACCTAAGTAACCAAACATTTTTTGGATTCTAAATTGTTTAACAGAACCATCTAATCTAACACATGAAACCATTTCATTAATTTTAACAGTTCCTCTTTTTATACGTCCAATACCTATTCTTCCAACGAAGTCGTTATAGTCTAATAAAGCTGGTTGGAATTGTAATCCACCTTCAACATTAACATCTGGAGCTGGAATATGTTCGATTATTGAATCTAAGATTGGATCCATTGTTTCTTTTTGTGTTGCTACATCTGGACTTAAACTTGAAGTTCCTGATAATCCTGATGCATATAGTACTGGGAAATCTAATTGATCTATATCAGCACCTAATTCAATAAATAAATCAATTACTTCGTCTACTACTTCTTTTGGACGAGCTGATTCTTTATCTATTTTATTAACTACAACAATTGGAATAACTCCTGCTTCTAAAGCTTTTTTTAGTACGAATCTTGTTTGAGGCATTGTACCTTCATAAGCATCTACAACTAATAAAACTCCATCAACCATGTTCATAATACGTTCAACTTCTCCACCAAAGTCAGCATGTCCTGGTGTATCTAAGATATTAATTCTATAGTCTTTATAATTTATAGCAGTTGTTTTTGCTAAAATTGTAATTCCTCTTTCTTTTTCTAAGGCATTAGAATCCATTGAAGATGTTTCTTCATTGTCTCTAAAAGTCCCTGACATTTGTAAAAGTTTATCTACTAATGTCGTTTTACCATGGTCTACATGGGCAATAATTGCAATATTTCTAATTTCTTTCATAAAACACTTCCTTAACTGCCGTATTATAGCACATTTTAATAACTAAAGTAAATAGATATAACAAAATAAAAAACAGTTAAAAAAACTGTTAACTTATTTTTAAATTTTCTAAAATATAATCATATGTAATTTTTATATCATTAAAAATATCCATTTTATCTAATTCAATACGATCAAACCAACCTATTTCATAAGATTCATTTGGATCATGTTGTAAATTACCTTCTCCTGTTGGTATTGCAACATACATAAAATCAATATTTAATCCACCATCAGCTCTTTTGTTTTTTTGAATTGCTAAAGGTCTTATAAAATCTTCTTCGCGAGGAAATCTATTTCCTACTAATTTGATTTTTAATCCTGTTTCTTCAAAAACTTCTCTTAATACTGCTTCTTCTGGTGTTTCTAAATTTTCTATATGTCCACCTGGTTGAACCCATTTATTAAATTTTTTATGTTTTACTAATAATAATTTTCTATCAATAGGATTAATTATAAATGCTGCTGCACAAAAATGTCTCTCCATATTATCACCTACTATACTATAGCATAATTAAATAAAATTAGGTATTTATTTTTTTATTATAGTGTAAAGCATTAGTTAATCATTCTAAAACCGATAATATTTTTTCTTCTTTGTTTCTTTCATATATAACTAAAGATGATGTTTTATCTATTGTTGCTAATAATATTTTATCTAAATTTTTATATCCTCTTTTTTTTAATAATTTTAGTAAATGATTTTCAGTCATATTTATTTCTTCTAAATTATTTTTCATTATTTTAGAATCTATTATAACATTTGCACATAATCCTTTATTATCGGATCTAATATTTAAATCTGATAATGTAACTGGTCTATGTTTCTCATATGGTAATATACTTACTTCTCCATTTACCTCCATTACAGCATATTGAATTTGTGATATATCAAAATAACCTTTTGTCCTACATTCTTCCAATAAGTCATTAATATCAAATCTTACTTCTTTTAAACTTTGCTCTAATAGTTTTCCTTCTTGTATTAAAATAGTAGGAACTCCCATAAAAAACCTTCTTAACCATATACTTTTCATAGTTAAGTATGAAATGAAATATGCTATAAAACCAAATATTAATACTGCTACTGTTCCATTTAATATTTGTGAATCTAAATTAATCGTCATTTCAGCTGCAAAGTTACCTATTGATATTCCTATTACATAATCAAATAAAGATAGTTCTGATACTTGTTTTTTTCCTAATAGTTTAGTTACTAAAAACAATGTTATTAAAGATAATATACACCTTCCAATTACGTTTACTAATTCATTTATATCTGTATTTATAATTTCATTAATCATAGTATCACCTTTTATAGTATAAAAAAAATAGTACTTTTTATACTATTTTTTCTTAAAAAATTTTTTTTCTTTTTTTTCAAATATAATATTTGTTTTAGTGACAAATATTAATACGATAAATAATAGAACACCATATATCATATAACCTAGTTCTCTATTTTCTAATACATAAAATATAGATGCTGCTGCAAATAAAATATTTATAAAATATATTATTAAAACTGTTGTTATATGTGAAAATTTTTTATTTAATAGTTGATGGTGAATATGAAATTTATCACCATTACTTATTTTTTCACCTTTTAATAATCTTCTTAAAATAGCACATCCTGTATCAAAAAAAGGAATTGCTAATATTAATAAAGGAACTATTAATGAAGATAATGTTACATTTTTAAATCCAAGTAAAGCTATTATAGAAATAATAAAACCCATAAACATTGAACCTGTATCTCCTGCAAATATACTAGCTGGATAAAAGTTATAAGTTAGAAACCCTAAAGTAGAACCTAACATTACAAATGTTAATACATAATCTAATCCGAATTGTTTTTGTATTAAAGCAATTATTCCTATTGTTAGGAAATATATAGATGATATACCACCTGATAATCCATCCATTCCATCTATTAAATTAATACTGTTAACACAAGCTAATATAAACAAAACTGTTAATGGATATGTAAGTATTCCAAAATCTATATATATTCCAAAGAAAGATACATCTTGTAATAATATTTGACCATAAAAAGCAATTATACAAGCGGCTACTGTTTGTCCTAATACTTTAGATAACCCATCTAGTTCTACAATATCATCTATTATACCTACTAATATAATTACAAAACTACCTATTAAAATGGCATTCATTATACCACTTGGTTCTCCAAATAACATATAACCTACTAAAAATCCTATAAAAATTGCTAGTCCACCTAGTTTAGGCATTTCTTTTTTATGGATATGTCTAGTTCTAGGTTTATCTGTTGCACCTATTTTAAATGCTAATTTTTTCATAAAAGGAATTAATACCACTACTGTTATAAATGGTATAAATATCATTAAAAATACTTCTAAAAGTAATTGTTCTGTCATACTCTTCACCTAAAATCATTTTATCATTTTTTTTTAGTTAAGTCTACCTTTATAAAATAACAAAAAAAAGAGCTTTTGCTCTTATTTTAATTTTTCTAATAATTCTTCTTTAGTCATTTTAGTATAACCTTTTAAACCTTTTTCTTTTGCTAAAGATTTTAAATCAGTTAAAGTTAAATCTTCTAAAGTAGCATCTTTAGTATCTGGCATTGTACCATGAGTAGCTAAATGATCTATTTCTTCTTTTGTAATAGTTTCATGTTCTAATAAAGTATTAGCAATTAAATCTAATAAATCTTTATTTTCACTTATAATTTTTTGAGTCTTTTTATAACACTCTTCAATAATTTTTCTTTGTTCTTGATCTATTTCAAAAGCAACTTGTGATGAGAAATTTCTTGTTTTATTATAATCTCTACCTAAGAATACACTTGAACTTTGGTGTTCAAATTGTACTGGTCCTAATGAACTCATACCATACTCAGTAACCATTGATCTGGCAATTTTACTTGCTTTTTCAAAGTCATTATGAGCGCCTGTTGTTACTTCATTAAATATAAATTCTTCTGCTACACGTCCACCTAATAATCCACTAATAGTTTCTAATAATTCACTTTTAGTTGATAAGTAAGTTTCTTCTTTCGGTAACATTAAGTTATATCCACCAGCCATACCTCTTGGAATGATAGTTATTTTTTGAACGTCGTTTGCTCCATCTAATTTAAGACCTACTACTGCATGACCTGCTTCATGGTAAGCAACAACTTTTTTCTCTTTATCCGTGTATTTGTGACTTTTCTTAGCTGGCCCCATTAATACTCTATCGTGTGCTTCATCTAATTCAGATGCACCAATTGCTTCTTTACCTCTTCTTACTGTAAGTAAAGCTGCTTCATTAAGTAAGTTTTCTAAGTCTGCTCCTGAAAAACCAACTGTTCTTTTAGCTATATGTTCTAAAGTTACTTTTTTATCAAAAGTTTTTCCTTTAGCGTGTACTTTTAAGATATCTTCTCTTCCTGTTATATTTGGTAAGTTAACTGTAACTTGTCTATCAAATCTACCAGGTCTTAATAATGCTGGGTCTAATACGTCTGGTCTGTTTGTTGCAGCAATAACAATAATTCCTTCGTTGGCTCCAAATCCATCCATCTCAGTTAATAATTGGTTTAATGTTTGTTCACGTTCATCGTGTCCTCCACCTACACCAGTTCCTCTTTGACGCCCTACAGCATCTATTTCATCTATAAAGATTAAACATGGTGCAGATTGTTTTGCTTGTTTAAACATATCTCTTACACGACTTGCTCCAACACCTACAAATAATTCAACGAAGTCAGATCCACTTATGTAGTAGAAAGGCACTTTTGCTTCTCCAGCTACTGATCTTGCAAGTAAAGTTTTACCGGTCCCTGGAGGCCCTACTAATAAAACCCCTTTAGGAATTCTTGCACCCATTTTTTGGAATTTTTTAGGCATTTTTAAGAAATCGATAATCTCTGCTAATTCTTCTTTTTCTTCATCTAATCCTGCTACATCATTAAATGTAACTTTTGTTCCATTAACATTTAATTTAGCTCTACTTCTTCCAAAATCCATTGACTTATTGTTTCCACCCATTTGTCTTGAAATAAAGAAAAATGCGAATCCTAATAATAAAATCATTGGTAATACATTTATTAAGAATATTAAAAATGCACTTGAATCTGGATCAGCTTTAGTATTAATTTCTATATCATTTAATTCTGCTGAATCTAATATTGTTTCCATTACCTCATTTGATATTGGTGCTCTAAAGAAAAATGATTCATTTTCATTATAACTTTCTAGTGTACCACTTATTTCGTATACTCCAGCAGAGTTTCTTGGTGTGATATATATATCAACTACCTCTCCTTTTTCTACTAAATCTAAATATTGATCATATGTAATAGCATTTGTTTTTGTATTTAAAGCATTAAAGAAATATAATACTCCCATTAAAATAACAAATAGCAATAAATATGAAGAAAATCCTTTTTTTGTTGTTTTTTTGTTCATAATGTTCCTCCTTTTAATAGTACCTAAGTATTATATCATACTTTTCATCTATTGATTTACAAAATTTTGATTTTTTAAGTCCAGGTAACCAAACGATTTCCCCTTTTGAATCTACTACTATAGGCCATGTATCTCGTAAATCCATAGGTATTTTATTATCGATAAATATATCATTTATTTTTTTACTACCTAACATTCCTTTTACACTCATTTTATCACCATTTTTACGACTGCGTATATGCAGTGGCATTGTCACTAAAGTTTTATCTATTCGACATATGTTATTTGTATCGCTTGTGCTTTTTTTAACTAATTGAATATTTTTTCCATTTGGTATGTTAGCATACTCAAAAAATTCTATTTCATATTCATTATCTTTTATTTCATTTTTAACTAAAGTTAATTTTTTATAAGCTTTTTTAGCGACTATATTATTTGGTAAGTAAATTGATAGATTAGCTTTTTTAGATGATATTAAATTATATAATAGTTCAGCATGATTATCTGTTATAAGCATTAATGTATCTTGATATGTATCTTCTAACATTGTATAAATTATTTTCATTCCTATTACTTTATCTAATTTTAAAAATTTATCTATATCTATAACATTATCTTTATATACTAAATTTATTTCTTTTTTTACTTGTTTTTCAATATATTCATTATATTCTAATAAAGTTTTAGAAAATTTATAAAATTTATTATGTACATTTTCATCTTCTTTTTTTAAATTAGGTACAATATATTTTCTAAATCTATTTCTTGTATAAACATCTAAGTTATTTGATTCATCTTCCATATATTTTACTTTATTTAATTTTAAATAAGATAAGATTTCTTTTTTTGTTACATTTATTAAAGGTCTTACAATATAGTACTTATCTTTTTTTATTGTTTTACTAAATCCAGAATATCCCCTTAATGTAGAACCTCTTACAATACGCATTAAAATAGTTTCCATTAAGTCGTCCCCATGGTGTGCAGTAAGTAAATATTTGGCTTTGTATTTTTTTACTAAAGAATCAAAGTATTCATATCTTTTACTGTGCGCTTCATTGTGAAAATTATCATCTCCATATTGCTCTATTACAAATGTTTCTAATATTAAATTATTATATGCACAAAATTTTTCTACATATTTTTGTTCTTTTTCTTGTCCTGCGCGTCCTGTATTATGATTTACATGTGCACATACTACATTTATATCTAGTGCCTTTCTTAGTTTTAATAATAAAGATGCTAAAGCCATAGAATCAGGTCCTCCTGATAATGCTACTATAACTGTATCATTGTATTTAAGTTTTAGATCTTTTAATAAATATTCATATGTTTTATTCATTTACTTCACCCCAATTTATTTGTTTAATATTGTTATCTTTTAAAATATTATTAATAGTAGAATATGGTTTACTTCCAAAAAATCCTCTTGATGCTGATAATGGTGATGGATGTACGCCTTCAACTATTTTGTGTTTAGACAAATCTATTAATTGTTTTTTGCTCTTAGCGGCATTACCCCATAAAACAAAAATAACCATTTCTTCTTTTTCATTTAATCTTTTAATAACTTCATCTGTGAATATTTCCCATCCTTTTTTGCGATGCGAAAATGCTGTATCTTTTTTTACTGTTAAAACTGTATTTAATAATAAAATTCCTTGATTAGCCCAGTCTGTTAAGTTATTATTAGTTCTTGTTATATTTAAATCTGTGTATAATTCTTTAAACATATTGTTTAATGATGGAGGTCTTTTAACCCCTTTTTCTACTGAAAATGATAAACCGTGTGCCTCATTCTCTCCGTGATATGGATCTTGTCCTAGTATTACTACTTTAACATCTTGATAATCTGTTAATTTAAAAGCATTAAAAATATTTTCATATTTCGGATATATTATATCATTGGAATATTGTTCTTTTAGGAAAGACATTAATTCAACAAAGTATTCTTTATTAAATTCTTCTTTTAAAATTAAATCCCAATTATTCATTATTTTTTAGTAAATAAAACTTCACAATTTAATAATTGTTTTGTTCTTTTTATTTTTCTATTTCTTTTAGTATCTGTAAAAAACAATTTATATCCTACTTCCCAAATAGCAACCCAACCAAATATATTAAATACTTCACTTAAAATAACATTTATATTTAAAAATCCTATGATTATTAATATAATACCAATTACTAAAGCAATTAAGTATCTTATTCTATCTAGTTTTATTTCAATATTATTTTCATCCAATTCCTTTAATAAACTATTATTTATTAAATATTTTATTTCTTCTTTTTCTGAGTCACTTAAAAAACATATATGCCCTATATTTAATAATACTTTATCTTTTATGCTTTTTCCTTTACAACTTTCAAATAAATAAGAAATTAATTCATCTTTTATGATTTTATCATTAAAAGGAGCTAAAATATCTTTGATGTGATCAATGTTTATGTCTATTTTTATTACTTTATCCATATTATCACCATATATATTATATCATCTTTTTATTTTTTTAAATATCTAAATTCATCTTTTAGTTTCAATAATGCATAAATATTTATAATTGCTAATATTGCTACGAATATATCTACTATTTTCCACACAAATAAAGAACTTAAAATACTTCCAAAAAACACACTTATTAAAGTGCATATTTTTAATATAGTCAAACTTGTTTTATTTGTTTTAATTAAATATTTTAAAGCTGATTCTCCATAATAATATCCAGTTAATATAGTTGAAAAAGAAAATAAAAATATACTTATAAATACAAAATAATTTCCTAGTTCATTTAGGTGAAAAAAGTATGCATATTGAGTTATTTCTATACCATTTATATTAGTAAAATTAATACTACTATAATCTGTTGTTAAAATTACCAAAGCTGTAATTGTGCCTAATAAAAGTGTTGTTATGTATATTCCAAAGGTTTGTATATATCCATCCTTTATATAATTATTACTTTCAACTGTAGAACTTGCAATGCTTCCAGTTCCTAATCCTGCTTCATTTGAAAATATACTTCTTTGAATCCCTATAATAACCATTGGTATAAAGCTTGCTGTAAATGAAGATATATTAAAGGCATTTGTTATTATAGAGAAGAATATATTAGGAATTAAATAAAAGTTTAATATAAGTATAGTTAGTGAAACAACAACATAAAAAACAGTCATTATTGGCACTAATTTACTAGTAATGCTACTGATTCTTTTTATACCACCAAATATAACTAAAGAAGTTAATATACAAATAATTATTCCTATTATATATTTATCTATATGAATAATTTCACTTAGTGAAACAGTAATTGTATTAGCTTGTATACCAATAAAACCTACGATATAACTAAATAATATAATTAATGCATATGTAAAAGCTAAATTTTTATTTTTTAGACCCTCACCTATATAATAACTAGGTCCTCCTTTATAAATATTTAATTCATCCTTTTTTTTATACATAATACCTAAAACTGTTTCTGCAAAGCAATTAGGAGCAAGTATAATTGCAGATATCCACATCCAAAAAATACTTCCAACTCCACCATAATAAATAGCTAAAGCAACTCCTGCAATACTTCCAACACCTATTCTACCAGCTAATACTAACATTAAAGAATCAATTGTACTTATTCCTTTATGTTTTTCTTTTTCAAATAAATATTTCATCATTTTTGATATTTTAAACTGCATAAAATTAAATTTAAAAGTAAAATAAATTCCTGATATTATTATAAAAACTGTTGCTATTGCCCAAAGAACATTATTAATTAAATCCATATAATCACCTAATTAATAATATATTTTTATTATGTATTTATTTGTCAAAAAAAAGAGCATTATGCTCTTATAAGTTATTTGCTATATCAACAAATATTTCTAAAGATAAGTGTTCTGCTCTTACTGTTAAATCAAAATTATATTTTTTTAATACTTCTTCTATTTTAACTAAATCATAACTTTTTAAATTATTTCTTAATGTTTTTCTTTTTTGTGTAAAACTTTCTCTTACTAATTTAAAAAATAAGTCTTTATTTTTTAATTCTAAATTACTTTCTAGTTTATTAAATTCTACTACAATACTATCGACATTAGGTTTTGGCAAAAAAACATGTTTAGATACATCTATTAATTTTTTTACATCAAAGTAATAACTTAAGAATATTGATAAAGAAGAATAATCTTTTGAACCTGGTTTTGCTTTAAATCGGTCTCCTACTTCTTTTTGTACCATAACTACTATTTTATCAACACCAACATTTTCTTCTATTAATTTAATAATAATAGGAGTTGTTATATAATATGGCAAATTAGCTACTACATATAATTTATCATAGTTATATTTTTTTAAATCTTCTTTTAAATTTCTTTTTAAAAAATCATCAAATATAATGTCAAAATTATTATATTCTTTTAAATTAGATAACAAAATGTTTTCAACTTTTGTATCTATTTCATAACAAAGTACATGCTTTGCTTTACTACATAACTTATTAGTTAAAGAACCAGCTCCAGGTCCTATTTCAATTACTAAAGTAGTATCGTCTACTTTACTTTTATCTACTATACTAGTTACTATATTTTCATCTATTATAAAATTTTGCCCAAAATTCTTTTTAAAATTAAAATTATTTTGTTCTAATTTTTCTTTCATTTTCTTAGGAGAATAATCCATATAAATCACCGAGGTTATTATAGCATAAAAAAAGAGGTTTACCAACCCCATCTTTTTACTTCATAAGTTACATTATATCCATTGATTAAATCATCATATTTAGCATCATATTGTGAATAGTGTGCTAAATCCATAATAACAAATCTATCATCGTTCCAAGCATTACGCATTGCAGACCCTGTATCTAATACTACACCATAAAACATTACATCATCTCTTGATACTAATATTATACTTCCACAAGGAAATACTGTGTGTGTTGCTGCTAATATTCTTACATCGCCATATTCATGGTCATCATAATAAATTGTATCAAATAAGCTTAAATATTGACCTTCCATAGTTTTACAAGCTACATATCCCTGCGAACTACATCCTAAACAGTCTGGTCCATAGTTAGTAATTTTACCAACATAACTTGCTTTATATCCAGTTCCTACTTCTAACACTTCTGGTACCATTTGCTCTAATACTTCAATGCTTCCATCTTCTTTAGTAACAACATATCCATTAACACCTTCAGTTATTACATTAACTTCTCCTGTTGGTAAAGTGTTATCATATATTGTTTGAGTAGTGTAATTTATAACTTCTCCTGTTTTAGTTGTATTAAAGTTATTATTATGTACTATAAAACTTTGAGTACTATATGTCCCTATTAAAGAACTTATAGATATTACTAAAAAGCTTAACCATTTGAAAAATAAGTCTAGTAAATATATATTCATATCTTCACCTCTAATATACTAAAATGTTATCATAATATATTTTTTAAGTCAAATTGATCTATTGCATTTTGAGTGGTAATTTTTGCTACCTCTTCATAAGTCATACGTTTAATTTCGGCTATTTTTTCTATAATTAATGGTATGTTTAAAGGTGTATTTTGCTTACCTCTAAATGGTGTTGGAGCTAAATAAGGACAGTCAGTTTCTACTAATAAATGTTTTATATCAATGTTTTCTACAACTTCCACTAAATTTTTTGCATTTTTAAAGGTTATTACACCAGATATTCCTAATCTTGCTCCTAATTTTACAAATAATTTGGCCATTTCTAGACTTCCACTATAACAATGTAATACTAATTTCATGCCTACACAGTATTCTTTTACTATATCATATGTATCTTGAATACTATCTCTTGTATGAATTACTATAGGTAAATTGTATTTTTTTGCTAGTTTTATTTGTTCTATGAAAAAATATTTTTGTAATTCTTTTGAATCACTACTATAATAATAATCTAAACCTATTTCACCTATTCCTATAACTTTATTTTCATTAATTTGTTGTTCTAATAAAGTAAGATGAGTTTCATTTAATTCATCCACGTCTAAAGGATGATATCCTAAAGTACCATTTAAATTATATTTTTTCATATTTTCTATAACTTCTAAGTTATTTTCTAAATCGCTTCCAGATAATAACATTTTATTATTCCCTAATTCTTTTATTAATTTTTTTATGTCATAATTTTTTTCACTTATATGACAATGCGTATCTATATACATTTTAACCACCAAAAAAATTATACCACTAAAGTATAATTTTTAAAATGCTTTTATTTTGAAATACTTATATGCAAAACCTAGTGATGTTAAAAAATAAACTACATCTATCATTTCTAATTTAGAAGCTACAATTCCAGATATCAAAATGAATAATGTTGATACTGCTAAAAATAAAACTGCACTCTCGTTGCTCTTAAAAATTGACATACATTCTCCTTTTTAACACGCTCTAGATTAATATTATAATAAATATAAATAAAATGCAATTATTATTTGTAAACAATTATCGACATTTTACACTTGTATACAAAAAAAGAATTAATCTAATAATTCTTTTAATTTTGCTTCTTTATCAATTCTTATAAATAAAGGTTTAGCTTCATTTAATTTTATTCCATTATCTAATCCATTAAACTCATTTAAAGAGTCAAAATCTTTATTTTGTGTATTTAATTGACTAAATATTTCTTCTGCTGTATCAGGTAAAAATGCTTGTAATAAAACAGAACCTTGTCTAATTGCTTCTAATAAATTATAAATTACTGTTGCTAATCTTTCTTTTTTAGATTCATCTTTTGCTAATATCCAAGGTGTTGTTTCATCTATATATTTATTACTTCTTTTAAAGATATCAAATATTGCTTCTAAAGAGTCTCCTACTCTTAATTCGTCCATATATTTAACAGCATTTATTTTAGCGTTTTTAACTACTTCAATTAACTCTTCATCTATTGCTTCTAAACAATTACTTTCTGGTACTACACCATCAAAGTATTTATGAGCCATTGCAATTGTTCTATTAACTAAATTACCTAAAACATTTGCTAAATCTGAGTTAATTCTTTCAATTAATAATTCTAAAGTAAAGTTTCCATCTTGAGCAAATGGTATTTCATGTAAGAAATAATATCTTATTGCATCTACTCCAAAAATATTTACTAAGTCATCAGCATAATAAACATTTCCTTTTGACTTACTCATTTTATCATTATCAAATAAAACCCAAGGGTGCCCAAATACTTTTTTAGGCATTGGTAAATCTAACGCTTTTAAAATAATTGGCCAGTAAATAGTGTGGAATCTTAAAATATCTTTACCTATTAAGTGAACATCACAAGGCCAATATTTTTTAAATTCTTCTGAAGTACTATCTACATCATAACCTAAGAAAGTTATGTAGTTACTTAATGCATCAATCCAAACATATACAACATGATTATCATCAAATGTAACTGGAACTCCCCATTTAAATGAAGTTCTAGATACACATAAGTCTTGTAATCCTGGTTTAATAAAATTATT